>NZ_JAKKSE010000030.1:0-50477 GCF_025653595.1 Shewanella sp. SM95
AATAATTAATCAACCAGCAAGTTGCTATGACAATTGATTTGATGATGAGACAGTCAGACTGATCTACTGAAAACCTTAGCTCGCCATAGGCTCATAATGAAGCCGCAAGGATGATAAGGACAGTAGAAGCAGATATCCATCAGGGCCAGAGGCATACCTCAATAACAGGCCGAATATATGGGTGCAATGAACTCTTCTCATAATCGCTATCGAATGTCTTGCAAACCGGATGGGTCCATATATGATGAGTAAACCCTATACAACAACTCGGTTTGACACAGATACCGCCACAATGGCGATATTTGATCCCGCGGCATTAACTCATCGCTGTGAAGATACGGCTGATTGGTGGTCTGTGCCGAGTGACGAAATTTTGGAAATCAATCAAGGTCATGTGCTATTCGTAGGACTTGGCGCCGATGGCTGTTATGAGGTTGAAATTTTCCGTAAGCTAGGTGAGGCTGGGCTCAATTCGAATTATCTCTCTGCAAATTTAACAGTATTGTCAGGGTGCCTGTATATTGGCGCCGCCGAGCAAGTTCCAGCAGGAGATCTTGGGCCTGAAACAACCTATGGCGGCGCTTTAATTTATGCTGTGCGAGGGAATATTGAGGTGAGAGTGTATCGGCTTACACCCCATAAACTGGTGGTTGAATATGAGTCAACCTCAGAAGATGTACTAAACGAGTTTACGTCTAGCCCATTACTTTAAGCGGCTTACTTTATTCGCTACCATTTTTAATCCCTATACGGGCTGTTAAACACCAAAGGTAACTTGTTAATCATCAGGGGTAAAAAAGCAATTTAACATTATGAGTTCTATGATGAATAATACTAAATGGCGCGAATGTATGACGCTGTTAGCTTCTCGTCCTGTGTATTTGCAACTACAGTTGGTCGGTGAAGAGGACTTTCCTCTCGATTATGAAGCCTCAAATCAAGTGTTATCCGAGATCATGGCTACTGATTGTCTTTTTGTGCAAAGGTGTATTCGCTATAAATCCATTAACGCGATTAGAATTGCGAAAACCGTTTTTCCTGCCGGTTTGGCGGATGACAATGTATTTCTGCTTGCTGAATTAAAAATCAGATTACAGCAACTCGGCCAGTTACCACTAATTGAAGACGATCAGTTTATTGTTATTCATGGCTATCATGACCTCATGGTTTGTTGAATCCAGAGCATCTACACTGGCTTACAACACACACCATATCTTAAGTTCGCTCTGCGATGGAGTTCATAGACTTCACAACCTAACAATGGCTCAGTTCTATTAAGAACTGCGCCAAAACGTTCAAAGTAGTCTTCATTAACTTGTTTTGCACTGATAAGTGGTACTTCAATACTGACATCTACACGACCTTTACGTATCAACGCTGGGTCAAGATTATCAGGATGATTTGTGGTCATTATTACAAGGCAGTCATCAAGAGGAATGATTCCGTCTAACGCGTTTAGAACGCCACCTAAAGTGAGTGGTGGGTTATCTACATTGCTTTCAGCAGTTCGTGATACCGTCGCCTTTACACAGTCACAGTCCTCTATTAACAACATAGCTCCGGGCGGTACCTTTCTAATCGCCTTATGAATAGTGGCATCATTTACAGTCGATAGATTCAATATGTATAGATCGCGATGATACTCAACAGCTAAGGCTCTCGCTATACCCGTCTTACCAGTACCCGTTTTTCCATGTAACAGTATGGTTAGCTTACTTACAACCGATTTCCCTCTACTTGCGAAGTTATCAACTTCTCCCATCAACTTCTGCTTAAACTCTTCATCTAGCACTAATTCACTAAAACCCGATGATTTCAATGTGCCATAGCGACACCATTCGGTTTCTTCGAAAATATTAACTTTCGGCTCTGTAGATATGTCTCCACGAGTATCTTCTAAAAAACTATATAGTTTATCTTTTGCCCACCATGGTGCACTTACAGTAATAGAATCGTATGCCATCGTACTATCGACCTTAGATCGGGTAGCCAACATGAAACAACCACCGTATTTAAACAGGTGCATACCGTAGCCGATAGATTTAACACTGACACGCCCGTCGTAACTCACACTATAGTCATAGTACACAGCCTCAGAGATAGAGCGTGAAAAAAACGGAATGGTAGTATTACTGATCAAAAAGGACAGTTTATTGAATACCTCTGTGCGCGCCTGATGGCTATCGTCTATAGTGAGCCGCACAAACAGCAGACTACTGAGCCAACTTAACAGCTTCGCGGGGACATCTTTTAGCATGTAGCCTACGAGTCCAATTAACGTAAATGTTAATACTCCAACAATGACAGCCGTCAACAAAGGATCACCATTGGTGAGCGCCTTTATTTGTAGTAATACCTCGTTCATTTACTCACCTTTACTATAAATGCCTCATGGACATAATCGAGAATACTATCAACCGAGTCGAGGATACTACCAAGGTATCCTCAGTATGTGCGCTATCGCACGTGGTTAAAGCGACTTGATAAAGATCCCCTGCTTATCACTAACGATTGTCTTAGAACGTAGTTATATCACAATGTAAATCAACATCTTAATGTTGGGTTTGTATTTAAGCGTCACTAACGTACGCAGATAAATGTTAGGGACGGCGCCGTTCATCAAAGAGCAGGATGGAGCGGCCCTGCATCCACGGATTGACTTGAACAACATCCGTGTTTAACTGCCAGTTCGCCATCTGATAGGCAGGACGCCTGAATGTCGTGCAATGCAGGGATGCATGAGAACGGCCATGGCTCTCGTTCATAAGCTTAGAGGCCCTAGGTTTCTATTCACCGAGTCGGCGAGTGAATGCCATGGCAAGCCTGTAAACTGTTAGTCAATAAACGTTAATTGGTAAGCTGTGTTAGTGGTTTATCAGCCTACAACTCAAATATCATTCAGCGAAGTCTCAATAAGAAAGCCGCTAATGAAGGCGGCTTTTGTGTTTCGATTATTCCATAACCCTTGAATTTTCTTGGTTACATTAAATCTCGAGGCATTAGAGCAAATACACGTTCAAGCTGCAGGCGCCGTGGGCGCCGACGACGAGGGCTTGTTCGATATCGGCGGTTTTTGATGGACCCGCGATAAACACCCCGAACTCACCTGAGGCTAACGTGATTTCTTTAGCTGCCTGATGTAGGGTCGGCACAATCTTATTCGTTGGCAGGGCTAAGATCAGGTTTTCACAGATAAAAGGTGTCACTCTGTGGCCTAGATTCTTATTGTTAACCCAAATGGCACCGTTTTCGGCAACGCCAATGTCACCTGGGATCACTGCATAATCTATGTTTTTGAGCTCGTGGGCAGTGGGTGGCATTTCACGGTTTGCCGTGACACCCTCTACAAGGGAGATGACCTGTAACCCTTGGGCGATAAGTTCATCGACTTTGGCTTGCAGGGCTTTGATGCCACCTTCTTTATGCAGCGTACCCGCGACAGTATTGAGGTTGGTCTCGAATTGGCCGACGAGATTTTCTACTCTTGGCGTCACATCTATGCTTGGCATAGGATGATTTGTTAAGGCCGACAGTTTGAGCGCATTGAGAATTTCAAGTTTACTAGACATCTTATAGGCTCCTGTGTTTCTTAAACCAAGCTTCGAAGCTGGAGTTCGGGGCAACGGGCAGTTCACGGTATTTACCCCATGCACCGCTAAAGGGTTTTAACAGACTACCCGGTAGAATGCGCAGCGCAGTTCTCGCCACACTCATAGAGCAGTTCAGCATGGTTTCGCTTGCCATAAATTTACCCACTAATGGCATGTAACTGTTTTTGCCATAGGGGAGTTTTCCGGCTTCAGCCTTAAGGCGTCTGTGGTGGAAAATAATCTTATCGAGCGGCACCTTCGTTGGGCAGATATAGGTACAGCTGCCACACAAGGTACAGGCCCAGGCAATCGAGTTAGTGTCATCAATCTTAGCGCCCACTGCGATACCAATTGGGCCAGGTATGGTGTAGTTGTAGCTGTAACCGCCGGAGCGACGATACACAGGACAGGTATTGAGGCAACCACCACAACGAATACACTTCAATGATTCTGCGAGGATTTTATCCTTGAGCATCTCAGTGCGGCCATTGTCGACGATAATAATGTGCATCTCACCTTCGGGCTGTGGGCCACGGTAAAAGGCGCTATAAGTCGTGACAGGTTGGCCTGTGGCGTTGCGTGCCAGTGTGCGTAGCAAGACGGCTGCGCTATCGATATCGGGCACCACTTTGTCGATGCCCATTGAATGCAACTGCAACTTAGGCAGGTTAGCACCCATGTCGGCGTTGCCTTCGTTCGTGCAGACCACCACGGCGCCTTTATCGGCAATCGCCATGTTCACGCCTGTCATCGCGGCATCGGCGCTAAGGAACTGTTCACGCAGGTGAGCACGGGCGGCGCGGGTTAAATACAAGGGATCGGCTGCCCCTGCTTTAGTGCCGAGTTTCTCATGGAAGAGTTCGCCGACTTCTTCCTTTTTCATATGGATAGCGGGCACGACTATGTGTGATGGTGGCATTTTGGCGAGCTGAATAATCCGCTCACCTAAGTCGGTATCTATGACCTCAATGCCACGTTGTTCTAAGTACGGATTGAGGTGACATTCCTCGGTCAGCATAGACTTAGACTTCACCAACTTTTTGACTTTATGGCGGGATAAAATGTCATGCACGATACGATTGTGCTCTGCGCCATCTTTCGCCCAATGGACTTGTATGCCGTTGGCGATACAGTTTTGTTCAAAGGTTTCAAGATATTGAGCAAGATGGGTTAGCGTGTGGAGCTTAATTTCTGAGCCTAACTGACGCAGTTGTTCCCATTCTGGGATGCTACCCGCGGCGCGGTCGCGTTTTTCTCTGAGCATCCATAGCGCTTTTGAATGCCAGTCGACACGGGTTTCGTCGCGGCAAAAAATATCGGCTTTATGGGCATGGACTTGGGAGCCATTAGCTCCGTGATTATGATTGTAAGCCATGGTGAGTCTCCTAGAGCGCGGCGTTTAGCACTTGCGCTATGTGGCGAATTTCAATCGGCAATTGCTGTCTGCGGATCATGCCATCGAGGTGCAATAGGCATGAGGGATCAAAACCCACCACATACTCAGCACCCGTTGCGGCGTGGGCGTGGGCTTTGTCTTTGCCCATTTTGGCCGACACTGCGCCTTCATCGACAGCGAAGGTGCCACCAAAGCCGCAGCATTCGTCACGGCGGTCTGGATACACTATGTCTATGCCTGCAATATTGGCCAATACAGCTTCGACTTTGTTGAATCTTGGCCCCATTTGCTCACTTGGGGTGGCAAGGCTTAACATGCGAATGCCATGGCAACTTAGTTGCAGGCTTACCTTGTGCGTGAAGGGCTTGGTAAAGGCGGGGATCGGCGCGATATCGTGTAAAAACTCTGTGAGTTCATAGAGTTTGTTGATCACAGCTTGTGCTTCTGGGCTGCTATCAAACTCGTGGAAGTTTTCTTTGGCGGCCACTAAACAAGAGGCGGCAGGGCAAACAATAGCGTCGCATTCTACTCCTTTAAAGGCGTTGAGCAATTTAAGGGTGGTACTGCGTGCTGCATCGAAGCAACCCGAGTTTGTCATCGGCTGGCCACAGCATGTTTGACCCGCGGGTAGAATCACTTGGTGCCCGAGTTTCTCTAATAATTCCAAGGTGGCAATCGCGACCTCTGGCATCATTTGATTGACTAGACACGGGATGAAAAGGGCGATTTTCATTGTGTTTTCTCTTTCTTGTTAGTGAACGACATTGCCTTGCAGTGTGACCCAATATCCACACTAATGCTAAGGTAGTTGATCAAATATAGGCCTATCTTAGCGGAATAAGTAGCCCTAATTTAGTAAATGAGCTTGTAGATTTTTTCAAAAATGAGAATATTTTAACTTGATGATTACATTGGTTTTAAAATGTATTTATTCAGGTTTAAATTCTCAAAAAATACTTAATGACAAATAAATGAGAATAGTTCGCTTATATAAACAAACGGGGCTAAAAATAGCCCCGTTGTTTACTACTGTATACCAGATTAGCGGCTGCACTCTTCTAGCAGATAAGCTAAGTGGCGGTAGGAAATGCCGCTGTGTTGGGTCAGACCGACTTCGCACATACGGTTGGCGTAATAGCCTTCCTTAATCTCGACAGGAATGAGCTTTTTAATATTACGCAGTGCGCTGGCGTTGATTTCAGGCTTATACAAGCCTTTTTCACCCGCGTAACCGCAGCAGTCAATTCCTGCAGGTTTGAGCACTTGCGCAGAGCAGGCATCGGCGATTGCTTGCATCTTAGGTTCAAGTTTCATCTTGCGTGCGCTACAACCTAAGTGCAATGCCACATTGACTTTTTTGCTGATGTTGAGCTTAGTCAGTAGCTTGTCGTGCATAAACTCAACTAAGTCGATAATTTGTACTTTTGGATTACCCGACAAAGTGCGGTAGGTGCAAGACAAGGCATCGACGATCACTGGCAGCTTGCCACCATTGGTCATCTTGCTCACTGCATCGATAAGTTCTTGGCGTTTGGCATCGGCGTTTTTAAAGTCGCCCTTAGATTCCCACATCTGGCCGCAACATAAATCGCGGGTTTTTTCTGGCGTGATGACGTTATAGCCTGCACGTTCCAGCAGCGTGACGACCACCTCAGGCAAAGTGCGGTTATCGGGATCTTTGGGTGTCGGACCAAAGGTTCTGCCGCCACAGGCTGGGAAGTAAACCACTGTTTCTTGGCCAACTTTAGCGGGGGATGGTTTTGGCAATTTGCCGCCTTTCGGGAAATCTGGGTTCCAATAAGGCACTTCTTTTGAAATCAAACGGCCGGTTTTCATTAGGGCACTGGTAATGTTATCGCCAGTGATCTTGTGGATCACGCCAAGCATGTCAAAACCTGAACTGATAACCTGGTTAACTGCGCCAAAGTGTTTGGCTTGGAAATCTAAGACTTTTTGTTCAGTAGTGCTGATGTACGGCGTGCGCAGTTTACGCACCAGTTGGCCCATGCTGTTATCCACTGGGCAAGCAATAGTACAAAGCTGGCAGGCGGCACAGGTATCAACTACATCGTATTTAGCGGCGGCGCGCATTTCTGCTGCGGCGGCTTTATCACCGGATTGTTCTAAACGTTCTATTTCACGCAGAGTCGCAATACGCTGACGAGGTGAGAAGTTGAGTGCCGATGTTGGGCAGGTTTTTTCACAGAAACCACATTCGATACACTTATCAACAAAATCATCGACCACAGGGCAGGGCTTGATATTTTTAACGTGGACATTGCTATCGTCGTTAAGAATAACGCCTGGGTTTAGAATACCCTGTGGATCAAATACTTGTTTGATGCTCTTCATCAAAGTGTAAGCATCTTGTCCCCATTCTTTTTCGACGAACGGCGCGACAGCACGGCCAGTACCATGCTCGGCTTTCATTGAACCGTCGTACTTGTTAATCACCATGTCGGCAATATCATCCATAAAGGCATGGAAACGATCGATATCGGCTTGAGTCGAGAAGGTGGGGGTAATGATAAAGTGGAAGTTCCCCGCAAGAGCATGGCCATAAATACAGCCTTCAGGGTAACCATGTTTATGGAAAAGCTCAGTGATATCGTGCGCCGCAGCAGCAAGGTGCTCTAGTTCAAAGGCCACGTCTTCGATGATAACTGAGGTTCCCTTTGGACGCTCACCACCTACAATCGGGAACAAGCCTTTGCGCATTGCCCAGTATTTGTCATAAATCGCTGGATTAGTACTAAATTCCATTGGGCGGATAAAGTCAAAACCGGCGAGTTTCACGGTGACATCTTGAGTATAATTATCTAAGGTTTTGTCGTCATCAGCACGGGATTCTATCAGTAGAATAGCGGATAGGGCCGGCAATTCTGATAACCAATCTGGCATGCCAGGCTTGCCCGTTACTGCTTTGATTGATGGCCAATCAAGGAGTTCAGCCGCAGAAACGCTTTCACCGTTTATCAGTGGTATGGCTCGTGCGGCATCTTCCATATTATGGAATACGGCCATAGCTGAGGCTTTAAATTTAGCTTCATTCACTGTGTGATAAGTGACTTCATTAATAAAGGCTAAGGTGCCTTCCATCCCCACCATTAAGTGGTTGATGATGTCAAATGGGTCGGTAAAATCGAGTAACGAATTGATGCCGTAGCCGGTGGTATTTTTAATGGAATACTTTTTACGAATTCTGTCCGCTAACACTGTGTTATGACGAGTCATGTGCGACAGTTCTGTCAGCGCATCCAGTATTTTTCCATGGGATTTAACAAAGGCAGCTTTTGATTTTTCACAGCCAGTATCGAGTTCAGTACCATCTGCAAAAAGAAGTTTCGCGGAAGCGATAGTTTGGTAACTGTTTTGCGCTGTACCACAGCACATTCCCGAAGCATTGTTTGCCACAATACCACCAATTTTGGCGGAGCCTATGGTGGCGGGATCGGGACCAATTTTGCGGTTAAGCGGCGCGAGTACGGCGTTAGCGTCGGAACCAATGACAGCAGCACCTAAGGTGATCTGTTTGGCATCGCTACTGACTTCAATCTTTCTAAAACCATCATGGCCAAGGATCAACAAAATACCTTCACCGATAGCTTGGCCAGATAAACTGGTTCCAGCGGCCCTAAACGTGACGGGTGCATCATGCTTACGGGCAACGGCTAATGTGAGCTTTACCTGTTCTAGGGTTTCTGCATGGACAACCACTTCTGGGACTATCCTGAAGTAGCTTGCATCGGTGGACCAGGCAAAACGGCGAACGGGATCATCCGTCACGGGATGATCACCTAATTGCGTTCTTAGATCATCGATGACCAGTTTATAGTTAATCGACATAGCATCACTCTCTTTATTAATAGATTAAAGCCGAAGTCACTGGGAGTGACTTCGGGCATTCAATAAAATAAAACGGCTTAGAATCCACCCCACAGGGTAGCTATTGTGCCCGCCAGTAAGGCATAACCAATGGCAACAGGCATTGTTTTACGGATAATTTCTGATTCTCTACCTGCCATACCCACTACCGTTGCAGCGGCAACCACGTTCATTACGCACATCATGTTACCGGCGTTTGCTCCGATACCTTGTAGTGCCAATACCAGTGTGTGGTTCATGCCAATATTGTCGGCCACGCTGTATTGAAGGCTGGAGAACATCATGTTTGAGAAGGTGGCTGAACCGGATAAGAAGGCACCAAAAATCCCCACGATAGGCGCCATCCAAGCCCACACTGCGCCCATGGAACCTGCCAACATATCCGCTAAAGCGACAGGCATTGAGGCAAGGCCTGCACCATTCGCGCCTGAGTTTAAGAAGATTTTCACCATAGGCACTGATGCGCCTAATGAAATAATGGTTGGCAACATGGACTTACATGAAACACCGACCGTTTGCTGAATCGCAGGGCTTTTCATTTTGAACAGGAAGAAACCTAGAATACACACGGCAACAAAGAAGGCACCTGGTGCATATAAGGTTGCGAAGCTGGCTTTAAGCTCAGTGCCCATTAGGCCTGTCCAGCTGATGTTAAAGCTTGATAACCATGCTTTTAACGGTGCCACTGTACGCGACAGTACCAAAAGCGCAGCCATGATGATGTAAGGTGTCCAAGCGGCAATTTGAGAAAACTTAGCCGTTGTTTCGACTTTTCCGCTTTCTTGACTGTCATTCTCTGCGAAATCATTCCATGGCGTTTTAGGCAGTAAGTAGCCTTTACGCGCAACCGGGATCACTAAGGCCATACCGATCAATGAACCGATAACCGAAGGGAATTCTGGGCCTGCAAGGTAGTTGATGATCCATGCGGGGACGGTAAAGGCAAGACCTGAGAAAATCGCAAATTTCCAAATTGCTAAGCCTTCCTTAAAGGATTTATTGCGACCAAAGAATCCAGTTAGCATGGTCACCATTACGAGAGGAATTAATGAACCTGTGATTAAGTCGATAGTGATCATATGCATGACGATATATCGAGCATAACCAGCATAGTTACCGCCATGGGCAGCAAATTGCTCCGCCGCCATGCTCACGCCACCTTGGATCAGACCCTGTTCCATCCCAAAGAGTACGGGTAGACCAATCGCACCGAAGGATACACAGGCCGAGTCAGCAATTAAAGCCACGACAGCTGCGGCAACGGGTGGTACACCAAGCAATACCAGTAGTGGTGCGCCAATGGCTGCGGGAGTACCAAAACCAGCACTACCTTCAATAAAGGCACCGAATAACCAACAGATGATGATGACTTGTACACGGGCATCGGCACTGATGTTAGTAAACCCAGCACGGATAGTGTCCATGGCACCTGAGTATTTCAGGGTATTGAGTAGGAATACGGCACCAAAAATGATGGTTAACGGTGTGATGGCTGAGAGCAGTCCTTCGAGGACCGATGCCGCCAGTAATGTGGTATCCATTTGCCAAATAAACACGGCGGCGAGCGCTGTGATTATCATGGAGATAGGCATAGCCTTAGATGCAGGCATTCTGAGTAACACTAGAAATAGCATTACACTGAGCACTGGCGTCAAGCTAGCGAGGAGTTGAAGTATTGTCATGCTTGCCTCTTCATAAAGTGGTCTGTCTTATTATTGATATTAGGATTTTTCATCTGCCTTCATGTCGACTTCCCAGACCAATAAATCAGCAGTTAATACTGCAAGTACTTACGGTCTCGACATTCTGTGTTGTGTACTAGACGCTATTGTGAGCTTGACTAATATGATCTAGATCATCTTGGCTGTTATATGAAATGCTAATTTACAGTGCTGCGGGGTGCTTCTCTCAGGGGATTTTCTTATATGTGACAATGATCACTTAGACTCTTGGATGTATATCTACTTTGGTTATATAAAATTGAGTTTGTTGTTTTTCTGGTTATTAAAAGTAGAGCTATCACTCATATTTATCGTCATTATTGCAATTAACTGATCCATTTATTTCATTAATAGACTCTTAATGATTTTTTAAGACATTTTTAAGGTGTGATTAAGGTCGCATAGATTGTTGTGGCTAGATTAACTCATTTACTTCTATTTTCATCAAGCTATTGTAATGTTTGCCTAATATGTCCATTTTGGAATGGTTTTTTATAGTGATCTAGAGCACGTTTTAAAATGGTGGGATTTTATTGTGATGGATATCACTTAATGAATTTTACTTTAATATGAAATTTAATAACCATTGTTTAATTTAGTTTCAGTTTATTTGAGCGAACAGCCAGCCCAAATATTCAAGTATATTGAGCGAATAACAGAAAAGTTGAAATAAAAAGTGACCGCTTCTAATGGGTTAAGAGGGGAAATTGAGAGAACAGGGTGAAATTGAAGCAGAAATTTTAAGTAACAAAACTAAAAAATACTGTTTGAACTTTTATCAGACTGGTTAGTGTCATTAATGCTCAAACGCCATTAATGTGAATATTAGTTGTTTGTGAGAAGTGCTAAAAAGTTCACCAAAGACTGTGCAGGGGAAAAGATAAGGCTTTAATCGCAACCTTCTAGGTTAAATTTACAAAATAAAAAAGAGACGTGATATGTCTCTTTTATTGGTGATTTAGCCAACAGATACAGACTTAAAACAACTTGCTGCCCCAGCCTAATTTGGTCCGCAGCACGTGGAAATAGTTGTGTCCTTTAGGATGAATAAGCCGTAAACGTTCAGAGCTGCGGCGCACTATGATTTCATCGCCGGGTAACACGGCTAAATGCACGTGGCCATCACAGCTGACTTCGAGGTTTTCGCCATTTTCAGGTGACACAACCATTTTTATGGTGCTGCACGCATCGACAACAATTGGGCGGCACGACAAAGTGTGCGGGAACATAGGTACTAAGATCAGGGCCTGTAAATTAGGCGTCAGAATAGCGCCGCCAGCGGAGAGGGCGTAGGCCGTTGAACCGGTAGGCGTTGACACTATCATGCCGTCGGCACGTTGGCTGTACATGAACTGATCGTCAATATAGACCTCAAACTCAATCATGTGGGCAATTTTACCCGGATGGAGTACGGCTTCGTTGACGGCGGTGTTGCTCGCCTTGAGCATACCGTGGCGATAGACTTCGGCTTCGAGTAAGAATCTATGCTCGGTATCGAACTCTCCATCGAGTACCTTGGCGAGTGCTTCTTCGAAGGCATCGGGCGGCAGATCGGTTAAAAAGCCTAAATTGCCGCGGTTAACCCCAATCACGCCTAAATCGAAGCGGGCTAATACCCTTGCCGCGCCGAGCATGTTACCGTCACCACCGACGACTATGGCTAAGTCGCAACGCGCGCCAATTTCTAGTAAATCGACCGCTATGATATTGGGTCCTAATTCGGTAGCAACACGCTCTTCCACTAAGACTTCAAAGCCCTGCATTGTCAGCCAATAATGCAGACGTTTTAAGGTTTGGTTGGTCCCTTGGTGGTGAGGTTTGCCGATAAGGCCGATAGTATGAAACTTTGTGGTCATATTTATGCTAGATCTGGCCTTAGGCCTTGAAACGTCAAAATTGATCCCCATAATATGCCCAGAGTATTTCAGAAACAAAGCATTTTTAGCTGGAGTGAAAATGAGCAACGAATCGATTAAAGCAGAACAGGATCTGATCCAAGAGGGTGTAGAGTCTGAAGTATCTACCGCAGAAGCAAGTCTGATCGATGAGCTTACCCAGGCCAATTTCCGTATTGAAGAGCTGGAACAGTTACTCGCTGAAGCTTTGGCGAAAGTTGAAGAGCAGAAGGATTCAGTCATCCGCGCCGCAGCCGAGGTCGATAACATTCGTCGTCGTGCCGCAATGGATGTGGAAAAGGCGAACAAGTTTGCCTTGGAAAAGTTCGCCAATGAGCTTTTGCCTGTGCTTGATAACATGGAGCGCGCGCTAATGGGGACAAACCCAGAAGATGAAGCGACGAAAGCGATTTATCAAGGTGTTGAGTTAACTCAAAAAAGCTTACTCACTGCGGTGGCTAAATTTGGTGTTAAGCAAATTGATCCACAAGGTCAGTCATTTAACCCTGACCAACATCAAGCGATTGGCATGCAGCCAAGCGCTGAGTTCCCTGCGAACACTGTGATGTTGGTGATGCAAAAGGGGTATGAGCTGAACAGTCGCTTGCTGCGTCCTGCTATGGTGATGGTGTCACAGGGTGGCCCTAATCAAGAAACCGCGACGATAGATATCGAAGCTTAAGCTTTATTGGATCAGCCGCTGTTATAACAGACAGCAACAAAAAAGGACTGCAATTGCAGTCCTTTTTTATGGGCGGAATTTTTTATTGATAAGATTTAGCGTCTTAACGAGATAAGCAAGTTCAGCCTATTGCACTAGATAAGCATTGATTTGCGCCAGTATGCCTTCGGCATCCAGTTGCAAGTCGTGGATGACTTCTTCTGGCGAGCCATGTTTAATGAACTCGTCTGGCAAACCTATTTGGAGTACGGCTTTAGGCATTTTTAGCTTTTGAAGCTGTTCAAGCACTCCGGCACCCGCACCGCCTATAATGGCATTTTCCTCCACAGTGACTAACACTTCATGGGTTAGTGCCATTTCTTTTACCAGATCAACATCAAGTGGTTTCACAAAGCGCATATCGACAACCGTCGCATCTAAGCTTTCGGCAGCGGTTAATGCCGATGCGAGCAAGGTACCAAAGTTAAGTATGGCAATACGCTTACCGATACGCTTAATGACACCTTTACCAATTGGCAACGCAGTCATGGACTCGACTTGCATCGCTCCCGTTGCACTGCCTCTTGGGTAACGCACCGCACTTGGGCCCGCATCATAGCAATAGCCAGTGTAGAGCATTTGACGACATTCGTTTTCATCGGACGGCGCCATGATCACCATATTAGGGATACAACGCATAAAACTTAAATCGAATGCACCTTGGTGGGTTGGACCATCTGCACCGACGATACCGCCACGGTCAATGGCAAATAACACGGGCAATTGTTGTAGTGCCACATCGTGAATAAGCTGATCATAGGCGCGTTGCAGGAAAGTCGAGTAAATCGCGACTACAGGCTTGAAGCCTTCGCAGGCAAAACCCGCCGCTAAGGTGACGGCATGCTGCTCAGCAATCGCTGCATCAAAATATTGTTTCGGGAAGCGCTGGGAAAACTCCACCATGCCAGAACCCTCACGCATCGCAGGAGTAATCGCTAACACTTTCTCATCTTGTTCGGCAATGTCGCACAACCATTTACCGAAGACTTGAGAAAAGGTCGGTAAACCGGGTTTGGTGGCCGGCTTTTTAAAGAGTGATGGGTCAAACTTAGGCACAGCATGCCAACCGATAGGATCTTTTTCAGCAGGTTCATAACCACGACCTTTTTTGGTCATGATGTGCAGCACCTGTGGACCTTTCAGATTACGCATATTGCGCATGGTCTCGACCAGAGCGTCTACATCATGGCCATCGATAGGACCTATGTAGTTGAAACCTAACTCTTCAAATAGAGTGCCAGGAACGACCATACCTTTGAGGTGTTCCTCAGTGCGCTTGGCCATTTCTTTGATGACTGGCATACCTTTTAACACTTTTTTGCCGCCTTCGCGCAGTGTGGTGTAGAAACGGCCTGACATCAGTTGTGCTAAATGATTGTTGAGGGCGCCGACATTTTCTGAAATCGACATTTCGTTGTCGTTCAGTACCACGAGCATGTCATTGTGCAAGTCGCCCGCGTGGTTCATGGCTTCAAACACCATGCCGCCAGTCATAGCGCCATCGCCGATCACAGCGACCACTTTACGACCTGCTTGTTCTTTTTCTGCAGCTATCGCCATCGCCAGCGCGGCGCTAATCGACGTGCCAGAATGGCCAACGCTGAAAGTGTCGTATTCACTTTCTTCACGCCATGGGAAAGGATGTAAGCCATCTTTTTGCCGAATGGTGTGCATCTTGTCACGTCGACCCGTGAGAATTTTATGGGGATAGGCTTGATGGCCTACGTCCCAGATCAGTCGATCAAAGGGGGTATTGTAGACATAGTGCAGTGCCACAGTGAGTTCTACTGTGCCGAGCCCAGAGGCAAAATGTCCGCTGGACATGCCAACAGACTTAAGAAGGAACTCGCGCAGTTCATCGGCTACTTGTGGTAAAAGTGCCTGAGGAAGCTGGCGGAGCTCATTGGGGGTGTTGGCCTGCGCCAACACGGGAAACTGAGAAATGTCCAAACTCATAGCGAGATACTTCGACTCTTATTATATTCTTCGCTCAATGATATAGCGGGCGAAGTCTGCAATTAACTGGCTATTGTATGGCAATTTAGCCAGCGCTGATAGTGCCTCTTGGATCAGTTGTTTGGCGGTGTCTTGTGCACCTTGTAGTCCAAGTAGTTGTGGAAACGTACTCTTATTCGATTCAGTATCAGAGCCTTGCGGTTTACCTAGCTCTTCGGTGGTGGCTACGATGTCAAGGATATCGTCTTGTACTTGGAAGGCGAGTCCGACCGCACGAGCAAAATCCATCATAGCAGCATACTGATCTTTTGGCGCGTTTGCGGCGATCAAAGCTAACTCAACGGCGCAGCTGATAAGGGCGCCGGTTTTCATATTATGTAGCTGAGTTAATGCTTTAAGATCAATATGTTTATCGGTCGAGGCTAAGTCTATTGCTTGGCCTCCACACATACCACGATAACCTGAGGCTTTGGCTAATACTCTTACCATAGCAATATGTTGTTCGCTGCTGATCCCTGCTACGGCTTCGGTGACAATTTCAAAGGCTAAGGTTTGCAGAGCATCCCCCGCTAAAATGGCCGTCGCTTCATCAAAGGCAATATGCACGGTCGGCTGGCCACGGCGGAGCTCGTCATCGTCCATGGCGGGTAAATCGTCGTGGATTAATGAATAAGCATGGATACATTCAATGGCTGCGGCGCAAGCATCTAACTTTTCGAGTTCGACCCCAAACATGCGTCCTACACTGTATACGAGGAACGGTCGAATGCGCTTCCCTCCCAATAAGGCACCGTAAGTCATAGCGGCTTTTAATTGGGGAGCTGTATCTTCAAGCGTACTAAAACGCTGTTTTAATTGATCATCAACTCGTTGTTGATATTCTTGAATGGTACTGACTAACACGCTTATTCGCCCTCAACGGCATAGGGGGATAGGGGCGCATTTTCATCTTGTTTCAGTAAAATGGCCACTTTTTGTTGGGCTTGTTCGAGTTTTGCTTGGCTATTTCGAACGAGATTGATGCCACGTTCAAATTGTTTTAACGCGTCATCGAGGGATATATCGCCTTGTTCTAGATCGGCAACGATGCGTTCAAGTTCGCCAAGGGATTCTTCAAAACTAAGATTTTCGGGTTTCTTCGCCACGTTCAGGTTTCCTTTGATTTAGCGGACACAAGGTATATCAGGGCGGCGTAAGGGTCAAATTCAGACTAAAGATATTTGCTCAATAGCACGCTTTGTTACTGAAATTTTTCCAGAAAATATAAATTGTCGCTAAACTTGCTTAGTGTGTGTCCGATAACTGACAATAGTATCATCATTTGTATGGTAATTTTTAACTGGATAAACAAGGCTCGTATGTGTGTCGGTGGGATTATCTTATTCGGTAGAATAACTGAGTGTTCTTGCTTACCCAGAGTAAGTATTATGTCGTTTATTACGAAAATTGAGGAGCCGTTGTGGATTTAGCAACAATAATCGGAATTGTGGGAGCCTTTGGTTTTATTCTCGGCGCTATGGTGACCAGTGGCGGCTTGATGATTTTCGTTGATGTGCCCTCGATCCTGATTGTGTTCGGTGGGTCCTTCTTCGTGGTAATGATGAAGTTCACTCTTAAACAGTTTTTTAGTGCCGTTAAAATTGCTTTGAAAGCCTTTGTATTTAAGATTGATAAACCAGAAGATTTGATTGAGCAGTCAGTCACTATGGCGGATGCCGCCCGTAAAGGGGGGTTTTTGGCATTAGAAGAAGCTCAAATTACCAATACTTTTATGCAAAAGGCTGTTGATATGTTGGTCGACGGTCACGATGGTGAAGTGGTGCGTGCAGCCCTAGAGAAGGATATCGCTCTAACGGAAGAACGTCATCGGACGGGGATTGGCATATTTAGAGCCTTTGGCGATGTTGGCCCAGCGATGGGCATGATAGGTACGCTTGTGGGTCTTGTGGCCATGCTATCTAACATGTCAGATCCTAAATCTATTGGTCCCTCGATGGCCGTTGCTTTGTTAACCACATTATACGGCGCTATGGTCGCTAACATGGTTTGCTTGCCTATCGCGGATAAGCTAACAATTAGGATGGGAGAAGAAATGCTTAACCGTAATCTTATTATGGATGCGGTATTGGCGATTCAAGACGGACAAAACCCTAGGGTGATTGAAGGCTTCTTGAAAAATTATCTGGCTGAGAAAAATCGCAAAATAGATACAACGGACGGAGAGTAGCCAATGGCTAAGGCTAAGTGCAACTGTCCACCGCCCGGAGCACCTATGTGGCTTGCAACATTTGCAGACTTGATGTCGCTGTTGATGTGCTTCTTCGTGTTGTTATTGTCATTTTCTGAAATGGACGTGATGAAGTTTAAACAGATCGCGGGCTCAATGAAGTATGCCTTTGGTGTGCAAAATAAGGTGGAAGTTAAAGACATCCCGAAAGGGACTTCTGTCATTGCCTTAGAATTTAGACCAGGTCGCCCCGATCCGACTCCGATTGAAATCATTAACCAGCAAACGAATGAAATGACTGAACCTGTATTGGATTTCCAAGCGGGTGAAGACGATAGTGCGGGAGGCGTGCAGCAGCAAAATGGTTCTCAGCGGGGTGGCGAAGCGAGTGCTACGGCGCAAGAAGTGGCCGATGCGGTTAAAGCGGAAGCGGCAGCGGCGCAAGAAAAGATCAATCAGCAAGTGAAGAAGATGGCGCAGGAGCTCAATAAAGAGATCACCGATGGAGCGATTGAAATTGAGTCATTAGGTCAGCAGATTATTATTCGTATACGTGAGAAGGGTTCATTTGCTTCTGGCTCAGGTTTCCTGCAGCCTCGATTTAAACCTGTGGTACGCTCAGTCGGCGAATTGTTAAAAGATGTGCCAGGTGTCATCACAGTGTCAGGTTACACGGATGATATGCAAATAAGCGATGAGCTCTATAGTTCTAATTGGGATTTATCCAGCAAACGTGCCGTGGCAGTGGCCCATGAGTTAGTACAGGTCAGCGGCTTTGATTCTAATCGAATGAAAGTGGTTGGTATGGCGTCTAACAATCCGATTGTCCCTAACGATTCTCCGGAAAATCGTGCCCGTAACCGCAGGGTTGAAATTGCTATTGAGCAAGGTAAAGCTAAGGAGTCTGAAGAAATTCAGATCGGTAATTCGCCTTAAGTGTTTAGATACTCTCCCAATCTAAAGCCGCAATAATCTTGCGGCTTTTTTATTGAGCTAATGTGGACTTTTCCCTTTTAGTTAAAGTGTTATGCATCAAATTTCTGTGGTTGATTTAAATCCATTTGGGCTTTACGTTAATCACATTGAGTGTGTAATCCCTAAGTTTCCTTAACTATCCCTCAACGACTTATTGTTAATGATTTATCTCAAATCACTTATTTTAAGCAGGGAAATTCAAACCATTCGAATAGGCTTTAGTGACATTATTTCAGCCTAATTAGCTGCCGTGATTTAGTCATTAATACGCGATGAATACGCCACAAATTTGGCCTGTGTCGCTGTTGGCTATGTGCGCTGAAACTCGCCTTTTTAGGTTGCTTGGGTATATAATCCCCCGATTATTCTTTTAACCAATTTTGCTGTTTTAAAATTGCCCGCGGAAATCCCATGAAGTTTATTGTAAAGCTGTATCCAGAAATCATGATGAAGAGCAAGCCTGTACGCATGCGCTTCACCAAAATGCTCGAAACTAACATCCGTAATGTGCTTAAAAAAGTTGACGAAGATGCAAAAGTGCAGCGTCAATGGGACCGCATTATGGTGATGGTACCAAAGGATAAGCCTGAATTGGCCCAAGCTTTCGGTGAGCGTCTGGCGTGTATTCCTGGCATTGCACACGTAGTGCAAGTGGATGAGTACAGCTTTGAATCTGTTGATGATATTTATCAGCAAGTCTTGCCTGTTTACCGTGACCAACTCGCGGGTAAAACCTTCTGCGTGCGAGTAAAGCGTACTGGCGATCATGATTTTAATTCTATTGAAGTTGAACGTTATGTCGGTGGTGGCTTAAACCAGTTTACCGATGCGCTAGGCGTGCGTTTAAAGAATCCGGACATTACCGTTAATTTAGAGATTGAGCGCGATAACCTTTATATGGTGACTAAGCGTATTGAAGGTCTAGGCGGTTTTCCGATGGCAACACAGGAAGATGTATTGTCCTTGATTTCGGGTGGTTTTGACTCTGGCGTTTCTAGCTATCAATTTATCAAAAAAGGCGCTCGTACCCACTACTGCTTCTTCAATCTGGGCGGCGCACAGCATGAAATTGGTGTTAAACAAGTGGCTTACCATTTGTGGAAAACCTACGGTGAATCCCATAAAGTGAAGTTTATCTCTGTGCCTTTTGAGCCTGTGGTTGCTGAGATTTTAGAGCGTATCGATAACGGTCAAATGGGCGTTGTATTGAAACGCATGATGATGCGTACCGCGGCGCGTATCGCCGAGCGTATGGGCATTCAAGCCTTAGTTACCGGTGAAAGTTTAGGCCAAGTGTCTAGCCAGACCCTGACCAACTTAAACGTCATCGACCGTTGTACTGAGTTATTGATTCTACGTCCCTTAATCGCCATGGATAAGCAAGACATTATCAACGAGAGCCGTAAAATCGGCACCGAAGATTTTGCTAAATCAATGCCTGAATATTGCGGCGTAATTTCGCAAAAGCCAACGGTAAAAGCGGTATTAGCTAAGGTTGAAGCGGAAGAGAAAAAGTTCTCTGAGGATTTGATCGATCAGATCATCGCCCAATCTGTCACTATCGATATCAGGGAGATCGCAGAACAAATGGATACTCGGATTACTGAGACTGAAACGGTTGCCAGTATCGATACCAACCAAGTGGTCATTGATATTCGTGCCCCTGAAGAAGAGGAAAGTAAACCGCTGCAAATTGAAGGTATTGAGATAAAGCGCATCCCATTCTTCAAGTTAGCGACTCAGTTTGCCGATCTCGATAAGCAAAAGACTTATTTGCTTTATTGTGAGCGTGGGGTGATGAGTAAATTGCAGGCATTGTATTTAATCGAGCAAGGTTACACGAACGTGAAAGTGTATCGCCCATAAGTCGGGCGAAAACCTGCCCATTGCCGTATATCGTCAGTGGGATTGATTTGCTATTTAAGTACAAAAAAGCCGCATATTAATGCGGCTTTTTCTTTGCTCTTACTGAGCGCGACCTGAGTTTCAGTGTCGTTTAGGTTATTCGGCTTTAACGACTTGCTGATGAGATGCGACATCGTCTGTGGCAATCAGCAGAGTGGCTTCTTGTAGCACTTCTTGGTGCATTTTATTCATTGCAGCGGTTAAATCTGCAGTGATATTGGCTTGCAAGTCGCTTGTGTCAATGACGATTTCGTCAACGAGTACATTTGCACTGGCATTAAAGCTGAGTGCTGAGACTAATATTAACGCAAATGCCGATTTTAAATTGAACATAGTCGCCTCCGGGCTGACAAATTAACGCTGTCAGACATTCCCATCATCAACTTTGAGATTGTCTAACTTAGGTATTTCATAGCTATGGATGTTTCATCGCTATTGGTGTTTCGTTGATAAGCTGTTTCATTGGCGCAAAATTTAACCAAAAACGCTGGCCTTTACAAACGATTAAATGTAACAATACGGATTAGAAAAACTAATTAAAAAACGAGACTGAGATCACTATGTCGAGACGATTACCACCGCTTAATGCGGTTAAAGCTTTTGAGGCAGCCGCGCGGCATTTGAGCTTTACGCGGGCAGCGGAAGAATTGTTTGTTACACAGGCTGCGGTGAGCCATCAAATAAAGGCATTAGAAGATTTCCTCGGATTAAAATTATTTCGTCGAAAGAACCGTTCTTTGCTATTAACCGAAGAAGGGCAAAGCTATTTTCTCGACATCAAAGATATCTTTATTCAGCTTGCCGATGCTACCGACAGATTACTCGCCCGCAGTGCGATTGGTTCGCTGACTGTCAGTATGTCGCCCAGTTTTGCGATTCAATGGCTAGTGCCACGTTTGGCTAAATTCAGTGAGAAAAATCCCGATATCGATGTGCGAATAAAGGCCGTTGATACCGAAGCGAGTTCATTAACCGATGATGTGGATGTGGCTATTTATTATGGCTTAGGTAATTGGCCTGGGCTACGTGCAGATAAGCTCAGAAACGAAGTGCTTATTCCCGTGTGTTCGCCCATGTTGCTCAACGGTCCTAAACCACTCTCAAAACCGAGCGATTTAAAGTATCACACGCTATTACATGATATGAATCGTCACGATTGGCAGGCGTGGTTTAGGCAATGTGGCATTACCGACATTAATGTGAATCAAGGACCTATTTTCAGTCATTCGTCTTTGGTATTGCAGGCGGCGGCCCACGGTCAAGGGGTTGCTCTGGGTTACAGCGTGCTGGCTCGCCCCGATATCAAAGCTGGGCGACTTGTGTGCCCATTCCAAGAAGTCTTGGTCAGTAAAGATGCTTACTACTTAGTTTGCCAGCAAAACCATGCTGAGCTGGGTAAAGTGGTGGCGTTTCGTGAATGGATGTTAGACATGTTTGCCGAGGAGTCTCGCAGTGAGTTGTTGCCCGGATAAGCCGAGTTATGTATTAGAAGGGGAGCCTGCGAGTACTTTGATTTTATTGGCCCACGGTGCGGGTGCTAACATGGATTCTGATTTTATGCAGGCCATGTCGGCGGGATTCGTTGCTCAGGGCTTCCGAGTGATGCGCTTTAATTTTCCTTATATGCAGGCGAATGCTGTAGATGGTAAACGGCGTCCACCGGACCGTGCGCCTAAATTGCTCGCGTGTTTTACACAGATGCTCGATATCGCCCACTCACAACCACAAGTTGAACGTGTGGTGTTAATGGGGAAATCCATGGGCGGTCGTATGGCGGCCCTATTAGCCTGCGATCCTACATCAGCGGCGCACATCGATAGGGTGATTTGTTTAGGTTATCCTTTTGTGCCACTCAAAGGCGGCGAGCCTAGATTGGAACCTTTGAATGAATGCCAAGTCCCAGTATTAGTCGTACAGGGTGAGCGGGATAAGTTTGGTGGCAAAGCGCAGATCCCAAGCTGGCCCTTGAAAGCTGCGATAGGATTGGCTTGGATAACCGATGGCGATCATAGTTTTGTCCCAAGAAAGTCATCAGGCACCAGTGAAGCCGCTAACCTTGCACGTGCTATTGATTTATCAAGTGATTTTATTCGTGAGCTTGATGTTAAGCGAATAAATGTTGAATGAGTTAATCCCATTCCAGCAGGAGCGTTAAATGCGTAAAGGTCTATTGTTACTCGCCGCCGTGAGCGGATTCTTAGCCGTCGCCTTAGGGGCTTTTGGTGCCCATGGTTTAAAAGCGGTCGCGCCACCAAACTTAATTGAAGTCTTTAACTTAGGTGTGCAATATCATTTCTACCATACCTTTGCCCTCATCATGGTTGCCTTCTCGGGCCAATGGTTAACCTCGCGTTTACTGGACTGGTCGGCATATCTCTTTGTCGCAGGCATAATACTATTTTCGGGCTCACTATATGGACTGGCCTTGTTTGGGACTAAGTGGTTAGGTCCTATTACGCCTATGGGGGGTGGTTGTTTCTTACTCGGTTGGTTATTATTTGCCGCCGCGGTATGGCGTCACAAAGTTATCGACGGTCATGAGTCTTAATCGCTGATGCTTATGTGAGTTAACAGGCTTAGGGCGCACCTAAGCCTTTTTTATTTCTCTAATCGCAATTCAAGGTTCAGCAGTAGGCAAATAGGGCATTTGTGGATTGAAATTGGTATACTGGCGCCCAAATCGATAGTCAGCCAATGCTTTGGCTTGGATTTCTCAGGGATCCCCATGAAAAACCTATTTTTATTTTGCCGCGCAGGCTTTGAAAAAGAATGCGCTGCAGAAATCCAACAGCGAGCCGGTGAGCTCAATGTGGGTGGCTTTGTTAAGGCCAACAATAACGACGCTTATGTTGTATACCAATGTTTTGAAGACGACGCTGCTGATACGTTAGTCAAACAACTACCTTTAGACTCGCTCATTTTCGCCCGCCAGATGTTTGCTGCTAGCGACTTGTTAGTCGACTTACCTGAAAATGACAGAATAAGCCCAATCGTTGCGGCGCTCAGTGACGTCAGCAAAGCGGGTGAAGTGCGGGTTGAAACACCTGACACTAACGAAGCGAAAGAGCTCTCGGCTTTTTGCCGTAAGTTCACTGTGCCTTTACGCCAGCATTTGAAAAAATCGGGTAGCTTGCTAGCGCAGGAAAATCCAAAACGTCCGATTATCCACGTGTGTTTTATTGGCCCCGGCCGTGCCTATGTGGGTTATTCCTACAGTAATAACAGTTCGCCACATTTTATGGGCATTCCACGCCTTAAAATGGCGGCGGATGCACCGAGTCGTTCTAGTCTGAAACTCGACGAAGCCTTTGGCCAATTCGTGCCTAAGGAAGAGCAAGAAGAGCGTATTCGCAGTGGCATGAACTCAGTGGATTTGGGCGCTTGCCCTGGTGGCTGGACTTATCAACTGGTGCGTCGCGGCATGTTTGTGTCGGCAGTTGATAATGGCCCTATGGATGAAAAACTGATGGAAACGGGCCAAGTGAAACATTACCGTGAAGACGGTTTCCGTTTCGAACCGCAACGTAAAAATATCTATTGGCTGGTGTGCGACATGGTTGAGAAACCAGCGCGTGTTGCCGAACTGATTGAAGCTTGGGCGATTAACGGTTGGTTTAAGGAAGCGATTTTTAACCTTAAATTACCGATGAAGAGCCGCTATAAAGAAGTGACAGCCATTCTTGAGACCATGCAGACGATTCTTAAAGAGAATGGTGTGACCGATTTTAAAGTGCAGTGTAAGCATCTTTATCACGACCGTGATGAAGTGACAGTGCATTTATGGCTACGTCCTAATACCGCGTGGAATTAATTGCTGCGCTAACCCTGCGGTGATCTTGTTGTCGCTAGAATGGTAATAGTCATGCGGGTTTAAAGCCACGCAGGTTTAAAAGCTAGATAACAAAAAGCCCCAAAGGAAACTTTGGGGCTTTTTTGTGTTTACTCATTCGAGTTTCAAGCGCTTGCTTCTTTTAAGCTTTTGCTTGAACAAGCGCGTTTTAGGCTCGTCTTAAACGCGCTCAGCATTGAGATCACAGACGCTCAAGCACAGCTTGCGTGAAGTCAGTCGTGCCGTGAGTGCCGCCTAAATCGCGAGTCGTACGGTCGCCTTCTTCGATCACTGCAGATACCGCTTTACGGATTTGCTCAGCTTTGTCAGCCATACCTAAGTATTCCAGCATTTGGATAGACGCTAAAATCACTGAGGTTGGGTTTGCGAGGTTTTTGCCTGCGATATCAGGTGCACTACCGTGAACGGCTTCGAAAATTGCAGCATCACGGCCAATGTTTGCGCCAGGTGCCATACCTAAACCACCTACTAAACCGGCACACAGGTCCGATAAAATGTCACCGAACAGGTTGGTCGTCACGATCACATCGAAGTTTTCTGGGTTCATCACTAACTTCATGCACGTTGCATCGACGATCATTTCTTCTGTTTTGATGTCAGGGTAACGTAGGCTCACTTCACGGGCCACTTTCAGGAAAAGGCCTGACGTTGACTTCATAATGTTAGCTTTGTGCACGATAGTGACTTTCTTACGGTTTTCTTTGCGAGCTAGTTCGTAGGCGAAAGTGGCGATTTGCTCAGCACCTTGGCGAGTGACGATACTGGTCGCTTCTGCCGTTAAACCATCTTCAGACACTTTTTGACCATGGCCAGAATACATGCCTTCGGTGTTTTCACGTACTGTGATGATATCGATATTTTCGTAACGGGCTTGGGTACCTTTGAAAGACAGTACTGGGCGTACGTTAGCATACAGACCGAATTTCTTACGCAAGGTTACGTTGATAGAAGTAAAGCCTTCACCAACGGGAGTCGTCAGCGGCCCTTTCAGCGTGATACGGTTTTTTTCAATGAGTTCTAAAGTGCGTGCTGGCAGTAACTCGCCTTGCTTTTCAAGTGCAGTCAGGCCGGCATCGGCAAATTCATATTCAAAATCACAGCCCGCTTTATCAAGAATTTTTAAGGCTGAATCAATAATACTTGGGCCAATTCCATCACCTGGAATTACGGTTATCGTTCTTTTTGACATGGAGAAGTCCTTCCACGGTTCGTCGTTACTGCAATTGTCTGCCCCAGTGCTAACTGGATAGCAGGACTATGAATTTGGTATTTTTTCTGCCTATTATTTTAACCATCTTTGGTCAAACTTCACAGGAAATAGTGAGCAATATCACGATTTTTTATGTGGTATAACTTGTAAAAATACTGGATTCTCACCATGATGGAGAGCCAATGGTTAAAAAAGTCTACTTTAGTCTAACAAATATATAAAAGAGGAAGACATTGAAGTTAATCCCTATCACATCCCTGGTTTTGTTATCCCTTGGAATATTGCCAGCAGTGCAGGCTGAAACCAGCACTAAACCGCTCACCCTAACAGACATTATGCATTTTGAATCCCTTGAAAAGCCGGTTATCTCAGATAAGGGGCAAGTCATCGCGGTCGAGTCTGCGCCCGATCGCGGGGATAGTCACGTCATTGTGAAAAATGTCCTGTCGCAGCAAAGCTATCAAATCGCGGGGGGGTCAGATCCCTTGGTGAACCACGATGGTCGTTATGTAGCTGTGGTGGTTAAACCGAGTTTGCTCATGCGTGAAACGAGTGATGCCAAGGCGAAGAAAAAACTCAAATCCGACATGGTGTTGCTCGATACTCAAACTGGCACGCAAACTCGCTTCGAGCGTGTGAAGGAATTTGTGTTCAGTGATGACGGTAAGCATCTGGCGATTTGGTTTGAGGCTGATGAAGAGTCCAAAAAAGATGCTGAGCCTAAAACTACCGAAAAACTCGCTGAAGCAGGCACACAAAGCCCTGCGAATATTGATAAGCCAAAGGTCGATAAGTTTGACCAAGGTCGACGTTTTACGTTGCTCAGTTTAGAAGACCAAACAAAGCGAATTGATGTCGAGCAGGTTACTGGCTATGTTTTTGATAAGGCAAGCCGTAGACTCGCGCTGGCAGTGAACGATATCACCAATAAGCAACATCAATTGCAGTTAGTCGATTTAAACACTCACAAAAAAACCGTTGCCTTTGATTCGCTTAGCCAGCAGATTGGTGCGTTAGCGCTGGCTAAAAATGGTCGTTGGCTTGCATTTACGCAGGGCAAAGACAGCGAGTTACCTTATGGCCGCAGCTATCAGTTATCGCTGGTCGATTTGCTGTCGAGCAAAATCAGTACCCCCCCAGAATCACCCGAGTGGAAACTGAATCGCTACACAAGTTTAAGCTTCTCATTGGACAGCGAACGGTTGTTTTTTGGCCGCGTACCTGAGGTGAGTCAGCTGCTCAGTTTGCAGAAGATCACCGAAGAAAAAGACCTGTTCGATACAAATATTGTCACCGGACAGCGTGGGCTTAAGGTATGGCATGGGGATGATCCTCGTATTAAGCCTAATGAAATCAAGCAATATGAGGACGAGCAAAAACGCACTTACCTTGCGGTATTGCATTTAGGTTCGAATAACGTGGTACAGCTTGGCGATAAAACTGTTCCAGATGTGACGATTTCACAGCATAAACGCTTTATGTTGGCCAGTTCAGATTTGCCCTATCGTAAGATGGCGACGTGGGCAGGGTTCTACCAAGATTATTATCTGGTCGATATTAATACTGGCAGTAAAGTGCCATTTTTGACACAACAGCCGAGTGATGCCGAGCCTACGCTGTCGGGAAATGGCAAGTATGTGGCTTATTATCAGCAAGGTAATGTGTATCTCTATGATATTGCACAGGATCGTCGTACTAATCTCACAAAATCCCTAAAGGTCAGTTTTGCCGATGAAGACCACGATTATCCATCCAGTGCTCCAGGATATGGTTTTGGTCCTTGGCTTAAAAATGATGCGGGTTTTTTGGTTTACGACAAATACGATGTTTGGCAGTTTAATACCGAATCTAAGGCGGGTTTTGCCTTAACCGCAGGTAAAGGGCGCACCCTGAAAATTCAATATCGCCTTGAGGGCTTAGTCGATAATCCCGATGAGCCGACAGAGCTTGCCTATAACGCCACTGTGTTACTCCACGGTTATAGTGATAAAACCAAGGCCGATGGTTTTTATCAAGCCACCTTGGGCGAAGCGGGCGTGAAAACGCTGATGCAAGGCGAGTATAAGTTGACCGTGTTAGGCCGCAGTAAAGACGGCGATACTATCGTGTTTTCTAAGGAGCGTTTTGACTTATTCCCTGACTTATATACGGCCAGCTATAGCGCACCGCAAAATGCAGTTAAGCAAACCGATTTAGATAAGCAGCGTCAAGCCTTTAACTGGAGCCAATCCGAGTTAGTTCACTGGACAAATGGCGATGGTAAACCGTTAGATGGCGTGCTGATCAAGCCGACGAATTATCAAGCGGGTAAGCGCTATCCTGTACTGGTTTATTACTATCGCTTTATGACGGATAGACTGCACGCCTTTCCGCAGATGAACATTAACCACAGACCTAACTTTGCTTGGTACATCAATAATGGTTATGCGGTGTTCCTACCGGACATTCGCTTTGAAATTGGTTACCCAGGGGCTAGCTCAGTACAAGCGCTCACGTCTGGCGTGCAAAAGCTGATTGAGATAGGCATTGCCGATCCCGATGCTATTGGTTTGCAAGGTCATTCTTGGAGTGGCTATCAAACGGCGTTTGCCATTACTCAAACTAAGATGTTTAAGGCGGCGGTTGCAGGTGCTCCAGTATCGAACATGACCAGTGCCTATAGCGGTATTCGCCACGGCACAGGCATTGCGCGTCAGTTCCAATATGAAACCGGACAGAGTCGTATTGGCGCAAGTTTGTTTGCCGCGCCGCAAAAGTACATTGAAAATTCGCCAGTATTTTATGCTGACCGTATTCAAACGCCTTTGATGATCATGTTTGGTGATAAGGACGATGCAGTGCCTTGGGAACAAGGTGTTGAAATGTACTTAGCCATGCGCCGTGCGGGTAAAGAGGTGGTGTTCTTGCAATACGAGGATGAGCCGCATCACTTGAAAAAGTACCCGAACAAGCTCGATTACAGCATTCGCATGATGCAATATTTCGACCATTATCTGAAGGGAAAACCTGCGCCAGAATGGCTCAGCAAAGGTGAAGCCTATGTTGAGTATAAGGCCGATGATGAATAGGAAATTGGCTTAGTTGTTTTACAACTGAGTCAATTCGTTGATTGTCAAAATAAAAACGCCACCGATTCGGTGGCGTTTTTATTTAACTGTCAGTTGTATTTATTTACTGGTTAATGTCTCTTGGGCAGAGCTGAGGGCTGTGTCAGTATCTGCATCGAGATATTGCTTATAGGTATCTTGGCCCCAAGCAATCAATTGATCATTTTCAAAAATAAGT
This sequence comes from Shewanella sp. SM95, assembly GCF_025653595.1. Taxonomy (NCBI): domain Bacteria; kingdom Pseudomonadati; phylum Pseudomonadota; class Gammaproteobacteria; order Alteromonadales; family Shewanellaceae; genus Shewanella; species Shewanella sp. SM95. Next base: position 28,617 of record NZ_JAKKSE010000030.1, read on the forward strand.
GGGGTACATTCCTCTTTCGTGGTTACACCGTCTGATTTTTCATGGTGAGTGCGATAAAAGAGCACCTGTAGCTTGGTTTCTTTTACGGCTTTTGCCTCTGAAAAGTCAGCTTTACCTAGTAACTGTTTTACTGAAACGATATTTTGCCCTAGCGCTAACTCGTTCATTTTTTGGCTGTTATAGGACTGTCTGTCCTCCCAACTCATGTCATCTGGCGTAGGTTCATAAACGAGTACCACCACAGCGACAAAGGCGACGTAGGCGGCGAAAATGCTACCGATGATTACCGAAACTTTTGATTTCATTTACAGTTATTCCTTTACCTCATTAAATGAGTCACGTTATTACGTCCATAAAATACGCTTTTGTTGTTCTAAGGTAAATGCGTTAATTGCAACTTTATATTAACAGATGTTTAGGCTGGATTGATTGGGTTTTCAGGCAGGCAGTTATTATCAGGCAAGGAGTTCATCACGCGAAAATCTTTTAAATTAATATTGAGTGGCAGGTCTGTTTGTAACTGTGCGAGCTTATAGCTGAGTCTTGCTATCTCCTTACCTTCGGCAAGTTTTTTGGCTTGTTTAGCGCCTAAGTTAGATAGCGATGAAAACAAGGTTGGTAAGCTTCTAAAGGTTTTCAATAATTCGGCGGCTGATTTAGGGCCTATGCCCGCAATACCAGGAATTTTATTACCGCTGTCGCCCGCTAATGCCATCAAGTCGAGAAATTGACTGCGTTCGACACCGAGTTTTTGTTCCAATGCAGCGATATCTAAGTACTGCTGATTAAAGTGATCCCACTGGCTGATTTGGCGATGATTGAGCTGACTAAAACCTTTGTCGGTGGACACTATAATGGCTTCACCCTGCGCTTTGGCGGTTTTTATCGCTAGAGTGGCAATCACATCATCGGCTTCAGCCGCCGCATAAATGGAGCCAATGTTCATCATGGTTAAGTGATCTTGCAGCGCAGCAAGGCCTTTTGCCAGCGGCTCTGGCATAGGTTTACGGCCTTTTTTGTAATCGGGGTAAAGCTGTTTACGCCATGAGATTTCATCACCGTCCCACACGATAGCTACATGGGTAGGGCGATGCACCCGCAGCAGTTTAGTACACGCCAAACTGACGCGCTCTGTGAGGCTTTGCATATCGGATTCATCGGGGATCGCCGCATAGATGCGGCGAACCAAGTTGAGACCATCTATGATTAAAAACTTGTTCATGGGGTGTTGTTGCTTCGCTCTCTATTTCACTATTTGATAGCAAGGAATATAGGCGCTTCCTGGAAGCTTCATTCTTTGTTGTTGTACAAATGCACTTAAGAGTTTATCCATCATATCCATGAGCTTAGGATCGCCTTTTAATTGGAAGGGGCCATCACGCTCTATGTGCTTGATTGTTTCCGACTTGACGTTACCCGCCACTATACCCGAAAACGCTTTACGCAGGTTGGCGGCAAGTTCGGCTTTATTGGTTTGGAAGTGTAGATCTAAGTTTGCCATCACTTCGTGGCTTGGGATAAAAGGTAACTGAAACTCAGACTCAATCTTCAGTGCCCACTGATATTGGTAAGCATCACCCGTTGAGCGGCGATAGGCTTTTACTTGCTCCATTCCTTGCTTCATGATGCGTGCCACTTCAGTGGGATTATCTATGATAATTTGGTACTTTTTCTGAGCTTCGGGTCCTAAGGTTGAGGCAATAAACTCATCAATCTTAATGAAGTAATCTGCGCTCTCCGTTGGGCCTGTGAGTATCAGGGGGAAAGGTGTTTGTTGGTTTTCTTCGTTAAGTAAAATACCCAATATATAGAGCAATTCTTCAGCCGTGCCAGCACCGCCAGGGAAGATAATAATGCCGTGGCCTAAGCGCACGAAAGCTTCGAGGCGCTTTTCAATATCGGGTAAGATCACCAGTTCATTGACAATTTGATTCGGTGGCTCGGCGGCAATAATACTTGGTTCAGTTAAGCCAATATATCGTGCATTTTTAATCCGTTGCTTGGCATGGCCTATCGCCGCACCTTTCATCGGACCTTCCATCGCACCTGGACCACAGCCAGTACAAATATCTAATTCCCTCAGGCCAAGTTGATAACCTACCTCACGTGTGTACTGGTATTCGATGGCATTAATACTGTGTCCGCCCCAACAGACGACCACATTAGGGTCTTTCATCGGTGCTATCGCCCGCGCATTACGCAGAATATCAAACACCACATTGGTGATATGGTGGGCATTGGTCAGATTAATGTGTTTTAGTGAGTCATATCTATCACTGATATAAAGGATATCGCGTAAGACTGAGAACAGATGCTCTTGAATTCCCGTGATAATTTGACCATCGACAAAGGCTTGTTCGGGGGGATTGATCAGTTCTAATTTTACCCCGCGCTCCCGTTGTAGAACGTTGATGTCGAAATCATGGTATTGCTCGAATAGGGCTTTAGAGTTGTCGGTTTTTAAACCCGCGGCAAGCACTGCTAAGGAGCAGTTGCGGTACAGTTGGTATAGGGCACTTTTGGCACTATTTTTGAGTCGATCAACTTCAAGTTGCGAAAGCTGATCCATGCTGCCTTTTGGGCTGACTTTTACTATCATTTACCACTCCTTCGTCATGACAGGAGTGATTAGAGGAGGCGTATAGTGGGGCTTAATTATACGTCAATCACAACCCTGTCTCTGCTTTCGTGTTTCGCTTTGTAGAGTGCTGCATCGGCGCGTTCAAAGGTCTCATGTATGAGTTCACTTCCCATAACTTGCGCAGCCCCTATAGATACTGTAACTGTAATTCTCTGATTTTTAAATTTAAATGGAATATTTTTTACTTTCTCGCGCACTCTGTTTAAAAGTTGAGCGATATCAGCAGGTGCCACATCAGGTAATAGCAGTACAAATTCTTCGCCGCCATAGCGGGCTACAAATTCTGTATCTCGCAGGGAGTTTTTCAATGCCATTGCTATAACTTGCAAGGTTTTATCACCTGTGCTGTGGCCAAAACTGTCGTTGATGGTTTTGAAGTGATCGATATCGGCAACGGCAACCCATAACGGGGACTTATGTCGTTGATAGTTACGGTATTCTAGCTCCATGCGCTCTTCTAATGCAGCACGGTTAGGCAATTGAGTTAAGCTGTCGAGTAAGTTGAGTTTTTGTTGTTCAAACAAACGCTCTTTGTAGGTGTTAGCCTCACTACTTAACTCATTAAGCTCTTTGCGCATTGTCTCCATCGACTTGCGCAGCAGAGCTTGCTCTCTTTGCTCTAGGGCTTCTTTACGGGCTAATGCCGAGCGGATAGAGTTAAGTTGCTCTGTTAGTTGAGCTTTAAGGTCAACGACGTCTTCCACATCGATAATGATTTCACCGGCGTTGTCGACGCGGGTGTTAATCTCACGATTCAGCTGTGTTTTTAATTGAAAGCTACGTTGATTGTGATTGTAAGACTCGCTCACTACCTCACGTACCGCGGCTAAGGCATCATTGAGTGCAAACAAAAACTCTTGGGATGCCGATTTCTCGCGGGCGATGTTATCAAGCAATAACGCTAAAATGGTTTGGTAGGCTTCGAGCAAGCTATCAACTTCAATCTCAGAAGAGAGTACTTCTTTGATCACTAATACTTGGTCACGTTGATCTTTACGGAACTCGATTTCCGAAATCATCTGCGCCAGCTCATGGGCTAGCTGCCTGTGTTTTGGTAAGACATCAAGTTTTTCAGATTCGCTAAATTGTAGCTGTAATATGGTTTCGTAGAAGCCAATGATTTGCTTAACTTTAGGTATATATTCCCACACAGTATGAAAAGGTTTAGCCAGATCTTGCTTGAAGTAATTGACTTCTTTTTTGAGCTTTTCAGGTGCAGAGTTAACGCGTTGGATCTGACGGATCACCTGTGACAAACCAGTACGACTCTCTTCGAGTTGTACCATCACATGGTGATATTGGCCTTTTAGCAGGCGCTCGACATCAACTAATTCTGGCAATGCCTCATCGACTCGCTCAAACGTATTTAAGTTATGGCGCAGTTTGGCGAGTTTATTATCCAGCTCAAGATTTTGCCCTTTACAGGCGAGGCTTAAGTGACCAATAAATTGGAGTAATGTCTGTAACTTTGCATTTCTATCTTCATTAACTTCATCAAGGGCAAGTTTGGCCGAATGGAGTTTCTGTTGCAGCAAGGCAAGTTGTGAAACTGTAGCGCTTGAATCCTTCATCCTGAGTATTGTCCTAACTCTGCAAGGCTAAAAAACATGACAATCCTATGTCCAGATTAGCTGTTAACTCATATGATACTAATGTTATAACACTGGGCGTAGAGTGCAAATGCGATTTGCCTGTGACTCTGTGATTAATTACCGATATTGATCAAATATTTTCCAATAATTGTCTATCTTGGTTATTTTCCCAGCAAGGCCAGCGAATATCCTCTTTATTGCCGTTGGTCTCTAATCTGATTAATCCACGCTCAATGCCTTTTTCAAGGTGCAAAAATAACGGATTTGCAAATAAGCTCAAAGGAACAAAGTCGAGTGCTCTGAGAGCGACATAATAGTCGTTATTACCACCTAAACTACGGGCACAGGCAAGTGCCATCTGCACTGTTTCAAATTTTAATTTCGCGGCCATTTTAATTTCTGATTTCGCTAAAAGTGGCAAATGCGCAAAGCCAAGACGGAAATGATGTGTGATTTGCTGTTCATCGAGTTTCAGGCGTACTTGGCTGAGTATTTGTGTCGGCTCAATAGGTTGCATGAAACGAACCGCAAATACCCCTTGGCGTACCACATAAACAGATGCTGCGAGTGCATCCGTTAGATGATTGGCAATTTGCGCTGTTACTGCATCACTAAAATATTGGCCATAGTCCAGATCCGCCGTAAGTTGGGTGGGGAAGGCGATAATCGCGAGTGCCGTTGTGGATTCCTGACTTTTATTATGGCTTAAGTGCGCTAATAATGCGGCATACCCTAAATTGTGAGTGAAGGGTTCCTGTAGCGTTAATTGAGTTAATGCCGCGTTTTTAGCCGTTATTTTGCGGCGATTTTGTAGCATGAAAATAATCACGAGCAGCAAGAGTCCAGCAATAAGGCTGCAAATGAGCAGTAGCGTGTGAGTGTTGTTGCTTTCTTTCACTGTCTCAACGAGTTTTCCCTGTAGCATGTTGAGCTCAAGTTTTAGCTGTTGCTCTGCAAGGGCAGAGGCCGACACAGGGGAGTCTTTATCTGTCTCAGCTGGCTTTTTACCTAGCTCAATGATACGGGCTTGGGCATCGATGGTTTTTGCTAATTCACCTAATTTTTGCGCCGCCGAGGCGATAAGTGTGAGTGCGGATTTTTGTTCATCGACCAGTTTTAAATCGACCGCGAGTGCTAATGCGATATCGGCATGGGCCATCATTAGCGGCCAATCTTGGTTGGTTTGGGCGATATCACCAATTAAGAGTTCGTTATAAACTTGATAGTGATGGCTTTGTTTTTCTTTGAATATTTGATTGGCCATCAGTAAATATTTTAGGGCGTTAACATTGTCTTTAATATTTGAGTAGGCTTGTCCTAAATTATGGAAATTAAGGCCCTGTGCGATGTAGTTACCGCGTTTTGCATCTAATTGCTGGGCATTTAGGTAGTAATCAATCGCTTTATGCCAATCCCCTTGTTCGCCATAGACCATAGCGATCACTGTCATACAACTTGAAAGATAAGTGTCATTGCCCATTTTTTTAAATCCAGCCGCGGCTTCATGAGCGTTTTTAAGCGCTTCATCCCACTGCTTTAAGTCACGGTATACCTTAGAAAGTTGTAATTGCAGATTGGTCTTCATTGAAGGGTAATTAGAACGATTAGAGATCCGAATCGCTTCACTATAATGCTGTAGTGATTTTGTAAGCTGTTGATTAAAGTTGTAATAAAAGCCAAGCCTCGCTTCAGCCGCCGCGATTAAGTAATCGTTTCTGAGTTTATAGGCAATGTCGCGGTATGTGTGGAAGTGCATCAGTGCAGGCACTTCTTGGCGGATCAATAAATGTAAGCCACCTAGATGTTCATGAATATTGTGTTTAAGAATTAATGCTTCGATGTCATAGCTGTCGTTGATGCGGGTGAGCGCTTCGTTATAAAGACCAATCGCTTCTTGATATTTCTGTTCCGTACGGCCAAGGTAACGGCCATTTAACATGGCGACCATGGCAAGTTCATAGGGCGATTGCGCCGCAGTCGATAGGAGTTCAATCAAGCTTTTTGCGTTTTGAAAATCGACCTTGGTTTTAACGTTCGGCTCCATATTGAGGCGGGCCAGTAAATACAAAATCTGTTCAAATTCGAGTGGATTGTAGCCTTGCTCTTGGGCTGCGCGCTCAAATTGGTCACGGTTTTGAAAAGCGAGGGGAAAGGAAATCGTTTTGTTGAGCGCATCATACATTTGCTGCGGTGATTCTCTTAACTCAACCTCATCCGCTTCGAGATCTCGGCTTTGGACTGTAAAAGGCAGTGACAGCAACAGAGTAAATAAAATAACCGTGAGTTTTTGCATTTGAACTGTGATTCCTCATTCCTTTAGTCAAGGAACTTATTTTGTTAGCTTTTGTTAGCGCCTAATGAGGATGCTACATCGACTTGTTATACTTGGAAAAATCATAAGAAGCATAATAACAGAAGGAAGCAAGAGTGAAACCCAACAGACTATCAATCTTGATATTGAGCGCATTATTTTCGGGTCAAGTATTGGCCGATGTGAAATACCAAATCGACCTTATTAAACCCGAACACCATATTGCCCAAGTGAGTGTCACTTTTCCTGAAGTGAAGACGAACGATTTTACGGTGAATCTCCCTGTGTGGCGGACGGGCAAATATCAAGTATTGCCTTTGGCCGATGGTGTGCGCTTATTTAGTGCTAAAGATAGTCAAGGTCATGAACTGCAATGGAAACGCACCGCGAGCGGTGAATGGCAAGTGGCGCTCACGCAGCCAACCCGTGTTACCGTCAGTTATCAATTGTATGCTAATGAATTAGGCCAAAGGGTGCGCCATATTGACGCGAGCCATGCCTATTTAGATGCTAGCGGTGTGTTCATGTACAGTCCGCAATTTCGCTCTGAACCAATATCTGTAGAATTAAAAGTACCTAAAAATTGGCAAAGTTACTCTGGGATGTCATCGGGTAAGGCCGCTCATTCCTTTATTGCCCCTAATTATGATGTGTTGATCGACTCCCCGATTGAAACTGGTGTGAGTACTCATAAACAATTTAGTGCTAATGGTAAAAACTATGAATTGGTGTTTTGGGGGGAAGGTAACTATGACACGGACAAAATAGTAAAAGATCTTAAAGCCTTAAGCGGTCAAGCTAAGGTGATTTGGGATGATTATCCTTTTGATCGTTACGTTTATATGGTGCATGCAACGAGTGGTGCCAGTGGCGCGACAGAACATTTAAACTCTACTGTCATTCAACTGCCGCGCTTTAGTTTCCGTGAACGCAAGGACTACCTGCGCTTTATTAGCACTGCATCCCATGAGTTTATCCATACCTGGAACGTGAAGGCTTATCGCCCCGAGGGATTAGTTCCCTATGATTATCAACATGAAAATATGACGGAATTACTGTGGATGGCTGAAGGTTCTACCAGTTATTTTCAAGATCAGTTGCTGTTGCGGGCTGGAGTGATAACAGCTAAAGAGTTCCTCGAAGATTTAGCCAAGCGCGTCGAGAAAAACCAACTCAATCCGGGTCGTGAAACTCAATCTGTGGCAGAGGCGAGTACTGGGGAGTGGAGCAGTATCAGTGGCGATTATGCCATTAACCACAGTGTAAATATTTACTCAGAGGGCTACTTAACCTCTTTAGCCTTAGATTTTTCATTGCTGCAAGACTCCGAGCTAAAGTATTCATATCGCGATGTGCACCGTCGTTTATATCAAGAACATCGCGTACCAAAAGGCTATGGTGTTAGTGATGTTCAGTACATTCTTAAAGACTTATCCGGCAAAGATTATGCACCTTGGTGGCAAGCCAATGTGAATAGTCCCATGAGTTTAGATTTCCCAGAATTATTATCACAGGCAGGGTTAAATCTGTCCTATGGTAAAGATTCAAAAGCTGAGGCATTTGCGGGAATGACCTTGAGCAGTACCCATGGCTCTTTAGTGTTAGACCAAGTGTTGCGTAATGGTCCTGCTTGGCAAGCGGGCATAGTTACGGGGGATGAAGTATTGGCGATTAATGGTCTCAAGGTGACTGCTGCGGGTTTCTATAAGCGCATCAAAGACTTTAAGGTTGGCGATAGTGTAGAGGTGGTATTATTTAGCAACGATAAAATCAAGCAAGTACAGCTCATCCTTGGCGAGCAGCAAAGCGGTAAGCTAGTGCTCAAGGGGGATGCAAAAGCGACTAAACAGCAAAAAGCTTTCTTCAAGACTTGGTTAGGCATTGATTGGCCGTTTGACAATAAAGGCGAGTTAGCGATTAAAGCTTAATGTGGTTAGGGCTTCATCTTTAGCATTTAAATGCCTTTGTCTTAAAGCCACCTAGAGTGAAATCGTCATAAAAAAGGCGCAACCATTATTTTGATGGGGGCGCCTTTTCTTATCTTGTACGGCTCAGTCTAACAATCGAGTCGTAGCTCTCGTCTGCTTAACGAGTTTTGCTTAAACTTGTGCGTCTTCGAGTCCACCAAGGGCGGCCACGAGTGCATGCATCAAGGCGACTAACTCGCTGCCCATTAGGGCAAAGTCTGCATCTAAACGAGCCATAGGATCGTCAGTGCCGACTTCATCGTTCCCTGCTCTAAATTCTTCAGAGAATTTAAGGCGCTTCACGCTGGCATCTGATTGCAATAATAGTGCAATCGATTGGCCGAAATGCAGCGCTAACTTGTGTACTTGCTTACCTGTTGCTAAGTGAGCTAACACTTCGTCTTCTTTCAAATCCTGCTGCTTAAAACGCACAATTCCGCCTTCATCAGCTTCAGATTTGAGCTCGGCTTCGTCTTGCATTTCAAAGGGTAATGGCGCGCTGCCAAGTTTTAACCATTCAGTTAAATTGGATTCGACTGGCGCTTTAAAGCTCAGTGGGATCACAGGTAAACTGCCGAGAGCTTTACGTAATAACGCTAATAATTCTTCGGCCTTAGTGGCACTTGAACTATCAACGAGGATCATTTCTAGCTCAGGCAAAATCAAGGCGTGGGTTTGGCTTCGACGCGAAAAAGCGCGTGGCAGTAGGCTAGTGATGATTTCATCTTTTAGCGCATCTTTTTCTTTTTTCGCCAGTTTACGATTTTCTTCATCTTCAATGAGAGCCACTTTTTCTTCTAAGGCTTCTTTGATGACTTGGCCTGGCAGAATTTTCTCTTCTTTAGTCACGCAGATCAGATGGCGATTGTCAGCGCTATGGACCAAAGAACTGCCTTTTTTGCCTAACGCATTTGAGAAACCAAATTTACTGACATCTTGGCTTGAGCAGGGGGAGAAAGTGAAATCGGCCAACGCAGTTTCTAGCGCTTCGGTTTCGACGGCAAAAGGTTTATTGAAACGATAAAGAGTAAGATTTTTAAACCACATAAGAGGCGCTCATTGAAAATTAAAGTGGCAGTTTACGGCATAGTTTGGACGGGGTAAACCTGTGTTCAATAGCTGATTTTTAACGGAAGATCAGAATTCATTAAACTGTAACATAATAATTAGCTTAGCTGCAGCCTGCATTTTTACTGGGTTTTATGCCTGGCTTCGCGTCAGCTTTTTTGCACGCCAACGTTAATGGTCACAATTGAAATAAAATTGAAACACATTCATTGCAAACTTTCGGTCGTTCCAAACCAATAACCAAGACGAACATAACGTCGAAAGGATTAAATGATGAACGTTTTTTGTAAAACTCTACTTGCTTCTGCGCTAGCTTCTGCAACTCTGGCTTCAGCTCATGCCGCTGAGCCACTGACTGTTTATGGTAAGTTGAATGTCACTGCTCAATCAAATGATGAGAAAGGTGATGCTACAACAACTATTCAAAGTAATGCTTCTCGTTTTGGTGTGAAGGGTAATTTCGAACTGTCTAGCTCGCTGGAAGCGTTCTACACAGTTGAATACGAAGTTGATACAGGTGCTGCGACTAGCAACAACTTCACAGCCCGTAATCAATTCGTCGGCCTGAAAGGCTCCTTTGGTTCGTTCTCTGTGGGTCGTAACGACACGCTGTTAAAAATCTCTCAAGGTGGCGTTGACCAATTCAACGATTTATATGAAACTGGCGACATTAAAGTCCTGTTCAAAGGCGAAAACCGTTTAAGCCAAACGGCAACTTATTTAACACCTTCATTTGGTGGTTTCGTCTTCGGCGCAACCTATGTGGCGGAAGGCGATGCCAATCAACAAGGTCAAGACGGCTTTAGCTTAGCGGCCATGTACGGTGACGCTAAACTGAAAGAATCAGCTTTCTATGCGGCTATCGCTTACGATTCAGATGTTAAAGGTTATGAAATTATTCGTGCTACGGTACAAGGTAAAATCGCTGGTTTCACCTTAGGTGGTATGTACCAGCAGCAGGAAGAGACCTATAAAGACGAACTGCCGGTGACGACTGATAGCGTTAACGGTTACCTGTTCAGTGCGGCTTATGATATCAAGGCAGTCACTTTGAAAGCACAATTCCAAGATATGGAAGACAAAGGTGATTCATGGTCAGTCGGTGCGGATTACAGCTTAGGTAAGCCAACGAAATTATTAGCTTTCTACACTAATCGTTCATTCGAAGCTTCTTCTGATGATGACAAATACATTGGTGTTGGTTTAGAACACAAATTCTAAATCCGGTATCAAGGTTTAATTAAGGAGGCATGCAGCCTCCTTTTTTATTGCCATAAACAAACAGTTATATAAACTTAATATGACAAATATCGCTACTATATGGCTTGTGCGGTGCGCTTATTCATAAATCTGTAATAAAAATGACTAATAATAGCCGTGTTGACATTCACTGACAGAAAATCACATATGACTGCAAGGATATTGATAGTAGAAGACGAGTTAGCCATCCGCGAGATGCTGACTTTTGTAATGGAACAGCATGGGTTTACGACCTCTGCGGCGGAAGATTTTGATTCGGCCATTGCGCTGCTAAAGGAGCCTTACCCCGATCTGATTTTATTGGATTGGATGTTTCCTGGCGGAAGTGGTATTCAATTGGCGAAACGCTTGAAGCAAGATGAGTTCACGCGCCAAATTCCGATCATCATGTTAACTGCCCGCGGTGAAGAGGAAGATAAAGTCAAAGGTCTCGAAGTCGGCGCCGATGATTACATCACTAAACCTTTCTCCCCTAAAGAACTTGTCGCACGTATTAAGGCCGTATTGCGTCGCAGTGCACCGACTCGTTTAGAAGAAACCATTGATGTGCAGGGCTTAATGCTCGATCCTGTGAGTCACAGGGTGAGTGTGGGTGAAACTGTATTAGATATGGGCCCAACCGAATTTCGTTTATTACACTTTTTCATGACCCATCCTGAGCGTGTTTACAGCCGTGAACAGCTGCTCGATAATGTGTGGGGCACCAATGTGTATGTTGAAGACAGAACCGTTGACGTGCATATCAGACGCCTTCGTAAAGCCGTTGAAGAGTCTGGTCATGATCGCTTGATCCAAACGGTTCGTGGCGCTGGTTATCGTTTCTCTACACGCATTTAGTGCTGAATAACTGTTAGGCACAAGTTAGCTTTTACGCTATCTTGTGCTCCTCTTATTTAGCCTGATGTTTGGGTTTATTTATGTCTGACTCTTATTCAGGGTATCGGTTGTTTACGCGCTTAGGTTTATATCTACTGCTTTGCGCGCTAATAGGTTTATTGGTAGGGAAACTTCTCTGGATACTCTTTATCGGCACGCTAGGGTTAGTTTGCTGGCATTACCGACAATTATCACGGCTTAACTTTTGGTTATGGCGGGATAGGAAACTCACGCCGCCGCAGGGCAGTGGGAGTTGGGAAGGTGTATTTAACGGTATTTATCGCCTTCAAGGGAAGAATCGTCGACGTGTCGGTCAACTGGCCGCACTGCTGGCACGATTTCGTCAAGGTGCAGAGGCGTTACCCGATGCCGCTGTCGTGCTTGATTCAGAACATAATATTTTATGGTGCAACAAGTTAGCGCAACTCATTCTCGGTTTTGTGTGGCCACAGGATAACGGTCAACGAATCGATAATTTAATCCGTCATCCTGATTTTTCTGCTTACATTAAATCCGCACAATACAAAGAGCCGCTGGAGTTACCTTCGCCGGTATCGGATAGGCGTTTGCTTGAAATCCGTATAATGGCTTACGGTGACAGGCAGTTACTGTTAATTGCGCGGGATATCACTCGTATACGTCAGCTTGAGGGAATGCGAAAAGAGTTTGTCGCGAATGTGTCGCATGAATTAAAAACGCCACTCACTGTGCTACAGGGTTACCTCGAAATGATGCAAAGCATGGCTGAGCCTGATTCGATGAACGTCAAGCCGTTAGCATTGATGCAGCAGCAGACACGACGAATGCAATCTATGGTCGAACAGCTATTGATGTTATCGCGAATTGAAGATGCGGCGGATATTAACCTCGAAAACACTGTGAATATGACGCAGTTGATGGAGGTGCTCAAGGAGGAAGCTAAGGCGCTGGCACAAGATAAGTATGAATTGAGTTTCTATTGTGAGCCTGGACTTGATTCTCACGGCAATGAATTGCAGCTGAGAAGTGCCTGTTCTAACTTGATTTCTAATGCGATTCGTTACACAGAACCTGGCGGGAAAATTACTGTGCAGTGGTGCAGTGTGGCTACGGGTGCCATCTTTAGCGTAACGGATACGGGTGAAGGTATTGCGGCTCAGCATATTGGTCGATTAACGGAACGCTTTTATCGGGTAGACAGTGCGCGCTCAAGGCAAACTGGTGGTAGTGGTTTAGGTTTAGCGATAGTAAAACATGCGCTTAACCACCATCACAGTAAGCTTAAAATCAGCAGTGAAGTCGGTAAAGGCAGTACTTTTAGCTTTATTATCCCTTTGCATCTTATCGAACGTAAGAAATAGTATGTGTGAGTGAAATATTTACAATAAATAATAAAAACAGGCCATTAGGGCCTGTTTTTGTTTCTAGATTTATTGAGTCTTTATTATACCAATAGTATTAAATATCTGTTCATTCAGCGGGGATTCAACGCGCTTTAGACAAGGCGAAGGCTTGAAGGCATAGTGGTGCTCTGTCGAAAGCCTTAAACGCAGTATAAAGGGCGTTGCCATGTAGTAAACATCAGCCGCCCTTCGGGAGCCACACAGGCATCCCACTCCGGTGTTGCATTGACTTAAAAGGGAATGACCATTTCTGCGTCAATGCGCCTTGGATTGAAATGCCTGTGAGGCTCTGAACTGATTAGATATTTAATGTGATTGGTATTAATGACAGAAAAAAGCGATAAATAGTGCATTGTCATTTAAGTGTCATATCACGGACATAGAATTGTCATTGTAGCGATTGATACTGGCTGCGTCTGAAGAAACTTAAGTTACAAATTAGTTAGCTTACTACTGGAGCACATAATGAAACTGAAAAAGCTTGTCGGCGCGATTACTCTAACAGCCGCTGGTGTATTCTCTGCCACTGCGATGGCATCGATTGATCCATCTCTGCCTACTTATGAAAAAGCGAGCGGTGTATCTGGCAACTTATCATCTGTAGGATCAGATACCTTAGCTAACATGATGACACTTTGGGCAGAAGAATTTAAACATATGTACCCTAACGTCAACATTCAGATCCAAGCGGCGGGTTCTTCTACTGCGCCACCAGCGTTGACTGAAGGCACTTCACAGTTCGGTCCTATGAGCCGTAAGATGAAGCCTAATGAAGTTGAAGCGTTCGAAAAGCATTTTGGTTATAAACCAACTGCGATTCGTGTAGCTATCGATGCTTTAGCCGTATTCGTGCACAAAGATAACCCAATCAAAGGCTTAAGCGTTGAGCAAGTTGATGGCATTTTTTCTTCAACTCACAAATGTGGTAGCAGTGACATCCAACGTTGGGGCGATTTAGGCTTAGACGGTAACTGGTCTGCCAAAGACGTTCAACTTTACGGTCGCAACTCAGTATCGGGCACTTACGGTTACTTTAAAGAGCACGCGCTTTGTAAAGGTGACTTTAAAGCTAACGTAAACGAGCAACCTGGTTCAGCTTCTGTTGTGCAATCTGTTTCTCAATCTCTGAATGCGATTGGCTACTCAGGTATCGGTTACAAAACTGCAGGTGTTAAAGCTGTTGCCATCGCTAAGAAAGGCAATGAGTTTATCGAAGCTACAGCTGAAAACGCGGCTAATGGTACTTACCCACTATCACGTTACTTATACGTTTACGTGAACAAGCAACCAAACAAAGACTTAGCACCAATGGAAAAAGAATTCCTGCGTTATGTGTTGTCTAAGCAAGGTCAGCAAGTGGTAGAAAAAGACGGTTATGTACCTGTGCCTAATAGCGTAGTTGCTAAAGATTTAGAGCAAGTAGGTATTCGCTTGTAAGCCAAACGGCTTGTTAATCAAGGACCTCTCAGGAGGTCCTTTTTGTTTTTGTGGTTTTAAATGTGTGATGATGTCAGGTTTAGACCAAATTAAAGACATAAAAAAAGCAACCTAAGTAGGTTGCTGTAAATTCCAATTCGGAATCTTGGGACGGTCGCGCTAGAAACCATCTAAAGGAGAATGATGATGAACGAAGAAACTCATTACAAAGATTCGGTTCATAATATCTGACTCAGCATCATCAAATTAGTTCAGGGAAAGTGCGAAATATTTTAAATAATTTTGCATTTTGTTTTTATAAAAAGAGGCTGACTCGATTTTTGCCAAGTTTGCACGTCTCAATTTTAGCTGCTTCTACTGTGACTACCGATAAATCCAGCAAGCTAGAGATAGCCTATTGCAAACTCGGTACCTACACCTAAAGATGAACTGTTACAAAAAACTTGTTCCTAAGGATCTTTAAAGCTCAGTTACGATTTGCCTCTGAGTAAATTTGCAGTCGATAATACCTCCCAATGATTAGTGATAAGTTATCAAGCCCGTCACCACAGCAAGGTAACTCATAACTCACTATTTAGAACATACCGCTCAAAACTTGAATATCGAGGCGACAGTGTTGCAACCAACTAAGAGTACATTAGCTGATGTAGCCCCTTGGGATTTAACCCGAGATTACCATTCTTTTGCGAATACCGAACAAGTGCAAGTGACCCATGTCTCTTTGGATGTCATGGTGGATTTTGACGCGCAGCGTCTTTTCGCTAAAGCGACGCTGTCCTTGGATTTTCTTGAGTGTGATGTAACAGAGCTTTGGCTTGATAGTCGAGATCTAACCATACTTGCTGTGACTTGCTTTAATGCTACAGAGGGGGTGAATGCATTAACAGAAATGGATGAAGAACCGCTCGACTTTGTGCTTAATGAAGCTGACCCCATACTCGGGCAAAAATTGTGTATCACTTTACCTGCATTTCTTTGCAGGCAGGTTTGTATTCACTATCAAACTTCGCCGTCTGCCCAAGGATTACAGTGGCTAGCGCCTGAGCAAACCGCGGGTAAACAGTTACCTTACCTCTTTAGTCAATCGCAACCGATCAATGCCCGCAGTTGGATCCCATTACAAGATACGCCTAAGGCGCGGATCACTTTTGATGCTAAGGTGCAAGTGCCCAAAGGCATGCGCGCCGTTATGAGCGCGATGAATCATCCCGATACGCCACTTAATGGTGTGTTTCACTTTGAGATGGAACAGCCTATTCCGACCCATTTAATGGCCTTGGCTGTGGGTGATATTGCCTTTCAAGCGATAGGTCCAAGATGCGGCGTGTATACCGAGCCGAGCATGCTAGCGGCCGCCGCAAAAGAGTTTGAAGATACTGAACACATGCTCGACGTTGCCGAGTCATTGTTAGGTCCTTACGTATGGGGCCGCTATGACATGATTATCTTGCCGCCGAGTTTCCCATTCGGTGGAATGGAAAATCCGCGTTTAGCCTTTTTAACGCCCACACTCATTGCTGGTGATAAAAGCTTAGTGTCAACCGTTGCCCATGAGTTAGCGCATTCATGGACGGGCAATTTGGTCAGTAATGCAACTTGGCGTGATCTCTGGTTAAACGAAGGTTTCACGACCTATTTTACTAACCGTATTGTCGAGGCTGTCTATGGAAAAGAACAGGCAGAATTAGAATGGGTAATAGAGTTTGGTCGCTTAAAAGAAGAAATCGCGTCTTTGCCTACGGGTAAGCAAACTTTACCCGCTAATGTGCAGCAGGACGATCCTAATCTTGCCTTTAATCGTTTTACTTATGATAAGGCTTCGATGTTTGTCCATGATTTAGAGCGCAGGCTAGGGCGAGTAGAATTTGATAAATTTTTACTCACTTATGTGAATCATTTTGCGTTTAAAGCCATTACCACCGAAGTGTTTGTCGAGTACGCAAAACAAACTTTATTGCAATTACACGCAGATAAAATCACTGAAGCTGAACTATTAACGTGGATTTATGGTGAAGGCTTACCTGAGGGCTATTGCGGACCAACATCCATGAGTTTAGATAAAGTCGATGATGCGCTGGCGTGTTTTTTACAGGGAACAGCAGCGGGCCGATTAAGCGTTAAAGATTGGCGAGTGCACCATTGGCAATATTTTCTGACCCAATTACCTGAAGTCGTTAGTCAAGTTCAATTGATGGATCTGGATGAAACCTTCCAATTAACCCAATCGACTAATGCAGAAATTGCCTGTGATTGGTTTCGAGTCGCGATTCGTAATCATTATGATCCTGTGTTGCCGGCATTAAGTGCCTATTTAGTGCGTATTGGACGCGGTAAATTTGTGCGGCCACTCTATGCTGAGTTACAAATTGCGGGATATCACTCTGAATTAAAAGACATCTATACAAAGGCTCGTGCAGGCTATCATCCTTCGATTCAAGTTCAATTGGACAAATCACTCAGCTTATAGAAATTTAGGTAAAAAAAATGGCAACCTATGGGTTGCCACAAAGAAATCAGTGTGAGATACAAATAGAATTCAATGCGCTAGCGTGTTTTCTATTGTGTCCCAAAAGGGAGATGATGATGAACGACCAACCAATTCGACTCAATGCGATAAAACAGAAACTGTGTCATTTGAGTGCATGAAACTGCGACTTCACATATTTCATTCTCAAGGTGCATTTAATCTTATCCGTTAATCCTTACCTATACTCAGAGTCGCCATTTTTAATTAAGTTCACTGATATCAGAAAAAAATCCCAAAAAGTTTCAAAAAGATTTTCTGGGACATTTTTCTGGGGAATACTGAGTGCTTACACTTAAGTGTTATATTTTTTACATTAAAATCATGGGGATAAAAATTAAATGCGTGCCAGATTTATTAATCTATGAGCTAGCGTTAGCGCTTGTTGAAATTTGAGCAAAAAAAATGGCAACCTAAGGTTGCCACAAGGAAATCAGTGCGGGATACAAATAGAATTCAGTGCGCTAGCGTGTTTTCTATTGTGTCCCAAAAGGGAGATGATGAACGACCAACCAATTCGACTCAATGCGATAAAACAGAAACTGTGTCATTTGAGTGCATGAAACTGCGACTTCACATATTTCATTCTCAAGGTGCATTTAATCTTATCCGTTAATCCTTACCTATACTCAGAGTCGCCATTTTTAATTAAGTTCACAGATATCAGAAAAAAGACAAAAAAAGTTTTTGAGAGATATTGAGTGCCCATACTTAGTTGTTACATTTGTTTTACATATAAAATGATGGGATAAAAAAAGGCAACCTAATGGTTGCCTAATGACCTATTCCTAGGTCAAGGGGACTGCGCTAGAAGCCCCAGGGAGATGATGAACATGAAAAAGACATTCACTGTTCAATACATTTGAGGGGCCTTGTACGGTTAAAGTTCCATAAAAAAATTAAAATAAATCTAAATTTTTATAAACTGCAAGATTTCAAATAGATAGTGATTAAATTATTTTAGTAAAGCAGCAATTTTACTTTCTAATGCTTCGGGTTTGGTCGTTGATGCAAATCTTTCGATTGCTTCGCCTTGGCGATTAACTAAAAATTTAGTGAAATTCCATTTAATACCTTGAGTGCCTAATACGCCGGGAGCGGCTTTCTTAAGGTATTGATAAAGTGGATGGGTATGTTCGCCATTCACTTCTATTTTAGAAAATAGCGGAAACGTCACGCCAAAATTCAATTCACAAAAGGCTTGAATGCCTTGTTCATCGGCTTTTTCTTGGGCGCCAAATTGATTGCAAGGAAAGCCCAAAATCACTAAGCCTTGATCTTTGTATTCTTGATATAGCGCTTCTAATCCTTTGTATTGCGGTGTAAATCCACATTCACTGGCGGTGTTGACGATTAAGAGTACTTTGCCCCGATACTGCTCTAAGCTTACCGCGTTGCCTTGAATGTCTGTTGCTGATTGGCTGTATATATTCGTAGTCATGTTCACCTCCGTAGGATCTTAGCCAAACAGCATAAACTTTAAAATAATTTTCAGCAATATAATTGCGCGCAATTTATTTTGTGGGTTTGCTAATTTACTTAATTATCAATATAGTTACAGCAATTTTGTGGCTAAAGAAAAGGGCATCTGTGTGATAGAAAATGACGCAGAATACGAAACAAACATGCAAGCGGATGTGGGGCAAGTAGTTCAACAACTCACTGAAGTTGAAGGCGAAGAACAGGCTGAAGTGTTTAGTGAAATTCTGAATGACTCAGAACCTGGAACCATAGCCTTAGCGCTTGAATCCTTGCCCTTGGATGAGCGTTACGAGCGTTGGCAGCAAGTTGAATTTGCTGACCGAGTGACAGTGTTGAGCTTAATGCGTGCCGATCCGCGCATGGGGATCCTGAAGCGGATGCCTGACAATGAAGTGGATCTGTTATTTGCGCAATTAAGCCCTGAAGATTTAATTGAGTGGAGTGATTATCTTCCTGAAAGTTTTACCGATCGTGCCTTGGCTCAGATGGGGGAGCGTCAGCGACAACGATTCGAACTTTATGATCAATATTCTGAGAATGAAATCGGCCGTTATACCGATCATCAAATGTTGGTGCTCAGTGATAAGGCGACAGTTGCTCAAGCGCAGCGCTTCTTTCGCCGTATAGAGCTCGATTGTAACGACAATTTGTTTATCGTTGATGATCTGGATAAGTATCAAGGTACTGTTCGTCGTTATGATATTTTTAAACATAATCCCGATGAATTATTGATTTCACTTTTGTCTGAGGACTGCCGTGCGTTATCCGCCGATACGAGTCTTTTAGAAGCGGCCGAAGCGATAGAGCACAGCCGCGAAATTGAATTGCCTGTGATTGATGAGTCCGGAGAGTTAATCGGCCGAGTGACGCTACGAACCGCAACGGCATTAGTGCGTGAGCATTATGAGGCGCAGTTGATGGCAACAGCGGGTATGGATGAATCCGACGACTTGTTCGCCCCGATTATGAAAGGTGCTCAGCGCCGTGCTGTATGGCTTGGGATCAATTTACTGACGGCTTTCCTTGCCTCAGCGACTATTGGTTTATTTGAAAATGTCCTATCGCAAGTGGTTGCATTAGCTGTGTTGATGCCGATTGTCGCTTCTATGGGCGGTATCGCGGGGAGCCAATCTCTAACGCTAATGATCCGCGGTATGGCCATGGGACAGATTTCGGCGGGTAACTTGTTTTCGCTAATGAAAAACGAACTCGGCATTGGCATAGTTAACGGATTTTTGTGGGCGATAGTGATAGGTTTAGTCTCTGGCTGGTGGTTCGGTGAAGCGACGATAGGTATAGTGATTGGCTGTGCGATATTGATTAATATGGCCGTTGCCGCTATTGCTGGGGTGATAGTGCCTATGGTGTTGCAGAAGTTTAATCAAGATGCGGCGTTATCGGGTTCAGTGATCTTAACGACAGTGACCGATGTGGTGGGTTTCTTTACTTTCTTAGGTATGGCGACGTTGTTATATCTGTAGCGTGGGTTCTTGGGTGAGTTTGGAAGATGAATGCACGGCAATTTGGTGTGCATTCACCGTATGTTGGGAACATTAACGGTTTAATCTGGATATGAATAACATTCAGTTTGTTATAGGTAAAAAGCCGGAAGAATTAGCGCTGGCGGCACAATTAATTGATGGGCGTGATGATAATGCTCATCCGTTGGATCATCAGGTCTTTTTCCATTCCCGTGCGGTGATCTTAGCGAAAACTATCGAGGGTGAGATTGTCGGTTGTGCTGCGATAAAAGCCGGTAAAGGCACTGTTGGTAAAGGCACTGTTGATAAAGGCACTGTCGGTGAATTGGGTTATCTGGTGGTATCGCCCCATTATCGGCGTCAAGGCATAGCACAAGGTTTAACGCAAAAACGTATCGAAGTGGCTAAGGCTTTAGGGATCTTGATTTTATACGCCACAATTCGCGCCGAGAACACGTCGAGTCAAGCTAATTTATTGAAGGCAGGTTTTCAGTTTTGGCGTAATTATTTGAGTATCCGTGGCACGGGAAATACTGTGGGTTGGTATTACTTAGCTTTAAGCGTTAATGTCGATGCTGAAGCGATAATGCAGTCTTTAGTTGGCGATCGTACCCCGACGGTCTAATTGTGTTGTAAGTGAAAATGCTTAGATCTTAATGTGTTTTCATCTTGTTTTACATTTGTAAATTCCTCGCAAATAATCCCTCTTTATACGCAAATAGGCTGATTTTCTTTATTTATTCGGTATGATCCGCGGCTATTACCCACAGTCATTATTGAGGTGTTTTTTTATGGCTAAGTTCAGAGTAGCAAGTGTCTTATTATTGAGTGCAGCAGCGCTGCAAGTGAATGCGTCAGAATTTAATCTTGGGTTGAACAACGATGTGGTTTCAACTGAGTTAGAACTGCAATTGAACAAAGATACTAACGCGGTTTTGGGTTATATCTATGCGGATGAAGGTGGCCATATCGCTCAAGGTGCAATGCACATGACTCATGATGCGGGTGTGCATCACTTTGAGGTCGGTGCTCAGTTAAGCCAGCTTTGGTCTGACTATTCACCCAATGGCAGTGCCATTTCTGTTGGTGGTCGTTATGCACTATCAATGGGACCCAATATTTCACTGCACGCCGCGGCTTACTATGCACCGTCTGTATTGTCATTTGGCAATGTTGATGGTCATTAT
This sequence comes from Shewanella sp. SM95, assembly GCF_025653595.1. Classification (NCBI taxonomy): domain Bacteria; kingdom Pseudomonadati; phylum Pseudomonadota; class Gammaproteobacteria; order Alteromonadales; family Shewanellaceae; genus Shewanella; species Shewanella sp. SM95. The sequence goes on from NZ_JAKKSE010000030.1 coordinate 49,825, forward strand.
GAATTAGACTCAAAAGTGCAATACCGTATAACGCCAAACATGGCACTTTATGTTGGTTACCGCAAGATTGCCTTCGAATACGATGATGCCCGCAATTTTACTTTCGAAGATGGTGTGTATATTGGCGGTAAATTCCGTTTCTAAGCACAAGGCATATTGATTTAGCTATATTGCGATCGTGATGTCGAATTAAAGAGCCGGCCGAGGTTAACTTCGCCGGCTTTTCCATTTCGCCTTTAGCTCACTGTAGCTTGGCAATATGGATGAGAAAATGACTAATCCAATACCGATTAAAATCACTAGGCTGAGTTCTTCATCGAGTATCCACCAGCCTAACAAGGCTGCAAAAATCAATCCTGTATATTCTACTGGTGCCATTTGGCTCGCATCGGCACGTCGATAGGCATGGATAATGGAATGGACCCATCCACTTTAAATCGGCCTCGCAATGGGCCACGATGTAGTCGCTAAAACTCATCAGAAAGAGGACGGGTCCACCTATGAAGATTACTACAATCGGTTTAGATATCGCAAAGTCTGTTTTTCATGCTGTTGGCGTCGATAAAGCGGGCAAGTTAATCAAAAAGAAAATGCTTAGACGCAAAGACTTGCTGCCCTTTGTCGCGAAAATTGAGCCTTGCCTTATCGTTATG
>NZ_JAKKSE010000004.1:0-288905 GCF_025653595.1 Shewanella sp. SM95
GAAAACAGCTTACACTGGGTGCTAGATGTCTCAATGAAAGAAGATAGTTGCCAGATTTACCAACATCATGGGGCAGAAAATTGGGCCATGCTTAGGCAAATATCACTCAATATGCTTAGGGCAGAACCTTCTAAGGGAAGCATTCCGGCGAAACAGAAAAGAGCTTGGATGAAACCTGAATATCTAGAATCGGTTTTATTAGCAGGATTGCAGTTGGGCGAATTTTAAACATTCATGCGGTTGCCCTGGGCATAGATAGCGGTATTGCCAGCAGTTGAAAATAAAGGAGAACACTATGTTAGATGCTATTTGTGAACTCGAAACAGAGGATCATTTAATTGCGAGAACGACTTATAGTGTTTTTAAGTTTCAACAATTACCCGATGAGGATATCGAGCGTTTGCGGCAATGGTTAATTTGCCCTGCCTGCGGTGGTAAAGCATATTTCCGTAAAGCCTCAAAAGACGGTAAAGCCGCTTGTTTTGGCTCGCGATATCACCAAGCCGATTGCATTGAATTTAAACCTTCGGCACAAAAGTCCCGTGAGGAGCAAGATGCCATTGAAGTGCAGCAACAGCTGGTGGACGCCGATGCCTTAATGATCGACTTTAGCCGTAAACCTCGTCGCCATACGCCTGTAAACAAAGTTTCGACAACACAGGCATTAAGCGGCAAGACTGAGCCAACGCCTAAATTGTCCTCTATGCCTGAGTCATCGAAAGCGTCTGTTGCATCGTCAGTGGATGATCGAATACAAGAGTCGAAAACAGGCTACCAAGTTAACACCGCTGAACATACCACTGAAAAACGAGTGCCCAGCCAAGGGCTCGAAAAATTACTCCACAGTTTATTGCGCGGTACAGATTTGGCGAAATCGGATCTCTGGGTATACACAGACGCTGAGCGAAAATACCGTTGGCGGGCGAAGAACCTATTTGTCAATTTTGCCGATGCGGACCCAAGCGACAATAAACCCCACATGTATTGGGGCACGATATCCCACACTGACCCGACGATGAGTTGGCTTAATCCTGCCGACAGCAAAGATATCGGCATTCCTATCGATGGGATAAAGCAACCATTATTAGTGCAATTTGAAATAGAAGATAAACGCTGCTTTGAAGGTGCTGGTTTGATTTTATTTGGTAAATGTTTTTGGAATAAAGAAAAGACCCGCAAAATTATTCAGCTATGGAATAACGATTTGCAGCGGATTTTTATCTCCAAGTTGGAAGATTAATTGGCTTTGGTGAGAGAAACTAAAAAGAGGGGAGAAAAGGGGCTATTCCCGACGCAAAAAAGCGTTACAGCAAAAGTCCCTATCTATATCACGCTGATGAAAGCGCTTACTTGCCGCAGCACTTCTTGAATTTTTGACCGCTACCACACACGCAAGGCTCGTTACGATTCGGTTTTTTCTCGAAAGTCGTGGTCTTAGGTTTATTTAATAAACCTTCTAATTCAACAATATCTTCAGCGACGTCGGCATTGACTTCGATATTGGCGAACAGCTGGTGTTCGGCAACAATCGCGGCAACTTCGAGTTTACGCGCTTCGTCGGCAACAATTAATTGTAATGGTAATGCTTCTGTACCCGGTTTAGCGGCACGTTTAGTGTTGTAGCCATAGCTTTCGTGCTTTGGCTTAGGAGTTTTACGACCCTTGAAGAAAAATTTGTCAGACATGAGTGGTTCCGTCGAGCTGTGTATGAAATTGACGATGCTTATACTATAAAACGCCGATTTTATAAATCGAACTCAGATCTTTTTTCGATAAATGCGCGTCTTTAACCCTTAAGCACCTCAAAATGGCCGAAACGGCACACTTATTCGACGTCATCAAACTGATTTTTTGTGGGATCATTTAGTCGAGTTACCATTAACCTATGGGCTTTAAACTAAGTATCTACTACGCCATTAAGCTAATATGCGATGGCTTTTTAATCTCAGTGGCAGTTAAATCAACAGCAATAGCCTAACTTGTTTGAAAAACCTTCAGTTAATGAGTTTTGCCATAAAAAGTACTTTACCTTTGGAAGTGCTTTTAGCATAATGCCCCACGTCAACAGGGGTGTAGTTCCAATTGGTAGAACAGCGGTCTCCAAAACCGATGGTTGCGGGTTCGAGTCCTGCCACCCCTGCCAAATAAAACAACGGCTTGCATAGAAATATGCGAGCCGTTTTATTTTGTGTTGAATAAAGCGTAAAAAATGATTTTGCTTGGATTGAATAACTCGCCATTTTTTAACGCTACCCATTGCCGGTACTATTTCCATTTTTTTGTCGTAACCCTCCACATAACTGCGACTTGTAGGTTATTTCCTGTCAATGCTTGTTCATCAAATAGGTTGTTGGCGAAGTCACTAATCCGCCAGTTTCTAGCCTGATAATCGATGCTAAAGCGAGTTACCACATAATCATCTGCAACTGTTATCGCCGTTATAAATTGAGCTGCCTGTGCTATCAAAGTCTTGGCTGTGTTCGAAATAAGATAGGCCAATCAAAGCCAAGGTTATTTAAATCAAAACGGTATTTCTCCCATCTAAAATTTACCAATGTGTGACTGTTTGTGCCGTTACCTGTGTAAAAGTTTGCATCGAACCTTTGTCCATCATGAACCCGCAGTACATTGATCAAGCCTATTAGCCGTCAGAAATGAGTATTCCATGACACTTTATTTTTTGTTCATCTTTGGGATCTTAGTTCCAAAATCTAAGATTTAGTTTGAATTGAAGGTCATAACAGTACAATATAAGAAACATATTGAATGCATCTTAAGTGTATTCATCATCGTTCTGCTACTCGGCTAACAACTATGCTAAATATTGATGATCCTACACAAACCGAACGTACTCACGCGTTATGGCGCTTAGGCTTTAGACCTTTTTTCCTTGGGGGAGCAATATTAGCTGCGCTATATATCCCTTTGTGGCTATTAACTTGGTTTACTCCCCAATATAGCTTTTTCCCTTCATCCTTTTGGAGCCAGATATTGCCGCTATGGTGGCATCCACATGAAATGCTGTTCGGTTTCGCTATGGCAATTGTGTGTGGATTTTTGCTGACAGCCGTTCAAAATTGGACGAACCAACCTACATTAAAGGGATGGCCACTCGCATTGACCTTTAGCTGTTGGTTACTGGCACGATTATTACTCTTAGTTCCAATGCAAGTTCCGCTCATTTTGCCCGCCGTGTTTGATTCATTGTTCCTTGGTATGGCAAGCCTTACCCTATGGCGCTGTATTTATAAGGTAAAGCAATGGCGCAATATTGGTTTTCCGATCATGTTGTTTGCCGCACTCGTGATTAACAATGTCAGCTATTACGCTTTATTTGAACGCGATTTTATCCTTGCCAACCAGATCTGGCAGGCGATGTTATGGTGGTTAGCCTTACTTATCACCATAGTCGGTGGGCGTGTGATTCCATTTTTTACCGCGATGCGCATTAAGGCCACCAAAGCAGAACCCTTAACTTGGATTGAATACCCGCTGATCCTGACGATGATCTTGCTCGTCATTCAATCACTCATCCACCTTATACCTCTGGAGGTCGAGCGAGGCTTACTGCTCATTACAGGGCTCTTGCAGCTGGTCCGATTTGCACGCTGGTTACCCCATAAAACACTGAAGGAACCTATGTTGTGGTCCTTGCATCTTGCCTATTTAATGTTGCCACTCAGCCTGTTAGCCATGAGTTGGTATCTTGATAATGAATATGCCTATCGCAGTTTGCTTCACCTATTTGCTATTGGCTGTATGGCTACCCTGTGTCTTTCGATGATTTCCAGAGTGTCACTCGGGCACACAAGTCGAAATATTTATGAGGGCCCTAAGATGATCTTGGCATTTATTTGCCTACCGTTAGCGGCACTGCTCAGGGCGCTAATGCCCATCTGGTTTCCGGCCCACACCCAAGTCTGGTTATGGTTGGCTGGCAGTTGCTGGTTTATCGCATTTGCACTGTTTGTATGGCATTACTTGCCGATACTTTCTCGCCCCCGTATTGATGGGCGCCCAGGTTAATATTGATGTTAGGACAAAAGGATACAAAGTGAAAACTTATTTTAAAACAGTCACATTGCTAAAAATTATTTGCTTGCTCGCCATAACTACATGTACATCTGTAGCGGCTTCCGATACTAGCAATCAACAAAAATATCCTAACCAATATCAATCTTGGCAAGCCACCTCTGAACAAGTTGAACGCGAAGATATGCTCGCCAATTATCCCGCCAGCATCATACTCTGGGCTGGATCTTCCTATGCCAAAGAGTACCATAGCCCACGTGGGCATCATTTTGCCGTTGCTGATGTGACGCATACTTTACGTACAGGTATCCCCCCTAAAGCAGGAGAGAAAGGATTATCCGCCAGTTGTTGGACCTGCAAGACACCGGATGCCCCTAGATTGATTGAACAACTGGGATTTGAAGGATACTCTGCTAAAAACTTTACTGATCTGGGCAAAGAGATCCAAAGCGTAGTGTATTGCAGTGATTGCCATGAATCTGGCACTAATAAGTTAACTTTACCTCGTCCCCATGCCCAAGAGGCTATGGCTAAAATTCACCTGCCATTCGATAATCAAGATACCAATATGCAAGGTGCGCAGGTATGTGGTCAATGTCATGTCACTTACTATTTCCGTCCGGAAAAAAGTAATGTTGTTAATATTCCCTGGATTTTTGGCAGCACAGCCGACGATATTGAAAAATATTATGACACTCGCCGCTTCTTCGAATGGATCCATCCTCTTTCGAAAACGCCCATACTCAAAGCACGTCATCCTGAGTTTGAACACTGGAGTCGCAGTAAACATGCCGAAGTCGGTGTCACTTGCATTACCTGCCATATGCCAACCCAGCAGGATGCAAAAGGTGTTGAATTTACTAGCCATAAAGTTGATAAAGCCTTACCGCATTTTGATAACAGTTGCAGTGGCTGCCATAGCAGTAAAACCAAAATTGAAACCAAGCTCGCGGTCAATAAATTAACGATTGAGACCAAAGCTCGCGAAGTTGAAGCTCTGCTCGTCAAAGCCCACTATGAAGCCAAAGCGGCATGGGATGCAGGTGCTAAATGGGAGAATATGAATGAGCCAATTATGGCGATACGACACAGTCAGTGGCGCTGGGACTTTGCCATGTCTTCACATGGTTTGTATGCACATAATCCACAAGAAGGTAAGCAGCTTTTAGATAAAGCCATCGAACAAGCGAACGAAGCACGTCATCTGCTCGCTGGAATATTGAAGCAACTTAACGTGACTCAAGTTAGCTATCCAGATGTCAGTACTAAGGAAAAGGCCCATCAAGCGATAGGGTTAGTTGAATCGGATTTAATCAAAGAAAAACAAAAGTTTATTGAAGATGATGTTAATAAAAACTGGCACCCTGTCGCAAAATATGGTTACTAGTTTATTAACGGGTAGCTGATAATTTGAGGGATTTTAAAGCTCAAAAGCGAGAGGAAGCTCGAGTATTTATGCTTTGATTCAGTGAGCGTTATGCCAACAAGGCTTGGTCGGTTCTACAGTAATGCTCATCTTCTTTGCACGAGCAATAACTGCAGTCGAAATGATTCATGTCATTTCGGCTGCAGTACATAACTCATTGATATGTTGGTCTGTAACGACAAATTAATCACTGTAATCTGTGTCAGATATCTGTAATTCAGTTTTTTAATGCGTAGAATGCCGATCCTACTTTGAGGCAACTGATTGATGAAATTCTATTATCTTGGTTGGCTGCCAAACTGATTGGTTTCGGTGCGAAACTAAAACCAGTGTACAACTCTGTTCGCAAATAGCCTTGGCTACACGCTTTTCTGTCTCTTCATCCAATGCCGAGGTGGCCTCATCCATTATCAGAATCGGCGCATTTTTGATAAGCGCTCGTGCTAAGGCAAGCCTTTGGCGTTCCCCTCCCGATAACCCTGCGCCTTGCAAGCCGACTTCTTGGTAAATGCCCAGTTCTGATCTGTCTAATACTTCATCTAGCGCCACTTGGCGTGCCGCTTTATCTACGGCTTGATCGTCGGCATCTGGGTTACCAATACGAATGTTACTGGCAATGGTGCCTGTAAAGATGAGTGGATCCTGCGGCACATAGGCGAAAAAGCGGGCAAGTTCAGCAGCGGGGACTGACGTGAGTGGCACCTTGCCCAAAGTGATCAAGCCTAGGGTGGGATCATCAAAGCGCATCAATAACTTAAGTAAGCTGGTTTTACCTGAACCGCTCGGGCCACAAATCAGCACGCGTTCACCTGGCTCGATAGTGGCATTGATATTTTGCACCGCAGGGGGAAATGTTACGTTATTCAATTCGATTGTATGATTGTTCGGTGTCTTTTGTTGCGCTTGGCTTGGCTCTTTGAGCGTTGGCGCATGAGTCGCTTGTCGATAGTGTTTAATAGCCGCTAGCTGATCATTAATGCCTATTGCCGCCACGGCGAGAGTCTCAAGTGGCGCCGCCGCGCGCATGGTCAACATCAAGACAGCGAGCAGCATTGGCGTATTGTTTATACCGGATAGCACCAGATAGAGTGCCATGCCTGCAATAGGTAAAAAGCTGGCGATAGCCGACAGTAATGTTGCTATAGCAGCGGCGTGATTAGTTCGTTCCAGTGCGATTTCTTGTGTTTGCCAGTTTTGCTCCAACCGTGTTGTTGCGCCGCTATATCCTGCTGCTGTGCGCAGTAACTCTAGGTGGTCGATCAGTTCAAGGGTTGACTGATCTGCTGCCAATTCAGTGTTGTTTCGGTCCATATCTGCGCGGGCAAGGGCTCGTTGCGCCATACTCTGAATCACAAATGATACGAGCAACAAGCTAGCCAACATCAGTACCAGTGGCATGCCACCGATCAATCCTATGCCAAAGGTAATGCAGAGCGGAATAAGCGGTGCATGAATAAATACCTGAAATTGATGTGCCGGAATACTCATAAAGCCAGGGATACTTCGAGAGACAGTTTCTATGAGTAGTGTCCTGACACTCGGTGTAAACCAAGATAGTTTAGCTTGTTGCATGGTCGTGCCTAATGCACTGTAGAGCGCATTGGCCAGCCTTGCGCCAGCCCAAAAACCTGAACGCGAAGCCAGTATTGTAGTGAGTATGGTTATTGCGGCAATCGATAGCACTTTTTGCGGTGATTGCTGCTCAATAATGGCTAAAGCCAGTTGAATGTAGCATGCGGCTTCCAATATGGCCGCCACAGCCCAACCGCAGGCAACAGGTATTAAGTGCTTTATGGCTGCGTAATCTTGGGGACGATTTATCATTGGCTTTCTCCTTCCCTGTGATGCTTGAGTGCGAGCTTGTCATCCGCCAGCTCGGCAAGCGTTAAGTCATGGGTGACCATCACAATGGTTTTGTGGTTTGTTTTTGCGTGATGGCGTAGTGCTGTAAACACGTTAAACGCCGTTTCGCTGTCTAGGGCCGATGTGGGTTCATCAAGCAATATCACCCTAGCGGGTGAAAGAAACACACGGGCAAGATTAACGCGTTGTATTTCACCGCCAGACAGTGTGCTTGCATGAGTATTTAAGGATTTATCCAATTGCGCGCAGTGTAATGCTGCTAAGTAATCGTCATCCGTGGCACAAGGTGCGGTGAGCGCGAGATTGTCGGCGATGGAGGTTGCCAGTAGTCCCGCACTTTGCGGTAATAGCATGATCGCGCGATTAATTGAGGCTTCATCCATCTCTTTGAGTGCCATACCAGCGAGTCGAATATCTCCGGCATTTAGCTGCTCCATGCCAGCTAATAAGCGCAGTAATGTGGATTTGCCAACACCACTGATCCCTGTAACTGCCGTCACTCTGTCAGATCTAAATTGATAGTTAATGGGCACAGATTGATTGCTTGTAGACAGTGAAGGCACAACATTCGTGAGGGTGAGCGGCATAGGTGTATTAAGCTCAATATTGCCGTTACCAACAGGAACTCTCGATTGCTCAAGAAAATCCGTTAGCCGCTGAGCGGCAGCGCGGCCCGTTGCGAGATAATCAAGCCCATGCCCGAGCTTTAGGGCTGGCGTGACTATGGCCAGACTGAAGAACAAGGCTGCAGCAAGGTTTTCTGGCGGCCATTCATACCCGATGGCATAGACAATGGCAAAAGTACAGACAGCCTGCAGTAGTGATGTGGCCACGGCGACTGAAGTGGATACCTTGCTTACCCGCTCAATGATCTCATCAATAAAATGCTTAGTTGCCTTTTGGTAGTCGGCCATAGCACCAGTTTGTGCGCCATAAATGCGAAATACAGGCGCACCACGGGCGTAGTCATCTACTGCTGCAGTGATATTTCCCATCACATTGACTCGTGCTTCACCCTGTTTTGCAGCAAGCCTTGGGATCACCACCAAATAGAAAAGCGCTGCGACTAGGCCTGGTATAAGGGCAAGTAATGCCACTAAGCCCGCACTTAAGATCAGCAAACCAATAGTGATGGCAGGGGCAATGATAAAGGTCGCTAATTCTGAGGGTAAATGCGCGATCATATGATGCAATGACGCTATGTCATCGACCATTAATCGCTTTAACTTTTCGCCCTTATATTTTGCCAAGGTGCTTGGTGGCAACCTGACAAGATGCGCTGCAACTTGACGCCTTAATCTTCCAGAAAATTGCGCCTCAGCATTGTGGTTAACCCAAGATGCGCCAGCTGATAGCAACGCTGACACGACCCCAAATATGAGCGCCCCCGCTAACCATAGTGAATGATGACCAGCAATAAGTTGAATCATGCACCAGAGTGCACCTAGTGTCGTCACGCCAGCACCTACCGCTAGCAGCATTCCGAAAGTGAGTGCGGGAATAGCCGGACGTAGGGCTAATGTTGAAGTGGGACTGAAAAGTCGCTGCATTTTAATGTTCACCTAAAAAATCGAAGTGGAACAGGCTGGGCTTCGGTCTGGAAAGTGTGATTAACACAAGGCCAATGAAGCGATGAAGTCTTGATATTGCAGAGTAAAAAATAGTCTGAGTGCCAGAGTTTATGGGCAAATGAACATCCACGAGCCAAATTCCTTGTTTCATAAAAATTGAACCGCCATGAGATGGCGACCATATTAAGCGGTCATTTTTATTTATAAACACAGTGTTGATAAATGTTTTGAACGGCGATAATATAATTGATAACTATTCTCATTGGCAATAAATCTTTCGTATAAGGAGTTATTAAACATGCCCCGATTTGGTAAGTTTTACCCACAATCAAAGTGGGTTATCGGTTCTCTTGCGCTGGGGCTTAGCGCTATTTCAGGCTCAACTATTGCTGACAGTGGAACTGCTCCAGATAAGCAATCCAAGCAACAAGATGCAGCGGGAAATATTGAAGTCATCACAGTTTATGGTCAGAAAATCGAGCGCACGCTGAAGGAAACGGCGAGCTCAGTGACAGTGATCACTGAAGAACAGTTGAGGAAAAATGCGGACCAATCAACGATCTCTGAAATTCTCGGCGGTACGCCAAACTTAATTTATGCCGGAAATACCGATGCGCCCATTATCCGCGGAACAGATACTAAAGGGCCTGTTGCAGCGGGTAATGCCTATTTATCTAAGCCTGTACCCGGGGCAACTATCAGTGTTGATGGTAAATATCTGAGCCCCGCAGAACTGGATTTAGGTGCCGCTGGCGTGTGGGATGTGTCGTCTATTGAAGTTTACCGTGGTCCGCAAACGACCAGTCAAGGAGCCAACAGTATTGCTGGCGCTGTAGTCATCCATACCCATAACCCCACTTATACGTCAGAATTTGCAGCGCAAGCACTTTATGGCAGTCGAAATAAGCAGCGCTTTTCGGTCATGGCGTCCGGTGCGCTCAGTAATGACTTTGCCGCAAGAATTAGCGCAGATTACAGTGCTAGAGATACCTTTGTTGATTACGTTAACCCAGAGTTTACTGCCCATGATTTGGATTTTGAGTTTAAAAACCAAAATCTACGGGCGAAGTTGCTATGGGAACCCGAAAAATACAGCAACTTTTCTGCCATGCTGACTTATTCCTCCACTGAGGCTAAACGTCCCAGAAACGAGGTGGTATCAGAACCCTATGATGACTTAGAAAATCGTTCAATTTTTCAGGATAATCAAGAAGTCAGTAATCATGTCGGGATTTTTGATCTTGAATATGTGTTCGACAATGGGATGAAGTTGCATAACCAACTGCAGTATTCAGAAGGGCAGTTTGATTATCGCTTCGCAGCACCTTATCAAGGGATCGCAAAACGAGATAATGAAAACTTTTCGAATGATATAAGGCTGAACTTTGGTGACAAAAGTTCAGAGTTTAGTGGGGTTGCCGGTGTCTTCTACTGGGATGATAAAACCAACAACAAGCTGAACAACGTATTTGGTAATGCCGACGCCGACTTGAGACATACCAGTTTTGCCCCCTACGGTGAAGTCATATGGCGCTTCTCACCTAAGTGGGCATTCACCAGCGCACTCCGTTATCAGTCTGATGAAATTAGCCACGATGGTATTGCCAGCTACATCCCAGGTGTGCGCCATCAATATGAAGAAACGTTTACGGCGTTATTACCTAAGGTTGCCCTGTCCTATGATCTGACAGATAACGTCTTAGTCGGCGCTATGATCAGTGAAGGTAACATTCCTGGGGGCACAGGCATTAACTTCCGCGGCGGCGAATATTATACATTCGATGCCGAATCGGCATGGAACTATGAACTTTTTACCCGTATCGATCTGCTTGAACAACGCTTGATCATAAATAGCAATCTCTTTTACACCCGCTTTAAAGATTCACAACGTTCAGTTACTGACTACCTAGATGGACGACCCTTTGGTTCTGTCATTATTAATGCTGATGAAGCGCAAAGCTATGGGATTGAATTAGATTGGAACTTTAAAGTTGCCGATAGTTTTAGCTTATATGGTGGGCTGGGTTTACTTGAAACTGAGATAAGTGAATTTAATGACTACCGTGGCGAGGAGTTTGTCGGCAACGAGTTTAGTAAAGCGCCAGGATATATGTTCAATCTTGGGTTTGACTATGCGATTACCGACGCCTTTAAAGTGAGCGGTGATGTGCGTCATACGGATGGATACTTTTCAACGGATACCAATGAGCCTGAGTTAAGAGTGGGGTCTTACACAACGGTAAACCTGAATTCTTCCTATCAAATCAACCAATATTTTGAAGCCTTTGTTTATGCGCGCAATTTACTGGATGAACGTGCTCCTGTGGCAAAAATGGCTGACAGAAGTACCGGAGGCGTGGATGCATATTTACTTGAACCTCGAGAAATAGGCGTAGGCGTTAGGGCGAAGTTTTAGCGGCTAGCTTCTACCCGCTGTATTGGGTATTGCCATGCAGCGGCTAGCTTCTACCCGCTGTATTGGGTATTGCCATGCAGCGGGTAGCAAGAGCGGTTAGAATGGCTTTTTTGCCTTGGAAACCTTATCGATATGACACAAGTACCGGATCAACCCACTCAAAAACGCCAGCGTGGCAGACCTAGCCGTATTTCCCGTGAGGCTATCGCCAGAGCTGCGTTGGAGATTGGGGTTGATCAAGCGACTATCCCAGCTATAGCGGCGCATTTAAAGGTCGATCATTCTTCCCTCTACCATCACGTAGCAGGTCGGAATGATGTTATCTCCATTGCCGCTGAGCTTGCAATTAATGAGCTGGACTGGCGAGCGCCAGCAGCCACCGATTGGCGGAGTGAATTGATCATATTGACCGATGCCATTTGGGCACTGTATGAGCGTCATCCTGGCCTCGCTGAATCTATTCATCAGGCCAGTGTTACGCCGTCATCGGGTATACGTTCTTTTGCTGAATCGGTCGAAAAGCTGCAACGCAAAGGCTTCTCCCTCGATGAAGCAGTGCTTGCCGTTGATATCTTAGTTGACATGGTGGGGGAGTGCTTTTTGGGATGGTGGTCAACCACTAAACCAGAAGCCGATGGTCGGACACGTAAAGAGCGAATTATCGCAATTTGGGAAGATGAAGCCACCAAGCTCCCTGATAAAGCTGAGCAGATAAATGCGATGGTAGACATCATGAAGGTGGGCGCCCGCAAATGGTGGGAGCGAAAACGTGACTTAGTGTTAGCGGGTATTGCCGTTACCCATGCCCAAAAGGCAGGGGGATCCGATAAGGCTCAAACATAGCGCGTCGATATGAAAACCTCATAGCGGCTGCAGATTAGTACAAGATTTATTGCGTATAGGAAGTATCAGCTTGTGAAGGTGGTTTATGCACTGACGTGCTTTTTTGTGCTTTGTTTTGCCTCATTGCTGCTAGGCGCAAAGTATGCATCTGTAACGCAGATGCTGACGTTATCGGATGATGTCTGGTTGGTGTTATCTGCGAGTCGCTTGCCGCGGCTCTTTGCCTTGATTTGCTCAGGTGTAGGGCTCGCTGTCTGTGGTGTGATATTGCAGCAGATTGTGCAAAACAAGTTTGTTGAACCTGCTACTTGTGGCGGGCTTGATGCCGCCAAACTAGGCATATTAATTTCAATCATTCATGCCCCGAGTATGGGGGGCACCGCCAGAATGTTGGGGGCTTTAGTTTTTTGCTTGCTTGCGAGCTTAGCCTTTATTCTGATTATTCGTGGTATTCGGTATAAGAGTCCGGTGCTCATTCCAATTATTGGGATTATGTTTGGCAGTGTACTCAGTGCGATAGCGGAACTTTATGCATATCAAAACAATATGATGCAGAGTATGCAGGGATGGATGTTGGGTGATTTTTCAAAAATCGTGCAAGGTAACTACGAAATCATCTATCTGATCCTTCCCGTAGTCATACTGACCTACCTTTATGCACAGCGCTTTACCATTGTAGGAATGGGCGAAGGCTTGGCTACCACACTCGGCCTGAGTTATTTCAACCTAGTTATCTTAGGGTTAGTGCTGGTTTCCCTGACTATAGCGACCACAGTTATCACAGTCGGGAGCATTCCATTTATTGGTTTGATTATTCCTAATCTTGTCGCTATGCGTTACGGCGATAATTTAAAACGTACCTTGCCTATTATCGCCTTTGCTGGCGCAACACTACTGATAATCTGTGACTTGCTTGGACGGCTTATTTTGTATCCCTTTGAAATTCCTATAGGTCTAACGGCAAGCTGTTTAGGTGGACTCATATTTCTAGTTATCGTTTGGAAAATCAAATGAAAGACAGTGCATGGCGTTTTTTGAGCTGGGGGCTCCCTATTATGTTGGCAGTCACATTTTTATTGATGGGCTCAGGCTTTGATTTTGACTATGTCATACCGAATCGATTGGTGCGTTTGGGCACTATTTGCCTTGGTGGTGTCTGTATTGCGTTTTCTTCGATACTGTTTCAGACCTTAGCCGGAAATCGCATTTTAACGCCATCTATCATGGGGTATGAAGGGGTTTACTTGATTTTACAGGCACTGTTGATCCTTATCTTAGGGACGGGCAGCAGTATTCTGATCACCGCTAACAGCAATTTCTTTGTCTCAGTCGTGGTGATGTTGCTTTACTCAATGGCGATTCATCGTTGGCTATTTAGTGGAGATCGACATGATGTGTTCTTCCTACTGCTTGTGGGCTTAGTGCTCACTGTGGTGTTAGGCAGTTTTACTCAGTTAATCCAATATTCTATCAGTCCCGGTGAATTTTCAATTTTCCAGAGCTACAGCTTAGCGTCGTTCAACCGCGCTCAACCAGAGCAATTGCTTATCTCTCTAGTACTTGTCAGTGCCGTGTGTATTGCCGCTTGGAGAGTGCGTGCTGTACTTGATGTATTACTGATGGGGCGGGAGCAAGCTATCTCTCTTGGTATTGATTATCAAAAAGTGGTGCGCCTGCTATTGGGTCTTATCGCGGTATTGGTCGCAATATCAACCAGTTTAGTGGGGCCGACTGCTTTTATGGGGATATTTGTCGCGAACATGGCCTATGCACTGGCAAGGCATCCGTCGCACTCATTTACTTTGATAACAGGATGCGCCGTTGCTATCTCGGTTTTTCTGATCGCGCAAATGCTCGTTGAGCATCTGTTTAATTATCAAACCAGTGTTGGGCTGTTAATTAATCTATTTTGTGGCGCCTATTTCTTTGTCTTAATTCTTAAACCTCGGAGCGCAGTGTGATAACCGTCAATAACTTATATCAGTCTTATGGCGCGAAACCTGTGCTAAAAAATGTCACTGCACAATTTCCCGAACATCAGATGACTTCTCTTATCGGCCCCAACGGTGCCGGCAAAAGTACCTTACTGATGTCGATTGGTCGGTTACTGAATATCCAGCAGGGCGAGGTATTACTCAAAGGTACTGCTATCCACAATATTCCTTTGAAGGATTATGCCAAGCAAGTGGCAACCATGCGTCAGTTTAACAGCCTCAATTTACGCCTGACGGTCAGGGAGTTAGTGGCATTTGGTCGTTTTCCCTATAGCCAAGGGGCACTCACAAAGGAAGATCATCGCGCCATTGATGAAGCGCTGTCGTTTTTAGCTTTACAGTCATTAGCCAATGTATTTATTGATGAACTTAGCGGCGGACAACGCCAAATGGCTTTTCTGGCAATGGCGATTGCGCAGCAAACGGATTATTTATTGTTAGATGAACCGCTCAACAATCTGGATATGAAACATGCCGTTAGCATAATGCGGGCACTTCGCCATCTGTGTGATGATTACAAACGAACGGTAGTGTTAGTGGTTCACGATATCAATTTTGCGGCTAACTATTCCGACTATATTGTCGGTATGAAGCAAGGCGTTGTGCACTGCGCTGGACCCGTTGAAGAGGTCGTCACAGCACAAAGGTTAAAAGCACTGTACGAACTGGATCTTGAGGTGCTGAAAACGAGTCAAGGAACTGTATGTAATTATTTCAACTTCAACTTACAAGGAGAATACAAGTGACGTCGAAATGTAGAAGTGGGACTAAAGTGGTAGCGATTCTGTTATTTAGCTCGGCTTTTTTGCTGGCCTGCGACAATAAAACCGAGTCATTACAGCCTGCATCATCGGATACGAGTGCTTCAACGGTTGAGTTGGAGTTTGCCCCGATAGAGGTAGAGCATAAGTTGGGCACTACTGTTATTACAAAACGGCCAGTACGCGTTGCGGCCCTAGATATGAATGAAGTCGACTATCTCGAACAGTTGGGTGTTCCCATTGTCGGTATGCCAAAGGATTTTGTTCCTTACTACCTGAAAGACTACAGCAACAATAGTGATATCGTTGATTTAGGCGCTATCGTTCAACCCAATATGGAACGTATTTATGCACTTAAACCCGATTTGGTGCTGATGTCATCCGTTCAAGCTAGTCATTATCAAGCGCTTTCCAATTTGGCACCAACCATTCATTTGGATATTGATTACCAAGACAGCAACAGCGATTACTTTGATATAGTCACAAAACACTTATTGATGCTGGGTAAATTATTCGATAAGCAAACCTTGGCAAAACATAAAGTGGATGAACTGGAAAGTAAGATCCAAGCCGCCAGAATGGTGATTAAGGACAGGCCTGAAAAAGCCTTGGTGGTGCTACATAATAACGGCGCTTTTCGATTTTTAGGTATTCGTTCTCGCTATGGGTTTATTTACAGCGCACTAGGGGTGAAACCCGCTAGCCTTTCAGAGCAGATGGGATTGCACGGTCAACCTGTATCAAGCGAGTTTATTCTTGAAAACAATCCCGACATCATTTACGTGGTTGACAGAACCGCAGTGATGGAGCGAAGCCCCGTATTGGATAAACAATCTATTGATAATCCTCTTTTGCGTGAAACTAACGCTTGGAAGACGGGGAACATTATTTTTGTGGATCCCGAGGCTTGGTATATAACAGGGGCCGGAATAACATCCCTTAATATTATGATTGATGATGTGTTAAAGGGTTATGTAAAGTAGCTGGCTGCAAATAGTCTATGGACGGCATAGCTAATGACTCATGAGATAAGTTACCTCTTGTAACATTTAAGCCCTACGGCTTAGGTAAATCGGTTTGCAACTTTAGTAGTGCTTAACATACAATCGCCTGCCAAATTATCTGAGGAAGTAGGGTTTGAATAGTGTGATACAAACAAGACGCACCCTAGCAATATGGCTTGCTGCCATATTGGTGCTATTGTCTGTTGCTATTGCTGTTCACAGTGTTTCCCATGCTAGTGAAGACTCTAAGGCCAATTGTTCGCTGTGCTTACATCAGCACCAGTTGCAGCATGCGCTAACCAGCACACCCTTTCATTTTCAACTCGCTCAGCAGGGTTATATCTCGGTTGAGTTTCAGGCCGTTTCCTTTAAGCGACCTTTTAGTCGTTTCTTCAATAGTCGTGCTCCGCCCATAACAGCATAAGTTACTGTTTATTCAATTTATCTTAATTAACTTTGAGCGCCTTGGCTTAGCTAAGGCGCCGATGCTGTTTATTTTCGGAGTGAAAATGACTTCTTTTTATGTCCCTAAGCGCACTGCGCTGTTGCTGGGCGCCTTGTTTGTGCTCAATCCTATTTCAATGTTGTTGGCCGCAGAAAGCAGTCAATCGAGTTCACAAGCTATTGATACTGTGAGTGACGCAGTGCTTGACACTGACATTGAACGTTTAAGTATCCACTATCGCCAAGCCTATCGTGGCAATGTGTCCTCAACTGAACTTCCCCAAGCGATCAGTGTGTTAGACGAGCAATTGATAAAAGATGCGGGACTGACGCGGTTTCAAGATGTACTGGACTATTCTGCCAGTGTGGCGCGGCAAAATAATGGCGGCGGCTTATGGGATAGTTTTTCCCTACGCGGCTTTCCGGGTAACGAAAACATGCCATCGGGGTATTTAATTAATGGATTTAATGGTGGCCGAGGTTTTAGTGGTCATAGAGATTTATCAAACGTTGCCTATGTCGAGATTTTAAAAGGCCCAGGTTCGGCACTTTATGGCCGCTCGGAGCCCGGTGGCACAGTTAATATCGTCACTAAGAAACCCCAATATGAAACCAGTGGTTATTTAAAAGCATCGGCTGGGAGTTTCGACCAATATCGGTTAGAAGGTGATGTGACCTCAGGTTTAACCGATAACTTGGCATTTCGGATTAATGGCGCTTGGCAGGAACACGATAGTTTTCGTGATTATGTGTTTAGCGATAAAAAAATCGTTACGCCGTCTGTGCGTTGGCAGATTTCCGAAAAAGCTTCCTTGCTGTATGAAATGGAATACCTCAAGCAGGAACAGCTATTCGATCGCGGCATTATTGTGCTCAATAACGATATTAATACCGTACCCCGCTCGCGTTATTTAGGTGAGCCTAATGATGGCGCAACGGAGGTGAATGCCACTGGGCATCAACTGACCTATGACTATGAATTAAATGATGATTGGTCATTAACGGCGGGTTATAACTATCGCGATTCCACCTTAAAGGGATTTTCCTCCGATGCGGAGTTGGCAGCGGGGCGTCAATCCTTGTTTGATGATGGCCGAACACTGACTCGCCAGCATCGATATCGGGACTATGCCTCAGAGGATAATTCCCTTCGTCTTGAATTAAGTGGTCATCTTGATACGGGTTTTATTCGTCATAATTTGCTGCTTGGTGCCGATGCCTACCACTACAACCTGAAGACGGGGCTTTATCGCTATCGAGGTAAAAAAGGCGAATATGCCATCGATATCTATACCCCTCAATACGGTGGGCCTCAGCCAGAGGTGAGTTTGTTGTATGAGAATAACGAGACTCAAAAGGCGTGGGGGACCTATCTGCAAGATCAAATGGATTTAACTGAAAAGTGGAAGCTGCACCTTGGGCTAAGGTTCGATAGTTATCAGCAAGATATCAGTGAAGTCGCGAAAGATACTCTGTCAGAGCAAACCGATAGTCGAGTCAGCCCCAAGGTAGGTCTGGTGTATTTATGGTCCGATGCCTTAAGTTTCTATAGCTCTTATTCTGAAGGCTTTTTACCGCTTTCTGGAACTGACTTTGCGGGTAAGCCCTTCGAAGCGGAAGAGAGTCAGTCGGTTGAACTGGGGATGAAGTTTAATGGTACTTGGTTAAACGATCTTCCTATAAACGGTAGTTTAGCCGTGTTCGATGCCCAAAAGAGCAATATCTTGACCTCAGATCCTATCAATGTTGGTTTTTCTGCCACCTTAGGTAAAGCTAAAAGTAGCGGGGTTGAACTCGATTTAGCCGCCGAACTGACGGAGGATTTACAAGCAAAATTATCCTATGCCTATCTTAATACCCGTACCGCCAATGACAGCTTGAATCCTGATTGGGGCGTGCTCATTCCTGCAGGCAGTCCACTGGTGAATGTGCCAAAGCATACCGCGAGTGTGATTCTGAAACAGGATTTGAATAGGCTTTCTATTGATGGTCATCTAGGGCTTAGCTGGCGTTATGTGGATTCGCGTCTCGGTGATTCTGCCGATCCGAGTTTTCAATTGCCTTCTTATCAGTTACTTGGGTTGTTTATGAGCACCCACTTAAGCGACAACTTAAGCCTTGGAGTGAATCTGGATAACTTACTGGATGAACATTACATCGCAAGTAGCTATTCCGCTCTTTGGGCCGTGCCGGGTGAGCCACGTAGCATTAAAGTGAGTGTCAGCTATGAATTCTAATATCAGTGCTAATCCAGCGTTATCTTCAGGTTTTGCCGAGCAAGAATTGGGTCGTTCTATTGGCCGCACCCGGATCAATAGTATCGATATGATGCGCGGCGCCGTGATGCTTATTATGTTACTCGACCATGTGCGGGAGCGGTTTTTCTTTCACATGCAGGTGAGCGATCCTATGGATTTGAGTTCGACCTCTTGGGGGCTTTTTGTGAGTCGCTTTGCCGCCCATTTTTGTGCGCCGGTCTTTGTGTTCTTAACCGGGGTTTCTGCATGGCTTTATGCCAATCGTAGCCATGGCGAGCCACGTTCAGCACGTATGTTTTTGATTAAACGCGGGCTGTTTTTAATCGCGCTGGAAATTTTAGTGATTAACTTCTCTAACCTCTCTTGGATGGTCAGCTATTACACCCTTTGGTTGCAGGTGATTTGGGTGATTGGTCTGAGTATGTTAGCGCTCGCTGCGCTGATAAACCTGCCTAGACCTTGGATGGCCCTTTTAGGATTTGCGATTGTTTTTGGCCATAATCTGTTGACACCAATTGGTTTTCAGCCCAGTGAGTGGGCTTACGGTCTGTGGACCATATTGCACGACCGCGGTTATCTCGTCAGCGAAGGTGCGCTTAGGGTTAAGGTGAGTTATCCCGTGCTGCCTTGGATTGGGGTGATTTTACTGGGTTATGTTGCAGGGCCACTTTTTAGTAATAAACCGAACGGAAGCCATCTTGATGCATCGGCTCGCCAGCAAAAGCTGCTGTTTTTAGGGATCAGCTGTTGGGTACTTTTTGCGGTACTACGTGGGTTTAACCTTTATGGCGAAACCTTGCCTTGGCAGTCGGGGGCACATTTGGGTGAAACCTTGATGTCGGTATTTAATTTAACGAAATACCCGCCATCATTAAGCTTTTTACTGGTGACCTTAGGCGGCATGTTCTTTTGCTTAGTGGCCTTTGAGCGGTATTTTGCATCAAGTGGGAAAGTGGGAGGGGGATTAGCGCGAGTGGGCCATGGGTTGTCTGTGTTTGGCTCAGTCCCTATGTTCTTCTATATCTTACATTTGTACGTGCTGTTACTGCTTTATACTTTAGCGAAATTCATCTTTGGCGTAAACCATGGTGAGTACTTTGGCGTGAGCAATATAGGATGGGTTTGGTTTATCGCGGGCGTGTTAGCCATCGCATTGTATTATCCCGTTAAGCGATTTAGCGAATATAAAAAGCACAGCACTCAGGCTTGGATTAAGTACCTCTAATCTATTCTGTTTGATCAAGCTTTAAAGGCAAAAGTCGCCAAGTGCTTACTTGGCGACTTTTTTGTTTTGGTTAGAGCAATCATCTATTTAGCGATTATTCTGCGAGTAAGCTGCGTAGCATCCAGGCATTTTTCTCATGCAGTTGGATGCGCTGGGTGAGCAAGTCCGCAGTTGCCTCATCATTCGCTTGATTCACCAGCGGATACAAGGCTCTGGCATTGCGGATCACCAGTTCCTGATCGCTTAATAGTTCGCGGATCATGGTTTCGGCTTGAGTGACACCTTGATCTTCTTTTATCTCGGTCAGCGCGGCATAGGCTGAATATGAGCCGAGTGCTCTGGCACCTAATGCACGTACACGCTCTGCGATAAGGTCGACCGCAAGGGCAAGTTCGGTATACTGCTGTTCAAATAGCAAGTGTAAGCTAGTGAACATTGGGCCAGTAACGTTCCAGTGAAAGCTATGGGTCTTAAGGTAAAGACTGTAGCTGTCGGCCAATAGTTGGTTTAGCCCTGCGGCGATTTCTTCTCTGTGAGCTTGATTGATACCTATGTTAATCATGGCGTTTTCCTTCTATTGTCTTACTGAGTGTGTTTAGTCTAATCTTCTGATATTAAATGTAAAATGAGTAAATTAGATTCTGTAAATCTATAAATTCGATTGAACTTTCGAGTGTTAAATCTCGTAATCGATAAAGCCTGATATCATCTCCCTTCGCCGTGCTGCAGTAACAATGCCATGGCAGAACTGCTATCCTAGCGGCATATTGTGAGTCGATACTTTAATTGAATAAAACTGACCCTAATGAATAAATCAGCCTATTTAACCGCCATGAATGTGACAACTTGGCGAGTGCGCGACACTAAGGTGAAACCTTATTTAGTGATTTGGGATGAAAATGGTGAGTTACCAGAAGCAGAGCCGCTTATTGACGCTGTGCTAACGCTTATCGACATAAAGCGGGACGAATGTGATTTTGACTGTGAGCCCCATACGGGGAAACAGATCGTTTGGGATCTGCGACGTCACAAAGTTAGGCCACGTACCGCATGGTTAGTGTCTGAGCCGTTGGCCGATTTATTGGTGGGTTGGCAGGCTAAAAGCGCGCTCTGGCAGCAGATTTACCAATGGCGCGACCAAGCGCCAAGCAAGTCTTAAGCTTTACTCGTAAATACATTAATAACCAATACTTTGGAATACCGGCGTTGAACATCCCACCAGTAGATAGTCTATTCACAACACAATTTGTAGCACAATTGACTGCAGGTTTGCCTGTTGAGCTTGTGGCTCTCACGCTTGAAGATGTTCCCCAAATGGCGCAGCTTGAATCCTTGGCCCATAGCCATCCCATGAGCGAGGGGAATCTTGCCGATTGTTTTGGTCACTTGTACCGTGTCCTAGGTTTAAAGCTGAGTGCTCACTTAGAGGTAGATGCAAATACTGAGGCAAATATTGACGCTGCTTCAGATTCAGATACTTATTCCGTCGAAGGACTCTTAGGGTTTGCGATAGTGCAGCAAATTATCGATGAAGTGACTTTATTGGATATTTGCCTATTACCGAGTCAGCAGGGCAAAGGTTACGGCAAGTTATTACTCAAGGCTGTGATGGCATCGGCCAAGGTATCGGGCGCTGTGGTGCTTATGTTAGAAGTGCGAGAGTCCAATTTTGCCGCCCGTGCTTTATATCAACAGGCTGGCTTTATTGAGTCGGGACGTCGTAAAGGTTACTACCCGATAGAGGGCGGTAAAGAAGATGCTATCTTGATGGATTTAGCGATAACCCAAGAATAAGAGCATTAGCGTTCATGTCGTATAACGACAGCTATACGAACCACTCTTCATAAACAACAGTCATAAAAACAGTCATAAAAACAGCCAATAAAAAACAGCGCCTAAGCGCTGTTTTTCTATTTTAATAACCTTGAAATCTACATCACCTAAGCTCTGCATCTAAGCAAGAGGGTTATTTCACTTCTTTACCTTGGGCTTGCAGGTCCGCATGGTAGCTTGAGCGCACTAATGGACCACAGGCTGCATGGGTAAAACCTAATTCATCGGCTAAGGCTTTAAGCTCATCAAACTCGGCTGGTGGCACATAACGTTCAACCGGCAAATGGAACTTAGACGGCTGTAGGTATTGGCCTAAGGTCAGCATTTCAACCTTATGTTCTCGCAGATCACGCAGTACTTGAGCGATCTCTTCGTTGGTTTCACCCAATCCCATCATCAGGCCTGATTTAGTGGGCACATTTGGATGACGTTCTTTAAAACGTTTTAGCAGATCGAGCGACCATTGGTAATTCGCACCTGGGCGCGCTTTACGATAATGCATGGGCGCCGTTTCTAAGTTGTGGTTAAACACATCAGGCGGCTCAGTCGATAAAATATCTAAGGCTGCATCGATACGACCACGGAAATCAGGCACTAAGGTTTCGATCTTGATGTCCGGATTTAGTTTGCGAATTTCGCGAATACAATCGGCAAAATGCTGGGCGCCACCATCTCGTAAATCGTCACGATCTACAGAGGTAATCACCACATATTTCAGCTTCATATCGCGGATAGTTTGCGCCAATTTAACTGGCTCTTCAGCATCAGGTTTAAGCGGACGACCATGGGCCACGTCGCAGAACGGGCAACGACGAGTACAAATCGCACCCAAAATCATAAAGGTTGCTGTACCGTGGTTGAAGCATTCAGCGAGGTTAGGGCAAGAGGCTTCTTCACAGACAGAGTGCAGGCCATTTTTACGCAGCGCTTGCTTGATGTCTAAAATGCGTTGATTCGATGCCGGCAGTTTAACCCGTAACCAATCGGGTTTACGCAACATAGTGTCGCGCTCTGATGGGACGATTTTGACCGGAATACGAGACACTTTATCGGCATCTCTTAGTTTTACTCCGGGTTGTAAACGTTCAGGCCTATTCATGACGCTGCTAATCCTTGATGATGAACTAGGTGTTGATAGCCCAGTAATTGGCTAAAAGTAATAGTAAGTTGCTCGCCCGCTTCAATCACGGTTTGTGGTCCGCCAAGTGCTTTGCATTGCACTATTTCAAGACCGGCATAACCACAAGGGTTGATGCGGCGAAATGGTGCTAAATCCATATCGACATTAAGGGCTAATCCATGGAATGAACAGCCTTTACGAATGCGTAATCCGAGGGAGGCAATTTTACGTTCATCCACATATACACCCGGCGCATCGGCCTTGGCATAAGCGTTAATGTCGTACTTGGCGAGCATATCGACAATGCTTTGCTCTATATGAGTAACGAGTTGACGCACGCCGACTTTACTACGTTTTATGTCGAGAAGAGGATATACCACTAGTTGTCCAGGGCCGTGGTAAGTGACTTGGCCACCACGGTCCACTTGGATCACAGGAATATCGCCAGCATTCAAAATATGCTCGCTTTTACCAGCTTGGCCTTGGGTAAACACGGGTGGGTGTTCTACTATCCACAGCTCATCTGGGCTCTCACTATTACGCGTGTCAGTGTAGTGCTGCATAGCATGCCACACTGATTCGTAATCTTGTTTTCCAAGATGCCGAATGTGCAAAGTCGTGTCTTGCAAGGGCAACCTCTCCCCTTAGAATTGAGTGGCGCTATTATACGCCTCTTGGCTATAAATGTAAGACAGATCACATTTCATGGCCTTGAGGAATATTTATAGTACGCGGCGTACGCCTTCGATAGCGGCAAGTTCAGTGTACAAAATTTCGATATGGTCTTTGCTTGTCACTGTCACGCGGATAGTAATGGAGTGATAGCTACCTTTGCTCGACGTTTTTGTCGAAGGTGAATAATCACCCGGTGCATGTTTTTGTACCACAGCCACGACTTTGTCAGTTAGCGTTTCGTGGGCTTCACCGACGACCTTAAAAGGAAATGCGCAAGGGAAATCCATCAGTTCATCAAATTTAGTGTCTAACATACTCAGTACTCTTAGCGGCTATATTGGGATATATATGGTGGCGATTATACCCGATTCAAGGGCGATGCACTCCCCAAAAAAATAAAGCCACCCTAAGGTGGCTTTATTTATGGGACTTAGGTTAGCTAAACCATCCAGAAAACATCTGCTTAAAGTAATCGACTAATTTACTAAACCAGCTACCTTCGTTGACTTCTTGCAACGTTACCAGTGGGAACTGGGCAATGTCTTTACCATCAAGTTGGAAGAATAGACGGCCTACAGTTTCACCTTTTTTCAACGGTGCATCTAATGGCTTAGTCAACTCGAAGTTTGCTTTCAAGTCTTTACCACGGCCACGGCTGATTGTAATAGGTGTATCAGTTGCGACGCCTAAATCAACAGTGCTCTTGTCACCGTACCATATTTGTTGGGTTGTGAAGCTATCACCCGCTTTGTAAGGCGTGACAGTTTCAAAGAAACGGAAGCCATAGGTCAGTAACTTTTTACTTTCAGCTTTACGGGCTGATTCACTTTGAGTACCCAGAACCACAGAAATCAAACGCATGCCGTCTTTGGTTGCAGATGCCACTAAGTTGTAACCTGCACCAGAGGTGTGGCCTGTCTTGATACCGTCCACGCTCATGCTGTTATCCCACAACAAACCATTACGGTTATATTGTTTGATACCGTTGAAGGTATAAAATTTTTCGCTATAGATGCGGTATTCTTCTGGAACGTCGCGGATTAAGGCTGCACCTAACAATGCCATATCATAGGCAGTTGTTTTGTGGTTTTCTGAGTCTAAGCCATGGGAGTTTTCGAAGTAACTGTCACGCATACCCAGCTGTTTTGTCCATGAGTTCATCATGTCAACGAAGGCGCCTTCGGTGCCAGCGATATGCTCTGCCATAGCTACACACGCATCGTTACCCGATTGGATGATGATACCGCGGTTTAAATCCCCGACTTTAACGGTAGTTCCAACTTCAATGAACATCTTAGAGGAGTCAGAGAAGTTTTTAGACCAGGCATTTTTACTGATAGTCACATCATCATCGACCGAGACATTGCCCGCTTTGATTTCTTGACCTATGACATAACTGGTCATCATTTTAGTTAAGCTGGCTGGGTTAAGGCTTTCATAAGCGTTACTCTCAGCGATAATCTGGCCCGAATTATAATCCATCAAGACGAAAGCCTTGGCGGCCACTGCTGGTGCATCAGGTGTAATAATAGGCTGCGCAGCATAAACGGGGAGAGACACACTGGAAATTAGCAGCAATGTTTTAATGGGACTTTTTACAAAATTCATCATTAACTTGGCACGTCTTTTGGTTGTATTAAATGGAAAGGATTCGAGAAGATCTCCAACAGTGTACCACTTTCTGACTGTGGGTTTTAGTGAAGGTTCCTTCATCTCTATTTTTAAATCAATTCTGGTCCGAGCAAACAGTGATTACTCATGGACTATATAGCCCTCAGGAAACCCATTTTGCTGGACGTTATTGAGCAGTTTGTCTGCTAACTCAGGTTGGCCTATGGGGCCGAGCTGTAGTCTAAACATATTGTTTGCGGCTTGTACACGGGTCTTTACCTGATATTTTCGCTCCAGATTTTTCGCCATGGTATTGAGTTTGGCTTTATCTTTCGATGCGACTAACTGAATGTAATGATTACCTGTATCTTGCGCGCTGGCAATAGCCGAATTAGTGGCCGCGACACTGCCGACATACACCACATCGAGTTTGATCCGCGCGGTTCCTTTGCCGAGCATGCCGAGTTTATAGGCGGCGGCGTAGGAGACGTCGAGAATACGGTCTGAGTGGAATGGCCCGCGATCGTTGATACGAATGATCACTTGCTTATTGTTATCTAAGTTAGTGATCCGAGCATAACTTGGCAGTGGCAGCGTTTTATGGGCACCTGACATGGAATACATGTCATAGGGTTCGCCATTAGATGTCTCATAGCCATGAAATTTTTCACCGTACCATGAGGCACGGCCCGTTTCACTAAAACCTTGGCCTGTGTTCATCACAGTGTAAGACTCGCCGTAAACCGTATAAGGCTTGTTACCGCGGCGACTATAGGGCTCGTACTTAGGCGTGGCATTTGGCACATGGTCCACATTGGGTGGATTGAGTGGCAGCTTGTCATTCTTTAGCGAATAGCGCCCCTTGTTGGGGTCCATATTTTTTTTGTTTGTGCTGGAGCTAGCTTGGTTTGGGCTCGAAGAACACGCAACAAGTGTGAAGCACGCAACCAAAGCGACAAGCTGTAAAAGATTATTTTTTAGCGGCATGCTGTTCCTTTAATTGTTGGCTAAATTGATAAACGGCCATTGAATACAAAGGACTGCGATTATAGCGAGTGATTACATAAAAATTGTTTAAGCCAAGCCAATAATCATCGTGATCGGCTTGTTCCAGTTTAATGAGGAAGGCTTTTTGCGAGACATCCAAGTCCCTCGCATCAGCCAAGGACAAGGTTGGCGTTAGAATATTGGCGACTTTATAATTGAGCTTTTCGCCTGCCCATACTTTCGCTTTTGGCGCTGTTTGGCTGCTATTGACCAGCGGCAAAGCAACGGGTGCATTGGCTTGCCAACCGTGTTCATGGAAATAATTGGCGACACTGCCAATCGCATCCTCTGGGCTTTGCAATAAATCGCGGTTACCACTGTTATCGAAATCGACGGCGTAATGGCGGTAACTTGAGGGAATAAACTGTCCATAACCCATGGCACCCGCATAGGAGCCTTTGAGGGTATTGATATCTAAGTGTTCTTCTTTGACTAATTTCATCAACTCACCAAATTCCTTGCGGAAAAAGGTGGCGCGAGGCGGATAGTGAAAACCTAAGGTATAGAGGGAATCAATTACAGGGTAATTACCTGTGAACTGGCCGTAGAAGGTTTCAATCCCAATAATGGCGACGATAATCTGTGGGTCGACTTGGTACTTAGCCGCGGCTTTAGCAATGGTTTTCTCGTGTTTTTTCCAAAAAGCGAGCCCAGCATCAAGACGTTTTTCTGTTAAAAAAATCGGGTAATACACATGCCAAGGTTTTGCTTCCCATGGGCGGGTCATCGCATCGATAACCCCTTGGTTGTATTTTGCTTTGTCGAGAAAAGCGAGCACTTCTGTCCGAGTAAAACCTTGTTTTACTTGAGCTTGGATAAACTCTTCTTTGAGTTCAGCGGGAGTGGCGGGTGCGACTTCAGCGGCCGGAGCCACTGGGGTGCTTGAAGCGGGTGCCTGCGTGGGTGTCGGTTCATTTGCCGTGGTGCATGCGACTAAGCATGAACTTAAACACAGTAAACCGAGTGGAGCCAAATAAGCTCGGAGAGTAGGCATAAAAAGTCCCTAAAATTATCTATCTACGAAACGTCTATGGGTATGAATGCTCATAAGAATGCCAAACCCTGTCATCAATGTCAGCATGGAGGTTCCACCATAACTGACAAGGGGCAGTGGTACACCTACCACGGGCAGGATACCTGAAACCATGCCAATATTCACAAAAACATAAACGAAAAACGTCAGCGTGATACTGCCAGCCAGTAGACGAGCGAAACTGGTTTGTGCGCGGGAGGCGATGACTAACCCACGGCCTATGATGTAAAGGTACATAATTAACAGTAAGATACTGCCAATTAAACCAAATTCTTCACCGATCACCGCAAAGATAAAATCGGTATGGCGCTCGGGAATAAACTCAAGCTGTGATTGAGTGCCTTCGAGCCAGCCTTTGCCCCAAAGTCCACCTGAGCCGATGGCGATTTTCGACTGGATAATGTGATAACCCGCGCCGAGGGGATCTTGCTCTGGATCGAGCAAGGTTAATACCCGCGTTCTTTGGTAATCGTGCATCAAGAAATACCAAAGGATAGGCAGGAAGGCGAGTACTGCCGCGATAAAGCTGCCAACAATGATCCAGCTCATACCCGATAAAAACAGCACAAAAATCCCCGATGCAGCCACCAAAATTGAGGTGCCTAAGTCGGGTTGTTTAGCGATCAATAGGGTTGGTACGAGTAAAATCACTCCTGCGCCAGCGAGGTAACGTTTCTTGGGGGGAAGAGGGAACTTACTGATATACCAAGCCATTGTGATGGGGAAGGCGAGTTTAATAAGCTCAGATGGTTGGAACTCCATAAAGCCTAAGTTCAACCAGCGCTGCGCGCCTTTATTGATTTCACCGAAAAAGTGTACCCCAAGCAGCAAGACAACCCCCGCAAGATAAATGGGTAATGCCCAACGTTTAAGCGCTTCAGGATTGATTTGTGCCATGGTAAACATGATGCCTAGCGACAACACCATACGGAATAGTTGTCGTTCCATCATCTCTAAATCTGCACCGCTGGCAGAATAGATGACAAACAGGCCAAAGCCCATCACAGCTAATAGTCCGAGCAATAAAGGCAAGTCTATGTGCAAGCGTTGCCAGATGTTTTGATATTGGCTATGGGTACTCATGGTATGGGTTTCCAAGTATCTCTAAGCATATATTCATCGAGCATAGCTCGAGCGACTGGGCCAGCATTTGCGCCGCCCCAACCTGCGTTTTCCATCACGACGGCGAGGACAATTTTAGGATCCTCGAAGGGTGCATAGGCCACAACTAAGGCATTATCGCGGAAATGTTCGGCAATTTTACTGGCATCGTATTTAGTATTTTCCGCCACGCCGATGACCTGTGCAGTACCGGTTTTCATTGCGGCAGTGTAAGTGGCATCGGTAAAGCGTGACTTATTTGCGGTTTGTCGCATAGCTTCGTTGATGATATTCCAGTTACGGGGATTTTTAAGTTCAATTGGTGGTAACTCATTAATCGGTGAGTCAATTTTGGCAGTATTGTCTTTAATTGATCTCAGCAGATGTGGCGGGAGACGGCGGCCTTTGTTGGCCATAATCCCAACGGCATTAGCGAGTTGTAATGGCGTTGCCGTCCAATAACCTTGTCCAATACCGACGGAAATGGTGTCGCCTATATACCAAGCTTGATTGTACTTTAAGCGTTTCCATTCCTTGGATGGCATGTTGCCAGCCGATTCTTCAAAGATATCAATCCCTGTATTTTGGCCAAAGCCAAATTGTTCCATAAAGCGGGCGATATGATCGACACCGACCTTATAGGCTAATTCATAGAAAAAGGTATCGCAGGATTCTACAATCGCGCTATAAACGTTGACCCAGCCATGTCCCCAGCGTTTCCAGTCGCGGTATTTACGTTCAACACCAGGAATTTGCCAAAAACCGGGATCCCACACTCGGGTACTCTCGCTAATGGCTTTCTCATCAAGGCCTAACAGTGCGAGGTGAGGCTTGATGGTAGACGCAGGTGCATATTGACCTTGAGTCGCACGGTTGATCAAAGGGCGGGATTTATCATTGAGTAACGCACTGTAATCTTTGCTATTAATGCCTTGTACAAACTGGTTTGGATCATAGCTTGGGCTCGATACCATAGCTAATACTCCACCGTCACGGGGATCGATGGCAACAATAGAACCGCGCAGACCTGTGAGTAGTTCCACCGCTTTTTGTTGCAGCTTGAGATCTAAGGTGAGGTAAATATCTTGCCCCGGCTCTGGCGGAACAATTTTTAAGGTGCGAATGGCGCGGCCGCGGTTGTTCACTTCTTCTTCTAAGTGTCCGGGTTTACCATGCAGCAAAGATTCATAAAATTTTTCAATGCCTTGCTTACCAATGTCTTTGGTTGCCGCATAGTTTTTCCACAGATCGCTGCGTTCAAGTTGGGCGCGATCTCGGGTGTTAATTTTACCTACATAGCCCAGCACATGGGTGATTTGCGCGCCGTAGGGATAGTTACGTTTAAGACCCGCTTCGACCGAAATCCCCGGAAATCTGTGTTGGTTAACACTGAAAATGGCCACTTGTTCTTCGGTGAGCTGGTTTTTGAGTGTTAGCGGTTTGAAACGGCGATGAAATTTCAGGGCGTCAGTAAAGGTTTCGCGCTCGTCATCGCTGATCTCAATTAACTTGCCGAGTTCATCTAAGGTCTCTGACATGTTACTGATTTTTTCGGGCACGAGATCGAGGGAATAAAAGGGTAAATTTTCAGCTAAAAGTATACCGTTGCGATCGTAAATGAGACCACGACTAGGGGCAATTGGAACAACACGGATGCGATTATCATTTGAGCGAGTTGCATAATCTTTATAGGATTCAACCTGTAAATGATAAAGGTTGGTGACTAATACGCAAAATAGAGCGAAAACGCAAAAAAAAGTGAAAAGCGCCCTGCGCTTAAAAAGAGACGCCTCGGCGGCGTGATCATGCATTGTTATCCGCTTTTTTGGCGACACTTATGCTATCTCCGGCTGATCCCATGACGGGTGGTTGACACTCGTTAACATCAAGATCCCGCTATTCTCTATGGTAGGGGTGATTCGTGTTCACGCTCCACGCGCGGTACAAACTTTCGGCAACCACCACCCGTACGAGTGGGTGAGGTAAGGTTAATGCCGAAAGACACCAACTTTGGTTTGCCGCTTCTTTGCAAGCTGGCGCTAATCCTTCAGGCCCACCAATCAGTAAACTGACGTCGCGACCATCGAGTTGCCATTTAGTCAGCGCGGTTGCTAGCTCGGGGGTCGTCCAGTTTTTGCCGGGGAGATCTAAGCTAACAATATGATTGCCTTTGGGAATGGCCGCCAACATTTGTTCGCCTTCTTTTTGAAGTATCCGGACAATGTCGGCATTTTTCCCCCGCTTTCCAGCGGGTATTTCGATAAGCTCCAGCGCCATATCACGGGGAAAACGGCGCTGGTATTCTTCGAAACCACGGGTAACCCAATCGGGCATCCGTGTTCCTACTGCGATGAGCTGTAACTTCATCAGTCTTGCTTTTCTGACCAGAGCTTTTCAAGCTGGTAGAAATCACGGGTTTGATCTTGCATAACGTGCAGGATCACATCGCCCATGTCCACAAGAACCCATTCGCTGCTTTCGCGGCCTTCAACACCTAAAGGTGGAATACCGGCTTTTTTCGCTTCAACCACAAGGTTTTCGGCGATAGCTTTAACGTGAGTCTTTGATGTACCTGAACATATGACCATGTAGTCAGTGATGTTAGATTGCTTGCTGACATCCAGAACAACAACGTCTCTGGCTTTCAAGTCGTCGATCTTGTCGACAACAAACTGTTTTAATTCCGCGCTCTGCACGCTGGCGTACCTCATTAATTTTAAATAGCGCGGTAGTATACCAGTGTTGCTGCTGGGAATACATTGTCATTGGCAGTTGAGTTGGCGATATCTGCTTACGGTTCGAGCTAAGGTAAGTAAAGTCGTTGATTTTTGATGTAATCTAGCGTGACTGGCATGAGTAAATCGGCGGGAATTTCGCCTTTTGCCAGTTGTTCACGAATGAGCGTCGAGGAAATATCCTGTGGTGTAATCGCTACAGGGAAAATCTGCCCACAGTTTTTATGGACACAGCTAGTACGACCTTCGTCTGTCCCTTGGGGCGCTTGACTGCGGGCCGTCAATATCTGCTGCATAGGATGTTCTGCATCGAGCTGCCAACCCGGGCGCTGGCAGACAACGAGATGGGCAAAGTCGAATAGGCGTTGCCACTCATGCCAGCTTTTTAATTGGATGAAAGAGTCCATCCCCATGATAAAAAACAGCTCATCTTCAGGATGTAAGCTTTTCAGTTGCTCAAGCGTGATAACTGTGTAGGAAGGCGTGTCGCGTTTAGCTTCGATGTCGCACAGTGCAAATCCGTCGAGTTGCTGACAGACATCGGCTACCATTTTGAGGCGCTGTGTTGTGGTTAAGTTCGGCTGCTGTTTATGGGGCGGAATATGGTTCGGCATCAGTAGGATTTTATCCAAGGCTAATGCTTGCTTCACTTCAATTGCGGGACGGATATGACCATAGTGTATCGGGTCAAAGGTGCCGCCTAAAATACCAATACGCATATCAACTCTTTGGTTAATCAATGATTAGTCTATGGCTATATGTGCCAGGTGCCGATGGGCTCTAGGATCAAATAACAGACACAGGTGGCTCAGACCGGTCCAATCCTCTTTACCCTGCTGCTTTAAGTTGAGCTCAAGTTTCGAGGCGAGGGCGAGCATATGTTCGAGTTGTTCAAGGCTGAGTCGTTGCAGTGCCGCTTGATACAGTGGTTTACGTTTATCCCAAATTCGATGTTTACCCCAGAGTGCACTCAGCGCAACGCCTTGGGCTTGCTCGCATTTCAAATTGAATAACAAACCGAGTTCTTTAAACAAGGCCCAAAGCAGGATAGGTAAGGCAGTGCCTTCGCCATTGAGTTGGGCCAGCATGTGCTGCGCGCTATCCTGTTTATTATTTAATAATGCATCCGTGAGTTGGAATACGGTGAAGCGCGACTGATCTTCAAAATAGTGGCCCAGTTCGTCGGCACTGACGGGTTTTGTTGGGCTCAGGAGTTGCAGCAACTGCATGGCTTGATCGGCAGCCAGTAAATTCCCTTCATACAGAGAATGCAGCATAGCACGGGCATCAGGCTGCAGATTGAGCTTAAAGTGCTTGATGCGGCCATCGAGCCAGCGCATAAACTGCTCGCCCTCTGGCGTGGCGCAGGGCAGATACATGCCATGGGCATCTAAGGTCTTAAACCATTTACTGTTGGTTTGCTCTGTGGCGAGCTTTGGCCCTTCGATAATCAACAGCATATCGGGATTGGGCGTCTGCAATAGCGCTTGCAATGTGCTTGAGCCTTCGGCACCGGGCTTAGCTTGGGGAAGGGTTAGCTCAATCAAGCGTTTACTGGAAAACAGACTCATGGCCTGCCATTCCTGAGTCAGATCGTTCCAATTAAAGCCCGTCTCTTGAATGAGTTGGACTTTTTCATCGAATCCCTGACGCTTGGCGAATTGGCGGATCTGATCTTTGGTGGTTTCAATCAACCAAGGATCATCCCCAAAAATCAGATAACAAGGAAATAACTGGTTAAGGTGGCGGGAGAGTTGGTCTGGATAGACTCTCATTTAATGATAGCCCCGCATTAATTCACCTCAGTACTGGCCATTGCTTGCAGAATACGATCGGCAGCTTGGATACGCATTTCCTTCGTCAGCAATTCCATTTCACGGCTCTTTGCCAATGCGGTACGTGGATCGTCTAAGTAGTCGCGGCGAATTTCAACCTTGAAAGGCTGCGCTTCTTTACCTGGCAGTGCCACAGCAAATTCGACTAAATAAATCAGCTCATACTCGGCGACGTTACCTGTGGGATACAAAGATAAGGTCGAGCGTTCAAGGGAGTCGGTGATTAATCTTAATACTGGAACATTATCTGCGGCGTCGACAACTTGGATATTGTTCAAGCGCAGGCGTTCACGCACCAAACGAGTGAGTTCACTGTATTCATCCACACTGCTCAAACTCAAATGATTGAGGGCATCAGGGATCTGATAACTGCGTTGAAGCTTAAAACCGCAACCAGCGCTGGTCATAATGACTAGTGCCATGATTGCGAAGCATATGCGTTTGATTAGCATAGATTTCGCGGTTTCCTATTCGTGGTATACCCTGCTGACTTGAAGTTGCAGCTATGCTGCAACTTCATTGGCTTTGAGTATAGCGAGTTATTAGCAGCCGTTAATTGGCCACTATGCTAAGCAGTTTGCCCGGCACATAGATCACTTTACGCACAGTCAGGCCGTCTAGGTATTTGATCACGTGCTCATCACTCATGCCTAAGGCTTCTACTGATTCTTTATCAGCATCGGCAGCCACTGTGATTTTTGCGCGAACTTTACCGTTAACTTGCACAACGATGAGCTTGCTGTCTTCAACTAGCGCAGCTTCATCAACGACTGGCCATTGGCTGTCTTCGATGTTGCTTGCATTGCCTAACTCGTTCCACAGGTTAAAGCTCACATGCGGAATGATAGGGTACAGCAAGCGCACTATGGCTGATAAGGCTTCGCCGATAATGGCGTTGTCTTGACCTGTGGTTTGTGGCGCTTTTTGCAGATGGTTCATCAGTTCCATCACGGCGGCAACCGCAGTGTTGAACATCTGACGGCGGCCGATATCGTCGGTCACTTTCGCGATCGTCTTGTGGACTTCACGGCGCAGCGCTTTTTGATCGGCAGTTAACTTGCTGACATCTAAGGCTTCGCTGTTATCTTGGTTCACATGCTCGTTTGCAAGCTTCCACAGACGTTTAATGAAGCGGTGTGCGCCTTCAACGCCAGACTCTTGCCATTCCAGAGTTAATTCTGGGGGAGAGGCGAACATCATAAATAGGCGAACCGTATCGGCGCCGTATTTTTCGACCATGACTTGAGGATCGATACCATTGTTTTTCGACTTAGACATCTTGCACATGCCGGTATAAACCAGCTCGTTGCCGTCCTTGTCGATAGCCTTAGTAATACGGCCCTTGTCGTCTTTTTCTGTAGTCGCTACATCTAAAGGCGAAACCCATACACGGGCGCCTTTTTCGTTGATGTAGTAGAAAGCATCGGCCAACACCATGCCTTGGGTCAGCAGTTGTTTGGCTGGCTCGTTAGAGTTAACCAAACCCGCATCACGCAGCAACTTGTGGAAGAAGCGGAAATATAACAAATGCATACAAGCGTGTTCGATACCGCCAATGTATTGATCCACAGGTAGCCAGTAGTTGGCTTTCGCGGGATCTAACATTTCGTCTGCATGCGGGCTGCAGTAACGGGCGTAATACCAAGAGGATTCCATAAAGGTATCGAAGGTATCGGTTTCGCGCAGCGCATCTTGGCCATTAACTTGGGTTTTTGCCCATTCTTTATCGGCCTTGATTGGGCTTTGAATACCGTCCATCACGACATCTTCTGGTAGCAATACTGGCAGTTGATCTGCAGGTGTTGGGATCACAGTGCCGTCGGCTAAGGTCACCATAGGAATTGGCGCGCCCCAGTAACGCTGACGTGAAACACCCCAATCGCGCAGACGATAGTTGACTTGGCGCTTGCCTTTACCTTCGGCAACTAACTTATTAGCGATGGCATTAAAGCCTGCTTCAAAGTCTAAACCGTCGAACTCTCCCGAGTTAAACAGTACGCCTTTTTCGGTATAAGCGGCTTCGCTGATATCGACGTCGCCATCAACTGGCTTGATCACAGCTTCAATCGCCAGACCGTATTTTTTCGCAAATTCGAAGTCACGTTGATCGTGGCCTGGAACTGACATCACAGCGCCGGTGCCATAGTTCATCAACACAAAGTTAGCAGCCCAAATTGGGACTTGCTTGCCAGTGATAGGATGAATGGCGAAAAGCCCTGTAGCGACACCGCGTTTTTCCATAGTCGCGAGTTCGGCTTCAGATGTTGTGCTGTTTTTGCACTCATCGATAAAGGCGGCAAGCTCAGGATTGGTTTGCGCGGCGACTTCAGCTAATGGATGACCTGCGGCAATCGCCACATAGGTTACGCCCATTAAGGTATCTGGACGCGTGGTATAGATATCGAAGCTTTTATCGTGACCTGCGACGCCGAAGGTCATTTCCACACCTTCGCTGCGACCAATCCAGTTGCGCTGCATGGTCTTAACCTGTTCAGGCCAGCCATCTAAGGTATCGATATCGTTTAATAATTCTTCTGCATAGGCAGTGATCTTAATAAACCACTGTGGAATTTCTTTTTGTTCCACAGGGGTATCACAGCGCCAGCAGCAACCGTCTTGAACTTGCTCGTTCGCCAGTACGGTTTCATCGTTTGGACACCAGTTGACTGAAGCTGTCTTTTTATAGACTAGGCCTTTCTCGTACAACTTAGTGAAGAACCATTGTTCCCAGCGATAATATTCAGGGGTACAAGTGGCGATTTCACGGCTCCAATCGTAACCAAAACCTAGCAATTTCAGCTGGTTCTTCATGTATTCTATGTTTTCATAGGTCCATGGCGCAGGCGCAGTCTTGTTGTTAATCGCGGCATTTTCTGCGGGCAAACCAAATGAGTCCCAACCAATAGGCTGGAGCACGTTTTTGCCTTGAAGACGTTGAAAGCGTGCAACTACGTCACCTATGGTATAGTTGCGTACGTGTCCCATGTGGAGTCTGCCAGAAGGGTACGGAAACATCGAAAGGCAATAAAACTTTTCTTTGTTTGCGTCTTCAGTGACTTCGAAGGTTTTGTTGTCATGCCAGTGCTTTTGCACTAAGGCTTCAATTTCTGAGGGATTATATTGCTCTTGCATCACTCTATTTCCGGCAGTGCCGCCTATTATTGGATCTAACGCCATATCAGCGCGAGTAAGATCTGCATAGAATAAACTAGAAGCGATGCATTAAAAAGGTTCGTATGAAGGAGTATTGGTTATGAATGATAGAAGTAACGCGTTACTAGGACTGTATCAAGCCTTAATTACCGAAGTGAAATCTCAATTTGCAGAAGATAACACTATGACTGTAAAGAACTTATTTAATTCTGTCACTCAAGGTAAGGAGTATTTACGTCTTAAAGAACAGGCAGGGGAAGATGAACTCGCTTTAGTCGAACAATTCTTAAAGCGTGATATTACGAGTTTTCTCCGTGAGCAGAACGCGGATAGTTTGAGTCATAGCCCAACAGTGATTACTTTAGAGAATACGCTTTGGCATTGGCTCAGTGAAATCACCGACCGCAGCCAAGTAGAATGGCATGAGTTAACGCAAGATTTTAAGCATCAGGGCTACTACAAGAGTGGTGACATAGTGAATCAGGGCATCATGGTGTGCACTAACTGTGGCAATGAAATGAGTATTGAATTTCCAAGTCCCATCCCAGATTGTCCAGAGTGTGATCATGAAGAATTTACCCGCGAGCCGCTAACGCCTTAATCAAGGTGGTGATGTTATGCAGCTAAAACGACGCCTCAGCGTCGTTTTTTTTGAGTTCTATTAGACTAGACCTAAATTGCTCATATCTGCATTAATTAGGCTGTATCAACTGTTGGTACGAGAGTAGTTGAGGATTTGACCGCCAAAGGGCGCCAATAAAAATTCAGTGTGAATGGGTTTATGTTGCGTGTGTTCGTAACCTAAGGTGACCATACGTTTACTGAATTTGGCATGATTACCACGGCCTGGATCGACTAAGACTACATCACAAATTGGTTTAGCATGTTGCTCAATAAATTGTGATAAGAGATCGGCATGTTCTTGTTCGTACAAGAGATCGCTGCCAATAATGAGGTCAAATAAACCTAAATTAGTTTGTGCATCTGCCCATCCTGTTCGAACAAACGGAATCGCACGACCATGATTTAAATCGACATTTTGCTTAAGGAAATTTTCCGACTCGGGGTGATAGTCGGTTGCTGTGATGTCG
This sequence comes from Shewanella sp. SM95, assembly GCF_025653595.1. Taxonomy (NCBI): domain Bacteria; kingdom Pseudomonadati; phylum Pseudomonadota; class Gammaproteobacteria; order Alteromonadales; family Shewanellaceae; genus Shewanella; species Shewanella sp. SM95. The sequence goes on from NZ_JAKKSE010000004.1 coordinate 37,072, forward strand.
GCATGTCTGTGGTTTAGCACTAGACTTGCCAGCCCTATACCGCAGCCAACCTCAAGAATGCGTTTATTATCAATTTGATAATCGGCCATATGATGGGATAGCACTTGGCTAGACGGCCAAACTATGCCAAATAATGGCCAAGTAGCGGAGGAAATACCGAGCTTTTCAGCTTCGCCATCTAGGTCTTCAAATTCTTGGTTATTTCTTAGGGTTCTGACATGAATGTCGAGATCCCCAAATTCGTGGGTTTGGTAGCGCACGCGAAGCTGTGCCATAGAGTTGCCTTGACTGTGTACCTTGGTAAGGAACGAGGTAATGGTACCAATCATATTGGCTATGCAGACACAGTCACTGTGATTGGTATAAGGCCACGTCTAATCGTTCACCTTAACGTGGAACGCGCAATCAGCCTAATGTATTCGCAGACAATTGCGGGATAACACAGGTTAACTGAGTGTCAGCCTAACAACCTTGGGTGTTGATATCATATTGCGGCGCAGTGTTGGCATCGCTGGCTTGGGTGTAGCGGAAATAGCATTGGTCATCATTCACTAAGGAATTGTTGTTAAGATCGTAGCCTATATAAGTGATATCAATGCCTTGATATTGGATGATAAATTTATCATCTGAGGTGATCCATTTTTCCACATCAGTATTATCGAGGTAACCCCATTTTAATCGTGTATCTGGAGTGCCATCACCATTGAGGTCGATATCAATAATATCATCGCGCCCAGCTACCGCTTGGCTCAGTAGGCTAGGCATTTGGGTTTTTGAGTAAGCTAGCATATTGGCTGTTTTAACGCTGGCCTGTACTTGGCTTAAGGTTTGTACCCGCGCTTCTTTACTTAAACCGATAAATTTAGGCGCGGCAATCACAGCCAAGATCCCAAGCACAATAATCACAACGACAAGTTCAATTAAGGTAAAACCTGCCACATCTTGTTTATTGACTTGGTAATGCATGGCCTAAATCCTATTGCGCTTTAAAACGTCGGGCAAGACCAAGAAGAACGATTAAACCACAGAGTATCAGTAGGGGCATTTGGCCTAATTTTGCAAACCAAGTTTGTCCTGTGACTAATGGAATAGTTGCACTTAGCACGCCTATTTCAAACTGTGGTAATGACGCTGTGATATTGCCATGCTCATCGACTATGGCTGTCACGCCATTGTTGGTTGAGCGTAATAGAGGCCGACCCAATTCAACCGCGCGCATTTGAGCGATTTCCATATGCTGTAATGGCCCATTTGAGCTACCAAACCATGCATCGTTAGAGACAGTTAATAGTATATCTGTCCCTTGATTCACGTTGTCGCGCAACTGTTCGGGAAAGGCTATTTCATAACAAATTGCTGGCGCGATTTTATGGCCTAGTGCGCTGAGATTAGGCTGTTGATATTCGCCTCGCGTAAAGGACGACATGGGCAAATTAAAGAAAGGTGCTATCGGGCGCAGCAGCGCTTCAAAGGGGACAAACTCGCCAATTGGCAACAGATGGTGTTTCTTAAATTGATTGCTACCATCGCCCTCATAGTCTGGGCCTGCTTGTTGTTTCTGATTATGATTACCAAGCACAATCAATGAATTATAGAACTCATTGTTTTGATGGCTAATAATGCCAGTGATAATTGAGGTATGGTTTAGATTGGCGACTTTATTGGCGTTATCTAAAAAGTCCTGCACCATAGATTCTGGCGCTGGAATTGCCGCTTCTGGCCAAATAATGATATCGGCATCCAGATGTTCGCGGGATAAATCCATGTATTTTAACAGCGTCGGCCACAGGGCATCGGGTTCCCACTTCATGCTTTGGGGAATATTGCCTTGCACCAGTGCCACTTTAACATTTTCACCCGTAGGATGAATGTCCCAAAGTTTAGGCGCAGCCCACACTGCCAGAATACTGAGCGGCAGTAAAAGCAGTAAACTCTTATAACGCTTAGTAAAACAAAGCGCTAATGCACCAGCGAGCATGGCCAATACAAAACTTATTCCCAGTGTGCCTATGATGCTGGCAAGGGGTTTTAGCGGCCCTTGAGTTTGCGAGTAACCCGCCCATAACCAAGGGAAGCCTGTCATTACCCAGCCACGAGCCCATTCGGTCAAGGTCCATAACGCGGGGAATAGGGCGAGATTACGCCAAAGACCAAATCGAGTTTCACCATCATGGCTCAGCGTTTTAGTTAACCAAACCAGCGCTAAACCAGTTAGCGCTGGATACAAGGCTAAATACAAGGCTAACAAGGCCATTAACCCAACGGAGGCAATGAGCGGCATACCACCAAAGGTATCCATGCTCACGTGAACCCAGCTGATCCCTACGGAAAAACAGCCAAATCCAAAGCTTAACCAATAGTAAAAGCTTGCCTTAGCGCTCAGCGTTCGGCTGTGCCAGAGGGCAATAGCCATGGCAAACGGATAGATTATCCAAATGGAATAGGGCGCAAATGAAAGCGCCGTACTGGCGCCAAGGGCAAATGCCAGTACGAGTCTCAAAGCACTAGGTTGGGACTGTTGTTGGGCAAAAGCCCGGATTTTTTTTAGCACGAGTGATTATTCTACGTCTTCGCCAGTATTAGGATCGGGGAGTTTAACTCTGAGTTGGATTAAACGCCTAGTGTCAGCATTGATGACTTTAAATTCTATGCCTTCAATGATGATGCTCTCGTTACGTTCTGGCAGATGGCCAAAGGCGTGTGAGACTAAGCCGCCGACGGTATCAAACTCTTCATCGCTGAATTCAGTGTTGAATTCTTCGTTGAAATCTTCGATTGGCGTCAAGGCTTTAACCATATAAACCGTGTTACCAACTTTGCGGATCTCGGTTTCTTCAGTGCTATCGTGGTCGAATTCGTCTTCAATTTCGCCGACAATTTCTTCAAGAATATCTTCGATAGTCACAAGACCCGATACGCCGCCGTACTCGTCAACCACAATCGCCATATGGTAGCGTTGAGAGCGGAATTCTTTTAGCAGAACATCGACGCGTTTGCTTTCGGGCACAACCACGGCGGGACGGATCACGCGATCCAGTGAGAAGGGCTCATCACTGTTGGAGAAACCGTAAGGGATCAAATCTTTGGCAAGCAATATGCCTTCGATATGGTCTTTATCTTCGTTAACGACGGGGAAGCGCGAGTGACCTGAACCAATCACAGTCGCAAGTAACTCTTCGACCGAGTTGTCTATCTGGAGGGCGACAATTTGAGCTCTTGGGATCATGATATCCCGAACACGCATATCAGAAACGTCTAATACACCTTTTATCATCTCGCGGGTGTCTTGGGTGATCAAATCGCGCTGCTCGGCACCATCAATCACATCGACTAGATCTTCACGATTTTGAGGTTCGCCCTGAAATAGCTGACTTACTCTATCAAACCAACCTTTCTTGTGGGCGTTCGTACTAGGGGGGATATCGTCACTCATAGTTTTCTCATTAGCTTTTGATAGGGATTATCTTAGCTAATTATTGTTCCTTATATGGGTCAGTAAAACCTAAGCTTTCAATGAGTTGAGTCTCTAATGACTCCATCTCTTCGGCTTCTTCATCGTCGATGTGATCATACCCTAGCAGATGCAAGCAACCATGTACAACCATGTGTGCCCAGTGCGCTTCTAGTGGTTTTTGTTGTTCACGGGCTTCATTTTCAACGACTGCCGCGCAAATGACAAGATCTCCGAGTAAAGGAAGTTCAATTTCTGGTGGTGCTTCAAAGGGAAATGACAGTACATTGGTCGGTTTGTCTTTACCCCGATAGGTATTGTTGAGCATTTGGCTCTCGCGGCTATCGACGATACGTATGGTTAATTCAGCTTCATCCATGCTATTGCCAATTGCGGTAGTGACCCAAAGGGCGAATTGTTCGTCCGTTGGTAGCCACTCACTGGTGCTGGCATGTTGAATATCTAAGGCTAACTCAAGACTCATGTGTTGCGGCTTCCTGCTGTTGCTTTTGGTACTGGCTTTCTTTTTTGGCTTTTAAGGTTTGCTCTTTTAACTCGAAGGCTTCATAGGCTTCAACGATACGGGCAACCACAGGATGGCGCACTACATCTTGGGAGACAAAAAAGTTAAAGCTGATTTCTTCGACTTGACTTAACACTTCAATCGCGTGACGTAGTCCTGACTTTTGATGTTTAGGTAAGTCGGTTTGAGTGATGTCGCCTGTGATCACCGCACGGGAATTGAAACCGATACGGGTAAGGAACATCTTCATCTGCTCGATTGTGGTGTTTTGGCTTTCATCGAGAATAATAAAGGCATCGTTTAAGGTACGACCGCGCATATAGGCAAGCGGCGCCACTTCTATTACATTTTTCTCGATAAGGCGTTCCACTTTTTCAAAGCCAAGCATCTCGAACAGGGCATCGTAGAGCGGGCGTAAATAAGGGTCGACCTTTTGGCTGAGATCGCCAGGTAAGAAACCGAGTTTTTCACCCGCTTCCACCGCAGGGCGAGTCAGTAAAATGCGGCGCACTTCTTGGCGCTCTAACGCATCTACTGCCGCTGCTACGGCAAGGTAGGTTTTGCCCGTTCCTGCTGGACCAATACCGAAGGTAATATCGTGACGCGTAATATTGGCCACATACAAGCTTTGATTCGGATTGCGTGGCTTAATGACACCGCGGCGGGTTTTGATATTAATACCGCTGTCGTCGTTAGCGTCTGCTTGCTCTAGGGCAATGGCCGCTTGAATGGCGATATGGACTTGCTCAGGCTCAAGATCGGGCGTGCTGCCTTTAACCGTTTGGGTCTCGATGTAGAGTTCTTTGAGTAAGTTGTTGGCGCTTAAACAGTTGCGTGGTAGTCCGGTGATCTGGAAATGATTGTTCTTACGGACGATTTCAACGCCAACGCGACGTTCTATCTGCTTGATATTGTCATCGAATGGACCGCACAGTGAAGCCAAACGGCGTGTTTCTGCGGGTTCGAGATACAGATTCATGGTAGTTAATTTACTGGACAAATAGCACTCCCAATAGCGAATAAGAAAGCAAGGTACGAGGTTGGTTAACCATCGCAAGATAATTTTAGTTTACGAGCCATAGCCGATAATTGCTAACGGAAAATAACAATTGCCTCGGTAGACTTAAACAAAAGTGCGTGAAAGCAAAAGGGCGACTAAGTCGCCCTTCTTTATATAGGTACCGATATCGGTACTGTTTAAGCCGATTAAACGCTTATGGCTTAAATTGAGTCACACCCAGTTCATCATCTTGCTTGCGCTTGGCCAGAATTTCAGCAGGGCGCAGGCTACGACGTAGATCCATTTCATCTTCGCCGCGGATAAAGACACCGCGCAGTGAGTTAGTGTAAACGTCGACGATTTCGACATCCACGAAAGTACCAATGTGTTTTGGTTGACCTTCGAAGTTCACCACTCGGTTGTTCTCAGTACGGCCGCGCAGTTCCATAGGATTTTTCACCGATGGTCCTTCAACCAGAATACGTTGCACTGTGCCCATCATGTGGCGGCTGTAGCGCATGGCTTGCTGGGTGATGCGGTCTTGCAGAATCGCCAGACGTTGTTTTTTCTCTTCCATATCGACGTTATCGGGTAAATCCGCCGCTGGCGTGCCCGGACGTGCGCTATAGATAAAGCTGAAGCTGTGGTCGAAACCTATGTCTTCAATCAACTTCATGGTATCGGCGAAGTCTTCTTTGGTTTCGCCAGGGAAGCCAATGATAAAGTCCGAGCTGATTTGAATCCCTTCACGGGCTTTACGCAGGCGGCGGATGATTGACTTATATTCAATCGCCATATGGCCGCGCTTCATCGCCGTGAGAATACGATCAGAACCCGATTGTACTGGCAAGTGTAAGAAGCTCACTAGCTCTGGGGTATCTTCGTAAACGTCGATAATATCCTGTGTAAATTCAATCGGGTGACTGGTCGTGAAGCGGATACGGTCAATACCGTCGATGGCCGCCACGAAACGCAGTAATTCCGCAAAGGTACAGATAGCGCCATCGTGAGTTGCGCCGCGATAGGCATTCACGTTTTGGCCTAGCAGGTTCACTTCGCGCACACCTTGCTCCGCCAATTGGGCGATTTCAAGGATGATGTCGTCCGATGGACGGCTGACTTCTTCGCCGCGAGTATAAGGCACTACACAGAACGAGCAGTATTTGCTACAACCTTCCATGATAGACACAAACGCGGTTGGGCCTTCGGCGCGTGGCTCTGGCAGACGGTCGAATTTTTCGATTTCAGGGAAGCTGATATCGATAACCGCTTTGTCACCACGGCGCACTTGCTCGATCATCTCGGGCAGACGGTGCAACGTTTGTGGGCCAAAAATAATGTCGACACATTGGGCTCTGTCTTTAATCGCTTTGCCTTCTTGTGAAGCAACGCAGCCGCCCACGCCAATAATCAAATTGGGATTTTTATCTTTAAGCGTCTTCCAGCGTCCTAGCTGATGGAACACTTTTTCCTGCGCTTTTTCACGAATTGAACAAGTGTTCAGCAGGAGAATGTCTGCCTCAGACGCTTCTTCAGTCAAGGTATAACCTTGGTATTCGCCTAACAGATCAGCCATCTTGGATGAGTCATACTCATTCATTTGACAGCCCCAAGTCTTGATATGGAGTTTCTTACTCATCAGTTGTGTCGCCCTAAGATGACCAATAAAAATAGCGCGACATTTTACCTGCTGTTATGGCTGCTGACCAGCTTTGTCCACACTTTTACCGATTGGCTTTTGCCAAGGGCGATACCCTCACAAATGCTAGGTTTTTATTGTTCGGCTGCATTTGGGCAAGATTAATATTGTTAACATGCTGAGCTTTCGTTATTTCCAGCAAACTATTCGGGCTTGAATGCCTATGTCTTCACGGATTTCGAATCGAAATGCGCTCAACATTTCCGTGGTATCTTGATATAAGGCATAATCGAGCGGGTTTGTGAAAAGTCGCTTGAGCAGAAATACAGAAGGGCTTAAAGGTGCTAACTAAGGTCGTAACTAAGGTGGTAAGTAGGATGAGCCAGATTGAAGAGACACATGCACAGATGATATCCGACACCACAGATTCTAACGTGACTCATTCTGACGTCACTCATGCAGAAGGCACTCGATTCGATGTCATTCTTGTCGGCGGCGGCATGGTTGGTGCGGCGACGGCAATTGGATTAGCCCAACAGGGTTTGCAAGTGGCGGTGATTGAATCTTTTGCGCCAGAAGCTTATCAAGCCGAACAGCCATTAGATGTGCGAGTCTCGGCCATCAGTGTGGCTTCTGAAACGCTGCTTGAACGTCTTGGCGCCTTGGACTCATTGCTCAAGATGCGTAATGTGCCTTATTTGGGCTTAGAAACTTGGGAGCTCGATGGCTGCATCACCCAATTCCACTGTTCACAAATTGGCGCCAGCCATTTAGGTCATATAGTCGAAAACCGTTTAATCCAACTTGCCCTGTGGCAACAGATGACACAATTGGCTGGCATCACCTTATATTGTCCCGATAAAGTGGTGGCATTTGCCCGCGATAGCGACGGTGTGAGCGTGCACTTACAGTCAAATAGTAAACTGACCGCTAAGTTGTTGGTTGGCGCCGATGGTGCTCACTCGCAGGTACGCCAATGGGCGGGAATTGGCATTTCGGGTTGGGATTACGCTCAATCGGCCATGTTGATTAATATCAACACCGCACAGGGGCAACAGGATGTGACTTGGCAGCAGTTTACGCCCAAAGGGCCACGTTCCTTATTACCTTTACCTGGCAATAACGCTTCGCTGGTGTGGTACGACGATGCCAATCGAATTAAGCAGTTAATGCAGCTTAATAATAAACAGCTTGCAGATCAGATAAGAGTGCATTTCCCAGCGCGTTTGGACGCTGATTTTACCGTTGAGAATAAAGGCAGTTTTGGTCTCACTCGCCGCCATGCCCAGAGTTACTATCGCCATAATGTGGTGATTTTAGGCGATGCCGCTCACACCATTAATCCCCTCGCAGGCCAAGGGGTGAACCTTGGGTTTAAGGATGTCGAAGCGTTTTTGGCGGTCATCAAGGATGCATTAGCTCAAGATAATATCTGGTGGTCGAATGAGGTGCTTGCCCAATATCAGCGCAAGCGTTATCGCGATAATCAATTGATGATGACGGCGATGGATTTGTTTTACGCCGGTTTTAGCAACGATATTCTGCCGCTAAAGCTGCTGCGTAATGGCGCGTTAAAGTTAGCAAACATCAATTCTCCGCTCAAAAAGACTGTCCTTAAATATGCTATGGGGCTTAATTAACGCTTTGTTGTTCTGTGTTCTGACCTTATGTTCTGCTCCTGTGCGATGACGTGGCATTTGTTGACTTGGGGTTTGAGTGCTAAAATGCCGCGTTTTTAGCTGGTATGGTCAGTTCAGTTGGCGCTTTGCGCGGCTGTCATCGACGAAATAACGATATTGAGTGTCATGAGCGAAATAAAATTAATAGTTGGTCTGGCTAATCCAGGTGCTGAATATGCACACACTCGCCATAATGCGGGGGCTTGGTACGTTCTTGAGTTAGCGAGAATTTGCGGCGTGACTTTAGTGGCCGACAGTAAGTATTTTGGCTTGACTGCCAGAGCCGTATTGCACGGTAAAGATGTCCGCTTATTGATCCCAACGACTTATATGAATTTAAGCGGTAAAGCGGTTGGCGCTTTGGCGAATTTTTTTCGTATCACGCCGGAAGAGATTCTGGTCGCTCACGATGAACTCGATCTGCCGCCCGGTGTGGCTAAGTTTAAGCTCGGTGGCGGTCATGGCGGCCACAATGGTCTGAAAGATATTATTGCTAAACTGGCTAACGATAAAAACTTCTACCGTTTACGCTTAGGTATCGGTCATCCCGGTGATAAAAATCAAGTGAGTGGTTACGTACTGGGAAAAGCACCAGCTAAAGAGCAAGAGCTTATCGAGGCGGCGATAGATGAAGCCGTGCGTTCTACCGAAATTTTGTTTAAACAAGACATGGTGAAAGCCATGAACAGATTACACTCCTTTAAAGCGGAGTAGGTTTTGCCTTTGACGAGACTTAAGTGATTCAAGTGATTTAATTATTCAGTAATGTGCTGCCATAGGGCAGGACGACTAAACCTCGCTGATGAGTGTGACTTGTCAGCCAATAATCGAGAGAAAGGTAAGCATATGGGTTTTAAATGCGGCATTGTTGGTCTTCCTAACGTAGGTAAATCAACGCTTTTTAATGCGTTAACTAAGGCTGGCATCGAAGCGGCTAACTTCCCGTTTTGTACCATTGAACCTAACACTGGTGTTGTACCTGTGCCGGATCCACGTCTGGATGCGTTAGCTGCGATTGTGAATCCACAACGTGTGTTACCTACCACCATGGAATTCGTGGATATTGCGGGTCTTGTGGCTGGCGCATCTAAAGGCGAAGGCTTAGGTAACAAGTTCCTCGCTAACATCCGTGAAACCGATGCGATTGGTCATGTAGTACGTTGTTTTGATGATGACAACATTGTTCACGTTGCTAACAAGGTTGACCCAGCTGGCGATATCGAAGTCATCAACACTGAATTAGCGTTAGCTGACTTAGACAGTTTAGAGCGTGCGGTTCAGCGTCAGCAGAAACGTGCTAAAGGTGGCGATAAAGACGCTAAGTTTGAAGTGGAAGTATTAGAAAAAATGCGCCCCATTTTAGACGAAGCTAAAATGTTGCGTTCAATGGATTTATCGAAAGAAGAGCTGGAAGCGGTGGCTTACCTGAACTTCTTAACCTTAAAACCGACCATGTATATTGCTAACGTTGCGGAAGATGGTTTTGAAAATAACCCGCACTTAGATGCCGTTCGCGCCATTGCTGCGACAGAAAACGCTATCGTTGTTGCCGTATGTGCGGCGATTGAATCTGAACTGGCCGAGATGGAAATCGAGGAGCGCGATGAATTTATGGCGGATCTGGGTATCGAAGAACCAGGTTTAGATCGTGTGATCCGCGCAGGTTATGAATTACTGAATCTGCAAACCTATTTCACCGCAGGCGTGAAAGAAGTGCGTGCTTGGACTGTGCCAGTGGGTGCGAGTGCTCCGCAAGCGGCGGGTGTTATCCATACCGATTTTGAACGTGGTTTTATCCGTGCCCAAGTGATGGCATTTGATGACTTTATTGCCCACAAAGGTGAAGCGGGCGCGAAAGAAGCCGGTAAGTTACGCGTGGAAGGTAAAACCTATATCGTTAAAGATGGCGATGTGATGCATTTCCTGTTTAACGTATAACAAAGCTTATTCACGCTGTAAGTCTCGATAAATTAAGCTAAGTATGAGCAACAAGGTGTTATTTAGCACATCTGTTGCTCAGTTTGGTGAAGTAATAGCCGAACAGCTTAACCTAAGGGAAATAGCGAAAAAAAGCTGTTGACCTAGATACCTCGAATAAGCATAATACGCCCCGTTCCTCGCTGAGAGGGGCGCGTAATATCGATGTGGCAATGTAGCTCAGCTGGTTAGAGCACAGCACTCATAATGCTGGGGTCGCAGGTTCAAGTCCCGCCATTGCTACCATTTTATTTAAGATAAATTTCTTATATAAAATGAATCACGATTTTACTCTAGCATTGATTGCTAGCATCTCTTCACGATGTAAACATGAAACTGTGCGGGAATGGTGAAATTGGTAGACACGCCAGATTTAGGTTCTGGTGCCGCAAGGTGTGAGAGTTCAAGTCTCTCTTCCCGTACCATTATATTTAAAATATAAGTTTGATATATGAATTTAGAAACATCGGCGATAGCGGATGTTTGAAACAGAGTTAGTTGGGGTATCGCCAAGTGGTAAGGCACCGGGTTTTGATCTCGGCATTCCAAGGTTCGAATCCTTGTACCCCAGCCATTTTTTCTCAGTTTCCAAGTTGATTGGGGTATCGCCAAGTGGTAAGGCACCGGGTTTTGATCTCGGCATTCCAAGGTTCGAATCCTTGTACCCCAGCCATTGGCAATGTAGCTCAGCTGGTTAGAGCACAGCACTCATAATGCTGGGGTCGCAGGTTCAAGTCCCGCCATTGCTACCATATTTAACTCTGTTAAAGTGATTTATCAGAGAAAAATCCAAAAATGTTGAATAGACAATTTTGGTACATTTTGATGCGGGAATGGTGAAATTGGTAGACACGCCAGATTTAGGTTCTGGTGCCGCGAGGTGTGAGAGTTCAAGTCTCTCTTCCCGTACCATCAAAATGCAATCTTCGATAGAAGATTAAACACAGTTTATTGGGGTATCGCCAAGTGGTAAGGCACCGGGTTTTGATCTCGGCATCCCAAGGTTCGAATCCTTGTACCCCAGCCAAAAAGTTAAAAAGCCTGTCTTCGGACAGGCTTTTTGCTTTTTTACTTTTAACTATTTTCAGCTTAGCGTTATTTTGCTTTCAGTTTCCCTTCAATATTAGCCCTTCCCTTATCTCTATAATTCCCGTTGGTTGTGGCAATTCAGCTATTTTCAAAGTTAATCCACAGTGCCATTTGAGCTGACACTGTGGTGATCCGTTTTATTGCTTTTTGACTTCAGGAGTAACAGGTGGCGATTTTATTTCTGCTGGAGCCACTGGAACGGCGACTTTTGCAGCTGCTTCAGTGATATTGATTGGCATTGCAGCATTCTTAATGACGGCATTCTCTGTGACTGCACTATCAATAACGTCACCTTGGGCCGCTTTAACATCACCTGTTGCAACGGCTTTGACTGCATCAGGTATTGCTAACTGTTGCTGTACTTGATTTGCCCCCGCTTCTAAGGCTTTTTGTTGTAACTTCTGTGGATCGGTATAGTCGGCTAATTCCTTCGGCCAACTTGGGACCCGTTTTTCTGCCTGATTACTGAATTGCTCAGAAATCACTAAGGGTGCACCGCCTTTCATCAGCATGACTGCCATTTGGTTGGTGTCTGAGTTCCAAACTAGACCCGCTTTTTCGGCCATTTCGGGGACAGGGGTGTAAGTCGACACTAAGTAGATGAGTGGACCTTCCTGTTGGATCTTGTCGGCCGTTTTGAGCAGGGACAGGGTGGTATCGTAATTTTTACCCAGCAATTCCTGCATACGGTTCTTGATGAGCGGTTGTTCGAATAATCCGACATCGTTCGGGTCTAAACCGACAAGGGGTTTAAGCAAGGCCCACATGAGCTGGCCTTGGGGTGACATTAATAAGAGTGGTGCAACGCAGGCATTGAGCATTAATGCGAGCCACACAATATGTAGGCAGCGCATTTTTTTGAGCAGAGATGTACTCAAGATGATATTTCCTTGGAAGTACCAGCAAGTCGCCGGCGGCGGATTGTAGCTGATTGGCATAAGGTAAACGAGAGGGTGGCAAAGTAAATTTTAAGCAAAAAAATTAACCCAAATGTTGGATTTTATCCTTATGAATTTGAAAGGTATTTACAGGTGATACAATAAATCATTTGCTGCTAATTTAATCGAAGGTAATGGTTTTTGAGTGCTAAAAACAGATTTACCCCTAAGTGCTTTATTTTTAGCACTTATTTTTCTTCTTACTTTTTAACTTCTTTTTCAGTATTGAATATGTAAAGTTTGTAAACTTTGTTCTGTTTGATAATCGATCTCATTTAATCTCGGCGCATTAAATTAGTTTAATGCAGCTTATTTCTCTCTTTAGCTGCATAGGGAAAGCAGACTCTGGAGGTATTTCTCTTCGGTTTGTTTTTGAGAGTGCATCATTGAAATTAAGAGTCAGTAAGTCGTCTTTGTCCTTTGCCCGCATTATTCATGTTTATGTGTCTATGGCTTTATTGTTGCTGATGCTGTTTTTTGCGGTGACAGGTATAACGTTAAATCATCCTAATTGGTTTTCTCAAGCTGATCAGGAACCTAAGCGGGAACAAGTGCCAATCCCTGCCTATTTGTTACCCGTTAATGCCCAAGACTCACAATGGCGTCTGGCTGCGGGTCATTGGTTGAAAAGTGAATGGGCTATGGATATGGCGAGCGCCGATATCGATGAAGATGAAATTAGTTTAGTCAGCAAAGGACCTGGTACTTATCGGAGTCTGACATTGGACTTGCTCGACGGCCAAGCCTATGTCGAAACCTTAGATTACGGTGTCGTTGCCGTAGTGAATGATTTGCATAAGGGCCGTAACACAGGCACAGCTTGGGCTTGGATACTCGATCTCAGCGCTGTGCTTATCATTTTATTTTCGCTCACTGGGGCTTATTTGTTGTTGCCTCAAACCAAGCGCCTCAAAAAGTCATTGTTATACATGGTACTCGTCAGCAGTAGTTGCGGGCTTGTGTATGTTTATTTTGTTCCATAAGGAGTGTAGGCCGAGTATGCGTCATCTTATTCGCACCATTGCGGTGAGTGCTTTGTTTGTCAGTTCTGTGGCGTTTGCGACGCCTAAAATGACAGTCGATTTAACCTTGCCTGAAATTACCGAAGGGCAATATCACAGACCTTATGTGGCCGTATGGGTTGAGGATGCCAAGGGGCAAACGGTTAAAACCTTAAGCCTTTGGGTATGGGATGAAGGCCATAAATGGTTGAAAGATATCCGTCGTTGGTGGCGTAAAGCCGGACGCGAAGATATGAGCTTTGTTGACGGTATTGCATCTGCGACACGTCCCGCGGGTCATTACAAAATCGATTGGGATTTAAAAGATGAGGCGGGAAAAGTGCTTGAACCTGCCACTTACACTGTATTTATTGAAGTGGTGCGTGAACACGGTGGTCGCGATCTTGTACGACAAAATATCGATTTAGCTGCGGGAGATTTCTCTGTGCAGTTGCCCGCCACGACAGAAACTGGCGTTATCGACATACGCTTAAGCGGCATGGCTCGTTGAGTCAATCCATTAAATATTTAGCCCGTATATTAATTGTTAAACTTAAGGAAAAGGCATGAAATTACGTCTTATTGCATTACTTGGCACACTTTGCATTAGCCCATTGGCAAGTAGCCACGACAGATGGATTTTACCTAGCCACTTCAACGTTTCGGCTGAAAGTGAAGAAATTGTGTGGATTAGCTCAGATGTGTCTGCCAGTAATCAAGTGTTTATGATGGATAAACCTTTTAGTGCCAGTGATGTGCGTATATTACAGCCAAATGGAAAACCAACGTCTCCAAGTTCAAGTTACACGGGCGGACGTAAGTCGGTGTTTGATGTGCAACTGATGCAAGATGGCACTTATAAGTTTGAAAAAGAAGTTTCACCTCGTTATTTTTCTCAGTATAAAGTTAAAGGAAAAGAAGGGGTTGTACGCAGCCGTATGGATAAAAAAGCCACAGCTGCTGCTATGCCAAAGGGAGCCTATGAACTTGAAAGTTCTTTAAATGTGTCGCGGGTTGAAACCTATGTCACACGTAATAAGCCAACTGAGGAAGTGTTAAAGCCTAAGGGGGAATATTTAGAACTAGTGCCTGTGACTCATCCTGCAGATATTGTTGAGAATGAAGCTGCTACCCTGCAATTTGTTTTCGATGGTAAGCCCGTTGAAGGCGTTAAAGTCGCCATTATGAAAGACGGTAGCTTATATCGAAACAAACCAGAGGAAATCGAATTTACCTCAGATAAAGACGGTAAAGTTTCAATGATCTTACCTTCAGCAGGACGTTATCTCTTACATGCGGCAATTGAGCGCCCTAATTCAGATCAATCCCTTGCTGATAAAACGGTTAGCGAAATCTTTTTGACCTTTGAGGCTGGGCTTGAATAAGTGAGTTAACCTCTAATTTGAGGTTTTTGCTTTGAGTCTTAATGCCCACAGTCTAAATGGCGAGTGGGCATTTTTGTATTCATTTCGTACTAAAACGTGTGCGAAATTTCCTTAGGTATACAGATTTGAATTTGATTACTGGTAACTCTGCTTAAGGTTGGGTAAGCTGCGTCAATGCATTGTTCTTGGTGCATCAAAAGCGCATAACGATTAGAATAGCGCAATTCCACCCTCATTTGACTGTGTTGACCTTAGCGTTGGCACGGGTTGCTTTTGTTTTAAAGGAGACGAAAGAAGTTATGACTAAGGTTCCTATGACAGTTGTCGGTGCAGAGCAGCTGCGTAAAGAGTTAGATATTCTCAAGTTTGACCGTCGCCCTAAAATCACTGAAGCAATTGCTTCAGCGAGAGAGTTAGGCGACTTGAAAGAAAACGCGGAATACCATGCGGCTCGTGAGGAACAAGGTATTTGTGAAGCACGTATCCGTGATATTGAGGGTAAGTTATCTAACGCGCAAATTATCGACGTCACTAAGATGGTGAATAACGGTCGTATCATTTTTGGCGCCACTGTGACTATTTTAAATCTTGATACCGATGTCGAAGTGACTTATCGCATAGTCGGCGATGACGAAGCGAATATTAAAGAAAACCTGATTTCAGTGAATTCACCAATAGCCCGCGGTTTAGTCGGCAAAAATGAAGGTGATGAAGTGTCTATTACTACGCCAGGTGGTATGACAGATTACGAAATCATCTCAGTACAGTATTTATAATCTGCTTATATTACTTTGCTTATAGTGTTGTGAGCGTGACTCATGCTATATCGCTAAAACCGTCCTAGGGCGGTTTTTTGTTATCCGCGAATTAAGTTTGTTTACGGCTTGAGTTTAGGGCTCGAATTTAGGGCTTTAGCCAAGGATATCGATCGCGCTTCAGCGTTGAATTCGGGGTAAGATGGACAAAGTTTAATTTGTCTCTTTGTAGGTTTTTACCTAAGCTGCCATCCTAGCAAAATCAACATTGGCGAAATGTGTATGTTGTTTTTTTGCGCGAGTTTCACTTTATGGACCCACAGTTAAGCATCAAAAGCGAACAGTGAATAGGTTCATCTTTAGTTTGATAATGTTTTATAAGAGGGCACGCTTTGGTCAAACATTGGCGTACAGGATTGATGTTAGTTTGCGTGGCGATCATGTTGATTGCGCACTCGGCTAGCTATGCGCCAAAACCCTCAGTACAGCGCAGTGATGCAGCTCGCCATTATGCTCAGATGCATACTGTGAGTCTTGATAGCTCGACCCCCCATGCAAAGCGAAGCGCTGAGCCTCAAAGCTTACCCGATGCCGATGTTATCGCCCAATCTAATGCACAGTCTGATGCGCAAACCGTTGAGAGCTGCGGCTCACCGAATAGTCATGATACCAATCTAGTCAGTTCAGACTCAGAATTAGAATCACAGCCAGCACCTTGTCCGAGTTCTGACTATGTAAGTCATTCAGATGACTTAGATTTTGCCCCGATAAATTCGCCGCGATTTATCAGTCTTGCCCAGCACGATGTGCGTGAGGTCAAGCCAGTATATGTACTCGCTGTAGACTTTACTGCCGAACCGACATCCAATGTCGTTGAACCCACCGATCTTGATATCACATCAGATTGGACGCTTTCTGCTGTTTCTTCCCCCGCCCGAATTTCGGGTTGGAAAGTCTCAAATCTTCAATATCGATTTAGCCAACAAGCCGCTTAGCTCGCCTATTTAGGCATGACGTTGATAGGAGCCTACTCTTATCGATTTTTCATGCTGTTGCCTTTTTGTACTCACCGAAACTTTTTATAGCTGCTTAAGTAAGCAGTGATGATTTGAGCCTTACGAGCTTAGCCGCTGGTACTCAATCATGTGTTTCGGACTGATATCAATATGTTCGCTTAGCGATTTGATTCAAATGCTGAGCGTTAAATAGCGAGTTAATCCCATGGAAAGAAAACCCAATCAACGGCTGCTAAATCACTATTCAGCTTGGAAATACTTAGTGCTTATCGTCACTATTATAGTGATGCTATTCAGTGCGTTGCCGACATTTTACGGTGAGGATGCGGCGGTGCAGGTGGGCGCTAAGGCGGGGTTAACGCTCACACCTATTGCCCTTCGAGATAAGCTACAAGCTGAAGGCGTGACGGTAAAACGTATCGACCAAAAAAATGGTGAAACCTTAATTGTCCTCGATGCGGATAACCAACAAACCTTAGTCAAAACTTTAGTCTCTTCTATGGTCGCAGAGCCAAAAGAATTGACTTTATCACTTGCCAGTGCGGCGCCAAGTTGGTTACAAAACTTAGGCTTTCAGCCGATTAAACTCGGGCTCGACTTGCGCGGTGGCGTACAGTTCTTACTCGATGTTGATATTGATCCTGTTTATCAAACTCAGGCCGAGACGCTTGTTGATTCGCTACGTCAATTCATCCGTGAGCAGAAAATTCGTGGTGCTAGCGTGCATTTGGACCAAAGTCATCAGTTAAACATGACGTTGCCGGATAATGACGCCCGTGCTGCCGTGCGTCAAATGATGAAAGAGTCCTATCCTCATTGGCAGCTATCCAATGCAGATGGCGCGGGTTTACTGATTAAGTTGAGCCAAGAAGAGCAAACGAAACTGCGTAATTTGACAGTGCAGCAAAACTTACAAGTGATGCGCAGCCGTATTGAAGAACTCGGTATCACTGAAGCTTTAGTGCAGCGTCAAGGGGAGCATCGAATTCGGATTGAATTGCCTGGAGTACAAGATCCTGCCGCCGCGAAAAACGTTATCGGTGCTACGGCGAGTCTGGCCTTTTTCGAGGTTAAAGAATCTGGCTCCGTTAATGCTATGGTACTCAATGACAAGTCTGGTAAGCCTATTTATGTGAGCCGCACACCAGTACTGGGTGGCGATCATATTGTCGATGCGAGGGCGAGTTTAGGCGAGATGGGCATGGCGGAGGTGAACATTAACCTTGACCGTGTGGGCGGGCAGAAAATGTCTGAGTTTTCCCGTACCAATATCGGCAAACCTATGGCGACGTCTTACAGCGAATACAGCCGTGATGAGCAAGGTAAGGCAAAGCAAACACAAGAGATTATCAGTGTTGCGACGATTCAATCCCAACTTGGAGATCGTTTTCGCATTACGGGTGCTGGCTCCTATCAAGAAGCACAACAATTAGCTTTGTTACTGCGAGCTGGCTCTATGACGGCGCCAGTGACTATTGTTGAAGAGCGCACTATTGGCCCGACGCTGGGTGCTGAAAACATTGAAAACGGTTTTGCTGCCCTTGGTTTAGGGATGGGGATTACCTTGCTGTTTATGGCGCTTTGGTATCGCCGTCTCGGTTGGGTGGCGAATATAGCGCTGATCTCCAATATGGTGATCCTGTTTGGTTTACTGGCACTTATCCCTGGCGCTGTGTTGACCTTACCTGGTATTGCGGGTTTGGTGTTAACCGTCGGTATGGCGGTCGATACCAACGTACTGATTTTCGAGCGAATAAAAGATAAGTTAAAGGAAGGTCGCAGTTTTGCGCTGGCAATTGATACGGGTTTTGATAGCGCGTTTTCTACCATTTTCGACGCCAACTTCACCACTATGATCACTGCAGTGGTGCTTTACTCCATAGGTAATGGTCCAATTCAAGGTTTTGCCTTGACCTTAGGTCTAGGTCTATTGACCAGCATGTTTACCGGTATCTTTGCTTCAAGGGCCTTGATCAACTTAGTTTATGGGCGTGATGCTAGCCGTCATGTGAGGGTATAACCATGAAAAATATCAATCTAACTAAATGGCGTTATGTTTCGAGTGCTATCTCTATTTTGTTGATGCTAGTGTCATTAACCATCATCGGCGTGAAAGGTTTTAACTGGGGCTTAGATTTTACTGGCGGTGTCGTCACCGAAGTGCAGATCGATAGAAAAATTACCAGTAGTGAATTGCAACCTTTACTCAACGCCGCTTATCAGCAAGAAGTGAGTGTAGTCTCCGCCAGTGAGCCGGGACGTTGGGTGTTGCGCTATTCCGATATAAAGAGTGCCGATACAGAGCAAGGTAATATCGATATTCAGCAGGTATTAGCGCCGCTTAACTCTGAAGTGCAAGTGCTTAACAGCAGTGTTGTCGGGCCGCAGATTGGTCAAGAATTGGCAGAGCAGGGCGGTTTGGCGTTGTTAGTCGCTATGCTGGCGATATTAGGTTATTTAAGTTACCGCTTCGAATGGCGACTCGCATCGGGTGCCCTATTCGCCTTAGTGCATGACGTAGTGTTCGTGTTGGCATTTTTCGCCTTGACTCAGATGGAGTTTAATTTAACGATACTTGCGGCTGTGCTGGCGATTTTAGGTTATTCCTTAAACGATTCGATCATTATCGCTGACCGTATTCGTGAATTATTGATTGCTAAGCCAAAGCTTGCGATTCAAGACATTAACAACCAAGCAATTGTGGCGACGTTTTCTCGCACTATGGTGACCTCAGGAACAACCTTAATGACGGTCGGTGCGCTGTGGATCATGGGCGGTGGACCGCTGGAAGGATTTTCGATTGCAATGTTTATCGGTATATTAACCGGCACATTCTCTTCGATTTCAGTTGGTACCTCATTGCCTGAGTTATTAGGCTTAACGCCTGAGCATTATAAGGAACAAGTGATTTCTGAAACACCTTAGGGCTATGCTAATCGCTTAAATTAACAGCGAAAACAAAAAGGCCACTCGATTGAATGGCCTTTTTGTTAACACGATAAAATCAAGAAAAATTACTTTGCCTTTGGCAAAGCAATTTTCATTTCTGGTGATTGACGATAAATCACCAGAATATGACCAATAAGTTGCACTTTTGCGGATTGAGTTTCACGTACTATGGCATCAACGATGGCATTTTTTAGCTCTCTGTCAGCAGAGGCTACTTTCACTTTAATCAGTTCATGATAAGCGAGTGCGCTTTCAATTTCAGCGAGTACACCTTCAGTCAATCCATTGGCACCAAGCAGCACCACTGGCTTTAGCGGATGCGCTAGACCTTTTAAATGCTGTTTTTGTTTGGTTGTTAAGTTCATTTCTACCAACTTTTGCTGAGTTACTGTTGAAAAACGGCTATTCTACCCTTATATAGCCTTTGTGTAACTCTCAATTGTTGCGGATTTTAAATGTCAGGTATAAAACGTACGGCCAGTTCTAATCGCTGGATGCTAGAACACTTTGATGATCACTATGTCAAACTCGCCCAAAAAATGGGCTTGCGATCTCGCGCTGCGTTTAAGCTTGAGGAGATCCAGCAAAAGGATCAACTAATTCGCCCAGGCATGACTGTGGTTGATCTCGGTGCCGCTCCAGGAGGTTGGTCTCAAGTGGCAGTTAAATTAGCGGGAGATAGAGGTAAAGTCATCGCCTGTGACATTTTGCCTATGGATCCAATCGTCGGCGTCGATTTTTTGCAAGGGGATTTTCGTGAAGATAAAGTCCTTCAAGCATTACTTACTCGCGTCGGTGATGCTAAAGTTGACGTTGTGTTGTCTGATATGGCACCCAACATGAGTGGTTCAGATAGTGTTGATCAGCCCCGTGCCATGTATTTAGTGGAATTGGCGTTAGATATGTGCCATCAAGTATTGGCTCCTAATGGCTGTTTTGCGGTAAAAGTCTTTCAGGGGGAGGGCTTTGACGAATACATGAAAGCGGTAAAAGCAGTGTTTAAAGTCGTTAAAACACGTAAACCAGACTCTTCACGGGCTCGTTCCCGCGAAGTCTATCTTGTGGCGACTGGGTACAAGTTGTAGTAACCTAGCGTTAATAATCGCAAGACTTAATGAGGTCTAGTAATTTGAGTGACATGGCAAAAAATCTAATACTCTGGGTTGTCATCGCCGTTGTGCTGATGTCAGTGTTTCAGGGTTACTCCCCCTCTTCTTCGTCATCGCAGAAGATGGATTATTCTACCTTCTTAGATAATGTCCGTGATGGACAGGTCGCAACTGTTGAAGTTAAGAGCGACCAACGTACTATTGAAGGTGCTAAACGAACTGGTGAAAAATTCACTACTATCATGCCGTTATATGACCAAGATTTAATTAATGATCTTGATCGTAAAGGCATCACTATGAAGGGCCAAGAAGCCGAAGAGTCAGGGTTCCTTACCCAAATCTTCATCTCTTGGTTCCCGATGTTATTGCTTATCGGGGTATGGATTTTCTTCATGCGCCAGATGCAAGGCGGCGGTGGCAAAGGCGCTATGTCCTTTGGTAAGAGCAAAGCCAAGCTGATGAGCGAAGATCAGATTAAAACTACTTTTGCCGATGTTGCTGGTTGTGACGAAGCAAAAGAAGAAGTGAAAGAGCTGGTTGATTACCTGCGTGACCCAACTAAATTCCAAAAATTGGGCGGCCGAATTCCAACGGGCGTACTGATGGTGGGTCCTCCAGGTACAGGTAAAACCTTGCTGGCGAAAGCCATTGCGGGTGAATCTAAAGTCCCTTTCTTCACTATTTCAGGTTCTGATTTCGTGGAAATGTTTGTTGGTGTCGGTGCATCCCGTGTGCGTGACATGTTTGAACAAGCGAAAAAGTCGGCACCTTGTATTATCTTCATCGATGAAATCGATGCTGTCGGTCGTCAACGTGGCGCGGGTTTAGGTGGTGGTCATGATGAACGTGAGCAAACACTGAACCAAATGCTGGTTGAGATGGATGGCTTCGAAGGTAATGAAGGCGTTATTGTTATCGCGGCAACTAACCGTCCAGACGTACTCGATTCTGCGTTATTACGTCCGGGTCGTTTTGACCGTCAAGTGGTCGTTGGTTTACCAGACGTGCGCGGTCGTGAGCAGATTTTGAAAGTGCATATGCGTAAAGTACCGCTTTCTGAAGATGTGAAAGCAAGCGTGATTGCCCGTGGTACGCCAGGTTTCTCGGGTGCTGATTTAGCTAACTTAGTGAACGAAGCTGCCCTGTTTGCGGCTCGCGGAAATCGCCGAGTTGTAGGCATGGAAGAATTTGAGCGTGCAAAAGATAAAATCATGATGGGTGCTGAGCGCCGTTCTATGGTGATGTCTGAAGCCGAAAAAGAAATGACCGCTTACCATGAAGCAGGCCATGCGATTGTGGGTTGTTTAGTACCAGAGCACGATCCTGTGCACAAGGTGACTATCATTCCTCGCGGCCGTGCCTTAGGTGTGACTTTCTTCTTACCTGAAGCTGACTCAGTGAGCCAGAGCCGTCGTAAGTTAGAAAGCCAAATTTCGGTCGCCTACGGTGGTCGTTTAGCAGAAGAGCTTATCTACGGTACTGAGAAAGTGTCGACTGGCGCATCACAGGACATCAAATATGCAACATCTATTGCGCGTAACATGGTGACTCAGTGGGGCTTCTCGGACAAGTTAGGTCCATTGCTGTATGCAGAAGAAGATGGTGAAGTCTTCTTAGGTCGCAGCATGGGTAAAGCCAAAGCGATGTCCGATGAAACTGCAACTATTATCGATGCTGAAGTAAAAGTCTTTATCGACAAAAACTACGCTAGAGCGAGACAGATATTGACGGATAACCTCGATATTCTGCACTCAATGAAAGAAGCTTTAATGAAGTATGAAACCATTGATTCACTTCAAATTGACGATTTAATGAAACGTCGTGAAGTGCGTCAGCCTGCTGATTGGCAAGTGGATGACAGTGGTTCTAACGATAAAGGCAATGGTCATGGTGAACCAGCAGCGAAAGCTGAAGACAGTGTGACTGCCCCTGCTGAGCCAGAACTGAAAGATCCTGATGAATCTCCAGCTAAGTAATGTGTTGTGAAACTAAAGAAAACCCCGTAAAGGGGTTTTCTTGTTTTACCTTGTAGCAATTTGACTGCGCTGTCATTAATACTCTCTGCCACAATTGATATTTATCTTCTGACATTGGTCTTTTCGGATAGAAAATGAAGGCTTGAAATTAATGACGCAAGTTATGCCAGTGAGTAAAATCGTAAGTGTTCGTATTACAGGAGTAAATGCGTGTTTGAACTGATTGCTGGCACTAAACGCCTCGCGTTATCTTCGCCCATTGTGATGGGTATACTTAATGTCACTCCCGATTCTTTTTCCGACGGTGGTCAATATTCTTCCTATGAGCTTGCCTGTCAGCATGCCGATGACATGGTGGCTCAAGGCGCGGGAATGATAGACATTGGCGGTGAGTCGACAAGACCTGGCGCTGCAGAGGTGAGCTTAGCCGATGAACTTGCGCGGGTGATCCCGTTGGTGAAATATGTTGCGGCGCACCATGATGTGTGGATTTCAGTCGATACCAGTAAACCTGAAGTCATGCGTCAAGCTGTTGCTGCGGGCGCACATTTGATTAACGATGTGCGTGCCCTGATGGAGCCTGGTGCGCTTCAAGCTGCTGCAGAGTTGCAAGTCCCCATATGCTTAATGCATATGCAAGGCGAACCCAAAATCATGCAATTTGCACCGACTTACCATAATGTTATTGAAGAAGTTTCTGCCTTTTTAACTGAGCGGATTGAAGCTTGTTTGCGAGCAGGGATCCCCCGTGAATTATTAATACTCGATCCGGGATTTGGTTTTGGTAAAAGCTTAGAACATAACTATGAATTACTGGCGAAGCTCGACAGTTTTGCCCAGTTTGATTTACCGATATTGATAGGATTGTCT
The DNA here is from genome assembly GCF_025653595.1 of Shewanella sp. SM95. Lineage (NCBI taxonomy): Bacteria > Pseudomonadati > Pseudomonadota > Gammaproteobacteria > Alteromonadales > Shewanellaceae > Shewanella > Shewanella sp. SM95. The sequence continues at coordinate 60,429 of NZ_JAKKSE010000004.1, forward strand.
CGTAAGAGCATGGTAGGAAACCTCTTAGCAAAACCGACCTCAGAACGTCTTGCTGGGAGCCTTGCTGGCGCTATGATAGCGGCCCAAAAGGGCGCTCATATCATTCGTGTGCATGATGTTACTGAAACTGTGGATATGCTCAAGGTGTTACAAGCGACACAAGCGTATTTTTAAGCATCGTTATGCTCTCGTTAAGCATTTAATTAATATTATGATCCCAAATCATTGGGACACATTTGAGTTTGTGGAGCGATATGAAAGAACGTAAATTTTTTGGAACTGACGGTATTCGGGGAAAAGTCGGTTCAGGTCAAATGACGCCTGAGCTCGCGCTTAAGTTAGGTTGGGCGGCGGGGCGCGTGTTATCCCGCAGTGGTACCAAAAAGGTGATTATAGGTAAAGATACCCGTATTTCGGGCTATATGTTTGAGTCAGCATTAGAAGCTGGCCTTTCTGCTGCAGGCCTTAATGTGATGTTAATGGGACCTATGCCAACGCCAGCAGTAGCCTATTTGACGCGCACGTTTCGCGCCGAAGCTGGGGTGGTGATCAGCGCGTCACACAATCCGTATTACGATAATGGTATTAAGTTTTTTTCCACCGACGGCAGTAAGTTAGACGATAACCTAGAGCTAGAAATTGAAGCCGAGCTTGAAAAGCCCCTCGTTTGTGTTGAATCGCATCTATTGGGGAAGGTATCGCGTATTGAAGATGCCCGTGGCCGTTATATTGAGTATTGCAAAGGTAATTTTCCTGCAGAACACACGTTAACTGGGCTAAAAATTGTGGTTGATTGTGCCCATGGCGCAACTTATCACATAGCGCCAGCTGTGTTTCGTGAGTTAGGCGCCGAGGTGATTGCCATTGGTGATAAACCCAACGGGATGAACATCAATGATAAAGTGGGCGCGACGTCCATGGGCAAAATTTGTGAAACCGTTCTAGCCGAAAGTGCCGATTTAGGCATCGCACTCGACGGTGACGGTGACCGTATTATGATGGTCAACAGCAAAGGCGAAGTGATCGACGGCGATCAAATTTTATATATTCTGGCCTGTGATGCGAAATCCCGTGGCGTATTACGTGGTGGTGTAGTTGGTACGTTAATGTCAAACCTTGGGCTTGATCTCGCCTTGCAAGCATTAGACATCCCCTTTGCGCGTTCGAAAGTGGGCGACCGTTATGTGATGGAACTACTTAAAGAACTCGATTGGCGCATTGGCGGTGAAAATTCAGGGCATATCCTCAATCTTGATCACGGCACAACTGGTGATGGCATCGTTGCGGGGATTTTAGTGTTAGCGGCTATGCGTCGTCAGAATGCCACGCTAGAAGAACTGACTTCTGCGATGGAAATGTTGCCGCAGGTGTTAGTCAATGTGCGCTTTGAAGGCGAGCACGACCCTCTTAAGTCAGATAAAGTTAAAGCGGCGCAGGCACAGGTTGAATCTCAACTGGGCGTGCGTGGCCGAGTATTATTACGTAAGTCAGGTACTGAACCTTTGATCCGTGTCATGGTTGAAGGTGACGATCATAGTGCAGTATTGGCGCACGCAAATTTGATTGCGGATGCGGTAAAATCGGCAAGCTAATATTTGCTAATTTTGTAATGAGTGCGGCTGATACCAATTTAAAATTAAGGTGTTAGCTGCACAAATGAACAGAAAACAGCTTTGGCGTGTAAAAAATAAGCATTCCAACCTGATATCTGAAAAAATTCGAATTTAGCTATTGTAACTTAATAAGTGGTTCGCTATTATTCACGCCGCTTTCAGAGGAGACAGTGATGGCACTCAGACGTCCTATGGTAGCTGGCAATTGGAAGATGAACGGCAGTGCGGCATTAGCACAAGAGTTGTTCAAAAAATTTGCCTCTAAGCTCCAAAATGATTCAGCTGAAGTGGTTTTATGCCCGCCTTCTATCTATCTAGAGAGCGTTAGGCAACTGCTAGAAGCAAACAAGGAAGCGTTAGACGGTTCACTTGTTAGGATGGGCGCACAAAACCTAAGTCAACATGACTTTGGCGCTTATACCGGAGAAGTTTCAGGTCAGATGCTCAAAGATTCAGGATGTCGATATGTAATTATCGGGCATTCAGAACGTCGCCGTATGTACGGAGAGACGAGTAATATCGTAGCGGAGAAATTCGCCGCTGCACAAAAGCATGGCTTAACTCCAATTTTATGTGTGGGTGAGTCAGGTCCAGCACGTGAAGCAAGACGCACCTTTGAGGTGATTGCTGAAGAGTTGGATATAGTGATCCAGAAAAATGGCACTATGGCTTTTGATAACGCTATTATCGCCTACGAGCCGCTTTGGGCTGTAGGAACAGGTAAAAGTGCTACACCAGAGCAGGCACAAGAAGTTCATGCGTTTATTCGCAAACGCCTCTCTGAAGTGTCTCCGTTTATCGGAGAAAATATCAGGATTCTCTACGGTGGTAGTGTGACACCGAGTAATGCTGCAGATTTATTTGCCCAACCTGATGTTGATGGTGGACTGATTGGCGGTGCTAGCTTAAACTCTAGCGAGTTTTTAAGTCTGTGTACCATAGCGATGAGCGCATAATATGTATGAAGTTCTAGTAGTTATTTACTTGTTGGTTGCATTAGGTCTAATCGGCTTAGTATTAATTCAGCAAGGTAAGGGAGCTGACATGGGGGCCTCTTTTGGCGCCGGTGCATCAGGTACTCTTTTTGGTTCAAGCGGTTCAGGTAATTTCCTGACACGCAGTACGGCGATTCTTGCCATTGCGTTTTTCACTTTAAGTCTGCTTATTGGTAACTTAAGTGCAAATCACGCAAAAAATGAAGATTCATGGAAAGATTTAGGTTCAGACACTGAACAGGTTACCCAACCTGTTGAGCAAGGAACCCAAAAGTCAGAAACGAAAATTCCTGACTAGTAAAAGGTGTCGCCGAGGTGGCGAAATTGGTAGACGCGCAGCCTTGAGGTGGCTGTGACCTAACGGTCGTGCGGGTTCAAGTCCCGCTCTCGGCACCAAATATAACTAAGATAGACGAGATAAGTTCTCTCTTAGTTATTGCAAGAAATGACGATAGTCAATATACTTGCACACAGTTGACGCGGGGTGGAGCAGCATGGTAGCTCGTCGGGCTCATAACCCGAAGGTCGTCGGTTCAAATCCGGCCCCCGCAACCAGCTCCTAGTAACGAATAGTTTTTGAATTCGTTATGGTTTACAGGTTCTTGAAATTAATGACCTCGTGATTACGGGGTTTTTTGTTATCTGGGACTTTTAAATTTGTCGCATGCTTCGTATGTGGCGTTGTACTAGGGCTATTAAGCCCTTTTTTGTTTTTTCGGGGGTCAATCTTGGCAACGTTAGAATTCAGACTGGCAGAAATGCTCAAAGTACCTGTGGAAGCATTAGGCTTTCAGCTGTGGGGCATTGAATATGTTCAAGCGGGTAAGCATTCCACACTGCGAGTGTTCATTGATGGTGAGAATGGTATCAATATTGAAGATTGTGCCAATGCAAGTCGCCAAGTCAGTGCTGTACTCGATGTTGAAGATCCTATTTCTACAGAATATACCCTAGAGGTTTCTTCGCCAGGCGTAGATAGACCCTTATTTACTGCTGAGCAGTACGCGGGCTATGTAGGCGAGGATGTAAAGCTTCAATTGACTATGCCGGTTGACGGCAGTCGTAATTTAAAAGGCGCCATCACTGCAGTCGACGGGCAAATGCTCTCGCTGAAAGTGAATGGTAAAGAGTTAGTTGTCGCATTGGATAATATCCGCAAAGGCAACTTAATCGCTAAGTTTTGATGGTTTCAAGGTGAACGAGGCAAGACGAGATGAATAAAGAGATTCTGCTAGTCGCTGAGGCGGTTTCAAATGAAAAGGCCGTTCCACGCGAAAAAATTTTTGAAGCGCTAGAGATTGCTCTGGCCACAGCAACCAAGAAAAAATACGAAGGTGATATTGACGTTCGTGTTGCTATCGACCGTAAAACCGGTGGTTATGATACTTTCCGTCGTTGGATGGTGGTTGATGATCACGGTGAAGCGTTAGAAAATCCTTACCGCGAAATCACGTTAGAAGCGGCACGATACGAAAATCCAGACATCCAACCTGGCGAGTTTATCGAAGACGATATCGAATCAGTGGTGTTTGACCGTATTACCACTCAAACTGCTAAGCAAGTGATCGTACAGAAAGTACGTGAAGCTGAACGTGCGCAAGTGGTTGAACAGTTCCAAGATCAAGAAGGTGAGTTAATCACTGGTATAGTCAAAAAAGCAACTCGCGAAAGCGTAGTGGTTGACTTAGGTAATAACGCTGACGGCGTGTTGTTCCGTGAAGATTTAATTTCACGTGAATCTTTCCGTCCAGGCGACCGCGTACGTGCATTATTGTACTCAGTACGTCCAGAAGCTCGCGGCGCACAGTTATTCTTAAGCCGTACTAAACCTGAAATGCTGATCGAGCTTTTCCGTGTTGAAGTACCTGAAATTGCTGACGAACTGATTGAAATCATGGGCGCAGCTCGTGATCCAGGCGCTCGCGCTAAGATCGCCGTTAAGTCGAATGATCGCCGTATCGATCCTATCGGTGCGTGTGTGGGTATGCGCGGTGCGCGTGTACAAGCCGTTTCGAATGAACTGGGTGGCGAACGTGTTGATATCGTGTTGTGGGATGATAATCCAGCACAATACGTGATCAATGCCATGGCGCCAGCCGATGTTGCCTCTATCATAGTCGACGAAGATAACCATTCTATGGATATCGCTGTTGAAGCCGATAGTTTGGCACAAGCCATTGGACGTAATGGCCAGAACGTACGTTTAGCAACACAACTGACTGGTTGGGTTCTGAACGTTATGACAGTGGAAGATATGAATAAGAAACATCAGGCAGAAAGTGCCAAGGTGGTTGATTTATTTGTTAACTCACTGGATGTCGATGAAGATTTTGCACAAGTACTGGCAGATGAGGGCTTTACGTCGCTCGAAGAAGTTGCCTATGTGCCTGTGTCTGAACTATTGGCGATTGATGGTTTTGACGAAGATCTCGTCGAAGCTTTACGTGAACGTGCAAAAGCGGCGATCTCAACTCGAGCTCTCGCTACTGAAGAAGCACTGGATGGTGTGGAGCCAAGTGAAGAGTTGCTAGCACTTGAAGGTGTTGAAAGACACTTAGCCTATGTTTTCGCTAGCAAAGGTATTGTGACTCTAGAAGACTTGGCTGAACAAGGCATTGATGATTTGATCGAAATTGAAGAATTGACAGAAGAAAAAGCAGGTGAGCTCATCATGGCAGCCCGCAATATCTGTTGGTTTGGCGAAGAAGCATAAGTCGATCAACAGGGGGATTTAACTGATGGCAGATACTACCGTAGAGAAATTGGCCACGGAAGTGGGTAAAAGTGTTGAACGTCTGATTGAGCAATTCTCTCAGGCTGGAATTAAGAAAGGCCAAGCTGATAAAGTGACTGAAGCTGAAAAGCAGCAGTTACTGGATTATCTGAAAAAGCAGCACGGTGGCGAAAATGCGCCAACGAAAATGACGCTGCAGCGTAAAACCGTATCGACCCTAAGTGTGGCCGGTAATGGTGGTCAATCTAAAGATGTTAAAGTTGAAGTTCGTAAAACACGAACTTTCGTTAAGCGTGATGCTAATGAGGCTACTCTGAAGGCTGAAGAAGAAGCGAAAGCCGAAGCAGAAGCTTTGGCAAAAGCAAAGGCCGAAGCAGAAGCTGCTGCGGCAGCAAAAGTGAAAGCTGAAGCAGATGCTAAGGCAAAAGTGGAAGCAGAAGCCAAGGCGAAAGCTAAAGCAGCAGCCGAAGTGAAAGTGGTTAAAGATATGTCACCAGAAGCAGAAGCGGCTCGTCTAGAAGCTGAACGTTTGAAAGCGGCGCAAGAAGCGGCAACTAAACGTAAGCAAGACGAAGAAGCGGCTAAAGCGGCAGAAACTGCTCGCTTACTCGCTGAAGAACATTCTAAGCGCTGGGCCGAAGAAGAGCGCCAACGTTTAGAAGCCGAGAAAAACGGTGATCATCACATCACGACATCTAAAGTAGCTCGTGCTGCTGAAGATACCTCTGATCTGGATGAAGAAAAACGCGGACGTCGTGCTCGTAACAAGAGCAACGCGAAAAAACGTGGCGGCAAAGATGCCCGTGACGGCCGTGAAAAACACATGCGTAACCGCAGTACTGCACCTGAGTCTATGGCGCATGGCTTCAATAAGCCTGTGGCAGCAGTGAGCCGTGATGTGCGTATCGGTGAAACTGTGACTGTTTCTGAACTTGCGCATTTAATGGCAGTGAAAGCGACTGAAATCATCAAGCAGATGATGAAAATGGGTTCTATGGTCACGATCAACCAAGTGTTGGATCAAGAGACTGCCCAGCTAGTTGCTGAAGAAATGGGTCACAAAGTTGTGCTTATCCGTGAAAACGAACTTGAGCACCAAGTGCTACAAGACCGTGATGATGAAGATGGCATCAAGCTAGAATCTCGTGCACCAGTTGTGACTATCATGGGTCACGTTGACCACGGTAAGACTTCGTTACTTGACTACATTCGCCGCGCTAAAGTGGCTGCTGGCGAAGCCGGTGGTATTACTCAGCATATCGGTGCATACCATGTTGAAACTGAAAATGGCATGATCACTTTCCTTGATACCCCTGGTCACGCCGCGTTTACCGCAATGCGTGCCCGTGGTGCCAAGGCAACGGATATTGTTGTGCTAGTTGTTGCTGCCGATGACGGTGTAATGCCGCAAACAATCGAAGCCATTCAACATGCTAAAGCTGGTAACGTGCCATTAATCGTGGCTGTGAACAAGATGGATAAACCGGAAGCGGATATCGATCGCGTTAAGAGCGAATTGTCGCAACACGGTGTTATGTCTGAAGATTGGGGTGGAGACAACATGTTTGCCTTCGTTTCAGCTAAGACAGGTGAAGGCGTTGACGAACTGTTAGAAGGTATCTTACTGCAAGCTGAAGTTCTTGAACTGAAAGCGGTACGTGATGGTATGGCTGCCGGTGTGGTCATTGAATCACAATTGGACAAAGGTCGCGGCCCTGTGGCTACGATTCTGGTTCAAGAAGGTACGCTGCGCCAAGGTGATATCGTTCTGTGTGGTCTTGAGTACGGTAAAATTCGTGCAATGAAAGACGAAAACGGTCGTTCAATCACTGAAGCGGGTCCATCTATTCCTGTTGAAATTCTAGGTCTGTCAGGCGTTCCGTCTGCAGGTGATGAAGCAACAGTCGTACGTGACGAACGTAAAGCTCGTGAAGTTGCCCTGTATCGTCAAGGTAAGTTCCGTGATGTGAAACTGGCACGTCAGCAAAAATCTAAGCTAGAAAACATGTTTGCGAACATGACAGACGGCGAAGTGAAAGAACTGAACATCGTTCTTAAAGCAGACGTACAAGGTTCACTCGAAGCGATTACTGATTCGTTAACAGGTTTGTCTACCGACGAAGTGAAAGTGAACATCATCGCTCGCGGTGTGGGTGCACTGACTGAAACGGATGCAACCTTAGCGGCTGCCTCTAACGCTATCATGGTTGGCTTTAACGTACGTGCCGATGCACAAGCCCGTAAGACTATCGAAAGTGAAAGTGTTGATTTACGTTACTACAGCGTTATCTATAATTTGATTGATGAAGTGCGTGCAGCGATGACTGGTATGCTGTCTCCTGTGTTCAAACAACAAATTATCGGTCTGGCTGAAGTTCGTGATGTGTTCAAGTCACCTAAGCTGGGTGCAATTGCTGGCTGTATGGTGACCGAAGGTACCATCAAGCGTAGCGCGCCAATTCGCGTACTACGTGATAACGTTGTTATCTACGAAGGTGAACTCGAATCGCTACGTCGCTTTAAAGACGACGTTGCTGAAGTTCGCAATGGTATGGAATGTGGTATTGGCGTTAAGAATTACAACGATGTTCGCGTTGGCGACCAAATCGAAGTATTCGAAACCGTCGAGATTGCTCGTACTCTGTAACGATAATAAGGGCGGCTTTAGCCGCCCTTATCAATTTAAGCTATGGTAAGAAATATTATGGCAAAAGAATTCAGTCGTACTCGTCGAATCGCTCAGCAGCTTCAGCAAGAACTTGCTCAAGTGCTACAGCGCGACATGAAAGATCCTCGTATTGGCTTTGTGACTGTGAATGACGTCGACGTCTCTCGCGATCTCAGCTATGCCAAAGTGTTTGTGACTTTTTTTGAAGAAGACAAAGCTGTCGTTCAAGAAAAGCTAAACGCTTTGATCAGCGCAGCTCCTTATATCCGCACTTTAGTGGCGGGTCGTATGAAGCTGCGTGTCATGCCTGAACTGCGTTTTATCTACGATAGCTCGCTGGTTGAAGGTATGCGCATGTCTAACTTAGTTAGCCAAGTGATCAACCAAGACAAAGCGAAGCAACAGCAATTTGGCAGCGAAGACGTATCGGTTGAAGATGAAGTCTTAGGTGATGATATTGCTGATGACGCAGATGAAACGGAAGGTAAAGATTAATGGCTCGTCGTCCAAAAGGTCGTTTTATCGATGGGATAGTGCTGCTGGATAAATCCACTGGCATGAGTTCTAACTTTGCATTGCAAAGGGTAAAGCGCTTTTTTAATGCGAATAAAGCTGGGCATACGGGTGCACTTGATCCGTTAGCGACAGGTATGTTACCTGTATGCTTAGGCGAAGGGACTAAGTTTTCTCAGCATCTATTGGATGCCGATAAACGCTACTTAGTCACGGCAAAGCTTGGCGAACGGACAGATACCAGTGATTCCGATGGTGAAGTGGTGCAAACCCGCGCCATTGATTTTACCGAGGCGCAGCTATTAACTGCGCTTGATTTCTTCCGTGGTGAAACTCAGCAAGTTCCTTCTATGTATTCCGCGCTGAAATATCAGGGTCAGCCTCTGTATAAATATGCCCGTGAAGGCATAGAAGTGCCGCGTGAATCCCGCCCTATTACGGTATTTGAGCTAAATTTCATCGGTCTTGAAGGCGATGAGCTGACCTTAGACATTCATTGTTCTAAGGGCACTTATATTCGCACTATCATAGATGATCTCGGTGAGATGCTCGGTTGCGGCGCCCATGTGATTATGCTGCGCCGCACCCAAGTTGCACAGTATCCCTATGCCAGAATGGTCACTTTAGAACAACTTGAAACGCTAGTTGCTCAAGCACATGAACAACAGATAGATCCGAGCGTATTACTCGACCCTCTGTTATTGCCTATGGACACGGCCGTGGCCGATTTTCCAGAGGTGAATGTGCCGGATGCGATAGCTCCTTACTTAATGCAAGGTCAAGCGGTTCGAGTACCAGTTAATGCAGATTTGAAAACCGATGAGTTGGTACGTATCACTTTAGGTGACATTCGCCGATTTGTGGGGATTGGCACAATGAACGAAGATGGCTTATTAGCGCCGAAACGACTCATTGTTATCCATGACGAACCTGCAGAAACGCATTAGCCCGCTATCCATCGACAAATGATTAAATTAGTTGATGCATTAGTCCCCGCCTTTTATTGCGCTAGGGTGGGTTTATGGGTAAAATAGCGCGCCCTCTGGCTGAGTTAGTGATCGGCTAGAGATTCATATTATTTATTTGGAGATATACATGTCACTAAGTCCTGAAGCAAAAGCAAAAATTTTGGCTGATTTTGGCCGTTGTGAAAACGACACTGGTTCAACTGAAGTTCAAGTTGCTTTGTTAACTGCGCAAATCAACCATTTGCAAGATCACTTCAAAGAGCACATTCATGATCACCACTCACGTCGTGGTCTGTTACGTATGGTTAGCTCACGTCGTAAGTTAACTGCTTACCTGAAACGTACTGATTTAGCACGTTACACTGCTCTGATCCAAAAGTTAGGTCTACGTCGTTAATTTCGCGTCGACTAACGTGAAAAAGGAGGCTTAGCCTCCTTTTTTATTACCTAAAATCCAACAGAATATTGATTGTGTAAACGAGAGATATAAAGAAGTTACAGTCTAATGTTTAGGTCCGTTATGCTTAGCTTGATGTGATTAAGCATCGAATCGAAACTTAAGTGCCAATGTAAGTATCCTAAGCCCCACGTAAACCATCAAGACTACTTATTGTTGCTGTTTGTGTTGCTATATACAGCGCTTCAAATTCTGCTTGGGGTAGAGGTTGACTAAAATAGAAACCTTGGCCGACTTGGCACTGATTTTCTTTCAACCAATCCAATTGCTGCTCGTTTTCAATGCCTTCGGCCACAATGGTCAAATTAAGCTGCTTTCCCAACATTAAAATGGTCGATGCAATTGCGCTATCCCCTGGTAGATCGGAAACGAAACAACGATCGATTTTCATGGTAGTGATAGGCAAATGGCGCAGGTAACAGAGTGAAGAATACCCTGTGCCAAAGTCATCGACGGCAATACCAAATCCGGCTGATTTCAATTGTTCAAGCTTAGCGATAGCGAGTTCAATGTCGTTCATCAACGAGGTTTCAGTGATTTCAATTTCCAGCAACTCGGGTTGGATTTGATAGCGTAATGCCATCTGTTTGATATCGGGAACTAAACTTGCATCGGCAAATTGCTGTGAGGCAACATTAATCGCAATTGGGATGGCATAGTTATATTTTTTCTGCCATTCCCTAAGTACTTTACAGCTTTGCTCTATCACCCAACGACCTATAGGAATGATGATACCGGTCTCTTCCGCGACGGGAATAAAGGAAATGGGGCTGATGAGTCGTCCGTCTTTTTGCCAACGGATCAAGGCTTCACAGGCGATGACTTTGCCCGTTTGCAGATCAAGTTTCGGTTGGAAATACAGTAAAAATTCATTGTTTTTTAACGCATCATGTAAAGATGCTTCAGTGCGTAAACGAACTGCTGCTCGCTCAGTCATCTGTTGTTTGAAGAAGGCCCATTGATTCGAGCCTGCAGCTTTCGCGCTGTACATGGCAATGTCAGCGTGACGGATCAAATCTTCAGCGCTGTTACCATCTTCGGGATAAATAGAAATCCCAATCGATGCGGCAGGATGAATTGCATGTTCATTTAATTGAATCGGGACATTGAGCTGGATCAGTAGCTTATCTACAAAATCTGCTGCTTGGTCTGGGGTGTGAACTGTATCGGCCAGAATAACGAATTCATCGCCACCTAAGCGGGAAACTGTGCCTTTATCACCAACGAAGCGTTCGAGAATACGGGCGATACGAGCGAGGAATTGATCGCCTAATGCGTGGCCAAGGGAATCGTTGATATTCTTAAAACGGTCTAAGTCGATAAACATCAATGCAAAGCTGCGTTTGTGTACTCGCGAGCGTTGGATAGTGACTGCGATGGTTTCAAGCAATAATGTGCGGTTAGGTAAACCCGTTAGCGGATCTCGGGTCGCCATTTTGCGCAGTTTGGACTGGGTTTGGCTAAATTGAATAAGAATTTGGTTGAATTTTGAGGTTACTAAGCCGAGTTCATCATCCTTGTGTGCGTTGGACATAGGTAAGAGATTTTCATCTGGAGAGTCGGGTTCGATCTTATCTATGGCCTCACTGATGCGTGCGATAGGCTGAGTCAGGAAGCGATGGAATACCACGGACAGCACTAAGGTGAGTAAGAGTGCACGAGCGAGAGTAGCAAAAAAACTAAATCTTAACTGCGAGAAGAGGGTGTTTGTTAGTTCTTGGGTATCGTAGAAAACCGTCAATGTACCAATGAGTTGCTGTTGTTGGGTACCTTCAAAATAAAAAGGCCTATACAAAGGGCGAGAAATTTCTTTGAGATCATCAAATAATTTATTACTTAAACTGATAAAAGTCTGTGAGTTATTCTGCTTATTATTACTGACAGAAACAAACATTGAGCCATCGTCCAGCTCAATCACCGCCGAGCCAACATGTTCGACTTTGATGGCACCCTCTAAAGTTTGACGGGCTAAATTATCATCTAATGCCCATACGGCATTTGCTGCAGGTTGTTCAACTGAATCAAGGAGTTCTTGCTGAGTGGTCGTGAGTTGTTGTTTGGTTGATACGACGACTAAAGCGATTTCAACAATAAAAATGGCAATGGCAAAAAATAGGGCAGTAAATACGACTATGTTAGTTTGTTTCCACGTCAGTGACTTAAAACGGCCTGTCATCGGGCGCATCCTTCATGATAATTATTCACCATCGGCGAGATTTTCCGTATCAATATAAACCGCAACTCTTTGTTGATTTAACCACTTTAGTGAAAAGTTACGTATTTGTCATCATTATCTGCTCTTTATCTATTGATCCGAATTGCAGTATACTTACGCGCGTAATTCAAGGTCATTAATTAAGGAATGGGTCACGTGAATCCTATTGTAAAGAGTTTTGAGTATGGTCAACATACAGTCACCCTGGAAACAGGTGTTATAGCGCGTCAAGCTGATGCAGCCGTTTTAGCGAGTATGGGTGACACGACAGTGTTAGTCACTGTTGTCGGTAAAAAAGATGCAGATGCAGGCCGTGACTTTTTCCCTCTGACTGTTAACTATCAAGAAAAAACCTACGCAGCGGGTAAAATTCCTGGTGGTTTCTTTAAGCGTGAAGGCCGTCCTTCAGAAGATGAGACATTAATCGCTCGTCTGATCGATCGTCCAATTCGCCCTCTTTTCCCTAATGGTTTCAAAAACGAAGTTCAAGTTATCATTACCGTAGTATCTGTCGATCCACAAATCGAGCCAGATATCATCTCCATGATCGGTACTTCTGCGGCACTGGCTATTTCTGGTATTCCATTCAGCGGTCCTTTAGGTGCTGCACGTGTGGGTTACATTGATGGCGAATACGTGTTGAACCCAAGTGTTGCACAACTTGCAACCAGTCAACTGAACTTAGTGGTTGCTGGTACTGCTGGTGCAGTATTAATGGTGGAATCAGAAGCCCAAGCATTACCAGAAGAAGTGATGTTAGGTTCTGTAGTTTACGGTCACGATCAACAACAAGTGGTTATCAAGGCGATTGCTGAATTTAAAGCAGAAGCCGGTAAACCAACTTGGGATTGGACTGCACCAACGCAAGATGCCGATTTAGTTGCCCAAATCAAAGAGCTTGCTGAAGCTGGTTTAGGTGATGCGTATAAAATCCAAGTTAAACAAGATCGTTATGCTCAAGTTTCTGTAGTTAAAGCAGCAGCAAAAGAAGCCTTGTTAGCGAGTAATCCAAGCGTTGATTTACGTGAAGTTGACAACTTACTGGGTAGCTTAGAGAAGAAAGTGGTTCGTGGTCGCATCATCCGTGGCGAGCCACGTATCGATGGTCGTGAACCAGACATGATCCGTGCCTTAAGTGTGTTAGCGGGCGTATTGCCACGTACTCACGGTAGCGCATTGTTCACTCGTGGCGAAACTCAAGCGTTAGTCACTTGTACTTTAGGTACTGAACGTGATGCACAGAAGATCGACAGCATCATGGGCGAGCGCACTAACCGTTTTATGCTGCACTATAACTTCCCTCCATACTCTGTTGGTGAAACAGGCATGGTGGGATCACCTAAGCGCCGCGAAATCGGTCATGGTAAGTTAGCATGGCGCGGTATCAATGCTGTTATGCCTTCAGCTGCTGAATTCCCATACAGCGTGCGCGTTGTATCTGAAATCACTGAATCTAACGGTTCAAGCTCTATGGCGTCAGTATGTGGTACTTCTTTAGCGCTTATGGATGCTGGTGTGCCTATCAAGACTTCTGTAGCGGGTATCGCTATGGGTCTAGTGAAAGAAGGCGATGATTTCGTTGTTCTTTCTGACATCTTAGGTGATGAAGATCATTTAGGTGACATGGACTTTAAAGTTGCGGGTACGCGTGATGGTATTACTGCACTGCAGATGGATATCAAGATCGAAGGTATCACTAAAGAAATCATGGATATCGCACTGCAACAAGCCTATGGCGCACGTGTACATATCCTGAACGTGATGGATCAAGCGATTGGTTCACACCGTGATGATATTTCTGATCACGCTCCACGTATCACTGTTATTAAGATTAACCCAGAAAAAATCCGTGACGTTATCGGTAAAGGCGGCGCAGTTATCCGTGCTCTTACTGAAGAAACCGGCACAACGATTGAACTGGAAGATGATGGTACTGTGAAGATCGCTTCTTCAAACGGCGAAGCAACTAAAGAAGCTATCCGTCGTATCGAAGAAATCACATCAGAAGTTGAAGTGGGTCGTATCTACAATGGTAAGGTTATCCGTATCGTTGATTTCGGCGCGTTCGTGAACATTCTGCCGGGCAAAGACGGTTTAGTACACATTTCACAAATCAGTGATGAACGTGTTGCTAACGTGTCTGATCACCTTGAGCTGAACCAAGAAGTTGCCGTTAAGGTGATGGAAGTGGATCGTCAAGGCCGCGTACGTCTGTCAATTAAAGAAGCACAAACGAAAGAAGCTGCTGCTGAATAATGAGTCTTTGACTTATTTATAGGCACACACTTTCTAAGTGATTGCATCAAAAGGAGATCAAATGATCTCCTTTTTTGTTTTGGCATTAAGAAAGTCACTATTAATCTTAATTCCCTAATAGCGGTCCTGTGGTGGGATTGCTATCATGAAGATTCTTCTGCGTATGTTGGGAATCTAAAAAGGTAGAAATGGATGAGTCTTAAAATTAGAACCGCTGTCGTTGCTGTGCTGGCGAGTGCCAGTCTGTTGTTAGCCGGATGCGCAACCACCCAGTCTCCTTTAGATAACCATAATGATGTTGAAGGTAAATTGGTTGTCGCGCCAGTTATGCCTGATTATAAAGTCGAAGTGACACTGGCAAAACTCAACGAGATTTTGGCTACGGTCGAACTGACGAATGAACAGAGAGCCAGATTTCATTACGATCGTGGTGTGATTTACGACAGTGTAGGCTTAAGACTGCTCGCACGGATTGATTTTATGCAAGCGTTAAAACTTCAGCCTGATCTCGCTGATGCCTATAATTTCCTTGGAATTTATTACACCCAAGAAGGTGAATTCGACAGCGCCTATGAAGCCTTCGATGGCGTATTAGAGTTAGCACCTAATTATGATTATGCCTATTTGAATCGTGGTATTGCTTTGTACTATGGCGACCGTATTGATTTAGCGACTAAAGATATGCAGGCGTTTTATGCAGGCGATAATAAAGACGGTTATCGGGCATTATGGTTGTATTTGATTGATTTGAAAGCTGACTCCGTTGAAGCTAAAAAACAGTTAGCGCAGCATCGTCAGAATTTAGAAAATGATGCTTGGGCGACCGTTATCGTCGATTATTATTTAGGTAAAAAAAGCCGTGATGAGGTGTTTTCTGCCGCTAAAGTCGGCTTAACATATCCGAAAGAATATGCTGAACGTTTATGCGAAGCTTATTTTTACCTTGCAAAAATGGCGATAGAAACTAAGCAATATCAAGATGCTGCAAACTATTTTCGCTTAGCATTGGCAACCAATATCTATGATTTTGTCGAACATAGATATGCGCGTATTGAACTCGCCAAAGTCAAAGGTTTGCTCGAAGCCACAAAATAACCTCTCTCAGCCCGAGTTCATCTCGGGCTTTGCCTAGCCAAGCTCGAACTGAGGCGCTATAATTTGCGCCTTTTTAGCGATACAAGTGCATAGGTTAACATGTCAGGCAATAAAGTAGAGGTCGATAAACGTCGCACCTTCGCGATCATATCGCACCCCGACGCGGGTAAAACAACCATTACCGAAAAAGTGCTGTTATTCGGAAACGCTTTGCAGAAAGCGGGTACGGTTAAAGGCAAAAAATCGGGTCAGCATGCTAAGTCTGACTGGATGGAAATGGAGAAAGACCGTGGTATTTCTATTACTACGTCTGTCATGCAATTCCCCTATGGTGGCGCCCTTGTTAACCTACTCGATACGCCTGGTCACGAAGACTTCTCTGAAGATACTTATCGTACTCTGACAGCCGTTGACTCATGTTTGATGGTGATCGACTCTGCTAAGGGTGTTGAAGACCGTACGATCAAGTTGATGGAAGTGACACGTCTGCGTGATACGCCGATTGTGACCTTTATGAACAAACTCGACCGCGATATCCGTGATCCTATTGATCTGATGGATGAAGTCGAAAACGTGCTGAATATTGCCTGTGCACCTATTACTTGGCCTATTGGCAGCGGTAAAGAATTTAAAGGTATTTACCACATACTGCGTGATGAAGTGGTGTTGTATCAAGGCGGCATGGGACATACGATCCAAGAGCGTCGAGTGATTAAAGGCATTAATAATCCTGATCTTGAGAAAGCGATTGGCAGTTATGCCGCCGATTTGCGTGATGAGATGGAATTAGTACGTGGCGCGTCGCATGAATTTGACCATGCGGCTTTTTTGAAAGGTGAGTTGACCCCAGTGTTCTTCGGTACTGCGCTAGGTAACTTTGGTGTGGACCATATTCTTGACGGCATCGTCGAGTGGGCACCTAAGCCATTACCGCGCGAAAGCGATACACGCGTTATCATGCCTGATGAAGAAAAATTCACCGGTTTCGTGTTCAAGATCCAAGCAAACATGGATCCAAAACACCGTGACCGTGTCGCCTTTATGCGTGTGTGTTCTGGCCGTTACGAGCAAGGCATGAAAATGCACCATGTGCGTATTGGTAAAGATGTTAACGTTAGCGATGCATTGACCTTTATGGCGGGCGATCGTGAGCGTGCTGAAGAAGCTTATCCCGGCGATATCATCGGCTTACATAACCATGGCACTATCCGTATTGGCGATACGTTTACCCAAGGTGAAAAATTCCGTTTCACTGGCGTACCTAACTTCGCCCCTGAAATGTTCCGCCGTATTCGTCTGCGTGATCCGCTTAAACAGAAACAGCTCTTAAAAGGCTTAGTACAGTTATCTGAAGAAGGTGCTGTACAAGTATTCCGCCCAATTGATACTAACGATTTGATTGTTGGCGCTGTGGGTGTACTGCAGTTTGAAGTGGTTGTTGGTCGTCTGAAGAGTGAATATAACGTCGAAGCTATTTACGAAGGTATTAGCGTGTCTACCGCTCGCTGGGTTTATTGTAAGGATGAGCGTAAGCTTGAAGAGTTCCGCCGTAAGTGTAGCCAAAACTTGGCTCTCGATGGTGGCGATAACTTAACCTATATTGCACCAACTATGGTTAACCTTAATCTTTCGATGGAAAGATATCCTGATATTGAGTTTGCGAAAACCCGCGAACATTAATAGGGTTCGGTCTAGAATAGTGGTTGAAATGGCGGTGAATTCACCGCCATTTTTGTATCTAATGAAAATTAAAAATCGGTTCTGGATGTGAATGATGGCGAATTGGATCACAAAAACATGGCAGGCTTATATTCATTGGTGCGACCGAATGGGGCTGACACCTGAAAATCGTCGCTGTTGCATGCCGCACCTTGAAGATCCTCCATTAGCGGTAAAATGCGCCAAAGCTTTGGTGGTTGACGAAACGGTATCACCACCCGAACCTCATTCAATTGGTAAATCGACCGCAGAGTGAGGTATTTACTGTGATTGATACCCACGCCCATTTGGATTTTGCTGAGTTTGATGTTGACCGCGACGATGTGGTGTTACGAATGCACAGTGTTGGCGTAGATAATCTGATTATTCCCGGTGTGTCCCCGCAGCACTGGCACAAACAGCTCGCCGTTGCCGAACAATACCAAACTTATTTTGCCCTTGGTATTCATCCTTGGTTTTGTCCAGAGGATGTTGATGCTGGGATCTTAGCATTAACATCTCAAGTTTCTGCGTTACTAGAATGTCCTCGCTTTGTTGCTATTGGTGAATGTGGCTTAGATAAGCTCTATTCCTCAACGTGGCCTCAGCAGCTCGCATTTTTTGAGGCACAATTAGCTTTAGCTAAGTCCGTTAATCTGCCAGTTATTATTCATAGCGTAAAAGCACATTCAGAGGCTTTAGAGTGTTTGAAAAAGTATCAATTGCCTAGAGGCGGTGTGATACATGCTTTTTCTGGCAGTACTGAAATTGCACTGGAATATATCAAATTAGGTTTTAAGCTGGGAATTGGTGGTTTGATTATGAACCCTAATGCTAAAAAATTGCTCAAAACTGTCAGCGAATTACCACTTCAGCACTTCATACTTGAGACTGACTCTCCTGCAATGACACCGATAAATGTTACTGAAAAACGTAACCAGCCCGCTAACCTTGTTCTTTTTATAGACGAAATTGCCAATTTGCAAAAAAAATCAAGTGTTCTAATATCAGAACACTTGATGTTGAATGCAATGCAACTGTTTGACCTTTAGCTGTTTTTAAATAAACAGGTGTATGTCGCACTAGCATTCTGCACTAAGCGATTGAAATTAAACTCCAAAAATATGATCAAAACGACGATTTTCGACTTTGCCTCGGGTATAATCTGACTCGGAAATAGGTTGATTAACAACATAATTAAAAAGTGTTAACAATAGGGTGATGGTTAATGAATATATTGATGAGTTTAGTAGGGGTGGTCACCCTACTTGCGATAGGTTTCCTCCTATCTAATAACAAAAAAGCAATTAATTTACGTACAGTGGGTGGCGCTTTAGCTATCCAGGCTGCCTTCGGTGGTTTTGTACTGTATGTTCCAGTTGGTAAAGACATTCTGAAAGGGATGTCTGATGCGGTTTCTAGCGTTATTGGTTACGCACAAAACGGTATCGGTTTCCTGTTTGGTGATTTAGCTAACTTCAAACTTGGCTTTATCTTCGCAGTTAACGTGTTACCCGTTATCGTGTTCTTCTCTTCTCTGATCGCGGTTCTATATTACTTAGGCGTTATGCAGTGGATCATCCGTATCATCGGTGGTGGTTTACAAAAAGCATTGGGCACAAGCCGTACTGAATCTATGTCAGCAACTGCTAACATCTTCGTTGGTCAAACTGAAGCCCCATTAGTGGTTCGCCCATTCATTCCAACTATGACGCAGTCTGAACTGTTTGCGATCATGGTGGGTGGTTTGGCATCAATCGCGGGTTCAGTATTGGCTGGTTACGCGCAGATGGGTGTACCTATTGAATACTTAGTTGCCGCTTCATTCATGGCAGCACCAGGTGGTCTATTAATGGCTAAACTGATGCACCCAGAAACTGAAGTTGCTAAAAATGACATGAGCGATTTGCCAGAAGATCCTGACAAACCAGCTAACGTGCTAGACGCCGCTGCTGCAGGTGCTTCATCTGGTATGCATTTAGCCTTAAACGTAGGCGCTATGTTGTTAGCCTTCGTTGGTTTGATCGCTATGGTCAACGGCATTATTGGTGGTGTGGGTGGTTGGTTTGGCGTTGAAGGTTTAACACTTGAACTGATCCTTGGCTATGTGTTCATGCCTTTAGCCTTCCTTATCGGCGTACCTTGGAATGAAGCTTTAGTGGCTGGTTCTTTCATTGGTCAAAAGATCATTGTTAACGAATTCGTTGCTTATTTGAACTTTGCTCCATACTTAAAAGATATTGCTGATGGCGGCATGGTAGTTGCTGAAACTGGTTTAGCTATGACAGACAGAACAAAGGCGATTATTTCGTTTGCTCTGTGTGGTTTCGCTAACTTGTCTTCAATCGCGATTTTGCTTGGTGGTTTAGGTGCTATGGCTCCTAACCGTCGTCATGATTTAGCTACAATGGGTATTCGTGCGGTTATCGCCGGCTCTTTAGCTAACTTAATGAGCGCAACACTTGCTGGTTTGTTCTTAGCTATCTAAGTAACAACAGCAGGGGGAAACCCCACTAACTGGGTCCTGACCATGCAGGGCAGGGCCTAAGTTAATTCAACCATTTTCCAGTAGTGATTCCTGTAGTGAATAGTTTCTCCAATTGAAAGACACAGAATGCAACTGAAGTGTAGCTGTCATTCTGTCTTAAATGTCGTGAGTCTACGGTTACGTTAATTAATCGTAATGCAGAAGTCGCGACTTTGTTCACAATTAAGAATTTTGTGTTTGTGATTTTACGCTAGATTATTGAGATTTTTTTTAATCTAGGTAGAATGCGAACGCCACAAAAAGAACGCTACCCTCGATGGTAGCAAACAAGATAAATGGGGTTGATGATGAAAAACGTTAAAACTTTAGCTTTAGCCGCTACTGCAGTAGCAGCAATCTCTGGCAACGCATTTGCTGCTGATCGTACAGACCTTCACGGTTCTGATTACAAGTGGATGCAGTTCAACGCTATGTACTCTATCGGTGAAAAGCCAGAGAACCCAGCGGCTGGCGATCAACACAACTACTTAGAAATGGAATTCGGCGGTCGTTCTGGCGTATTCGATCTATACGGTTATGTTGACGTATTCAACTTGGCAAACGAAACATCAAGCAATGGTGACAAGAATCCAGGTACAGGTAAAAGTAAGCTGTTTATGAAGTTTGCTCCACGTGTATCTATCGATGCGCTGACTGGTAAAGACTTGTCTTTTGGACCAATCCAAGAAGTTTACTTCTCTACTCTGTTCAACTGGGATGGATTAGTTAACGATGGTGATGGTTCTGGCGTTAACTCTACATTTTGGGGTGTCGGTGCTGATGTAAACGTGCCTTGGTTAGGCAAAACAGGCATGAACCTGTACGGTTACTATGACATGAACGCTAAAGAGTGGAATGGATATCAGTTCTCTGCTAACTGGTTCAAACCTTTCTACTTCTTCGATAACAAAAGCTTCCTGTCATTCCAAGGTTACATCGATTATCAATTTGGTGCTGACGAAGCATATTGGCCTGCTGTTGAGAATGGTCCTTTAGTTAAGGGCAAATCAACTAACGGCGGTAACGTATTCTTCGGTCTATACTGGCATTCAGATCGTTATGCTCTGGGTTATGGCTTGAAAGGCTTCAAAGATGTTTACTTGCTAACTGATGATGGTGCTACTGGCCTAGAATCAACTGGTTGGTCACACTACCTGTCAGCTACTTACAAGTTCTAATTTCTTGTAATAGTAGTTGCTTGTTGGAGCCGCATTATGCGGCTCCATCTTTGTTTTACCATGAGTCTTTATCTAAGCCTATTAGGCTAACAAGTGGGTTTATATAAAGGTTTGTGTTTTTCTCGCGCTAAAATGGATTTTTCGCGGAAAAGTAGGAGCAAGATTTTATTCGTATCCTCTCTTCCGGTCTTCAAGGATTCAAGTCGTGGTCACTTATAAGTTATTTTAAGTGTCAGGATGCCTATTGTTCTTTATGACTTAGGCAAGATTGAATACCTACAACAAGGTAGTTTGTACAAGCAAATTACTCGGCACCGCCTGAAGGCCCGGCCATATAAAAATAATCAAAATAATGCCACCTCTCAAGCGTTGCTTTTATGCGACTGATTTCTATTCATTTAATTTTTATTTTGGAGAGCTATTATGACTGATTTAAAAAAAGCAGCACAACGCGCCATTGAGTTAATGGACTTAACGACTTTGAATGATGACGACACAGATCAAAAAGTGATCGACCTGTGCCACAAAGCGAAAACGGCTGCGGGCAATACTGCCGCTATCTGCATTTATCCACGTTTCATCCCGATTGCACGCAAGACGTTAGATGAGATCGGTGCTGAAGATATCCAAATCGCCACTGTGACTAACTTCCCCCATGGCAATGATGACATTGCCATTGCTGTGCTAGAAACTCGCGCCGCTGTTGCTTATGGTGCCGACGAAGTTGACGTGGTATTCCCATACCGCGCACTGATGGAAGGCAATGAAACAATTGGTTTTGAATTAGTTAAAGCCTGTAAAGAAGCCTGTGGTGAAGTCTTGTTAAAAGTCATCATCGAATCTGGCGTGTTAGCTGATCCTGCACTTATCCGCCGTGCATCAGAGCTTTCAATCGATGCAGGTGCTGACTTTATTAAAACCTCTACTGGTAAAGTGCCTGTAAACGCCACACTTGAAGCCGCTGAAATCATGTTAACTGTGATTAGCGAGAAGAATACACAAGTAGGCTTCAAGCCTGCCGGTGGTGTGCGTGATGCTGCACAAGCGGCTGAATTCCTTGGTGTTGCTGAGCGTATTTTAGGTGCTGAATGGGTTTCACCACGTACCTTTAGATTTGGTGCTTCAAGTTTACTAAACAGCTTGTTACACACACTAGAATTAGCTGATGCGCCTAAGCCGACTCAAGGCTATTAATTGCAAACTATCGCTGATTAATACTATCAGCGTATAGCGAGCCTAATTAAGTGTGACCTAAATCTATTTGGCAAACTCAAAACTTCGATAGTATGAACTTGTAATATTGCTACAGTTTTGATGTTTCATTGCAAAGATAAGCACTAGCGACAAGGTTGTTAGTGCCTATCTTGGAGGCAGTATCATGTTTCTAGCTCAAGAGATTATTCGTAAAAAACGTAATGGTTTAGCGCTAAGTTCCGCAGAAATACAGTTTTTTGTTCAAGGTATCACTACTAACGCAGTGTCCGAAGGTCAGATTGCCGCATTAGGCATGGCTGTGTACTTTAATGACATGAATATGGATGAAAGAATCGCTTTAACGACAGCGATGCGTGATTCTGGCACTGTACTTAATTGGCAATCATTGGGACTTAATGGCCCTGTTATCGACAAACACAGCACTGGCGGTGTGGGCGATGTGATTAGCCTTATGCTTGGCCCTATGGCTGCGGCTTGTGGTGGTTATGTGCCTATGATTTCTGGGCGTGGCCTAGGTCATACGGGCGGCACGCTCGATAAGTTTGATGCCATTCCGGGTTATCAAACTGAGCCATCAAGTGAATTGTTCCGCAAAGTGGTTAAAGAAGTCGGTGTGGCGATTATTGGCCAAACAGGCGATCTCGTTCCTGCCGACAAACGTTTCTATTCTATCCGCGATAATACCGCCACCGTTGAATCCATTTCCCTCATCACAGCGTCGATTCTGTCTAAGAAATTAGCCTGTAATTTAGATGCACTAGCGATGGATGTGAAAGTCGGTAGTGGTGCTTTCATGCCAACCTATGAAGCATCTGAAGAATTAGCTCGCAGTATTGCAGCTGTTGCTAATGGTGCGGGCACCAAAACGACAGCTTTGCTTACCGATATGAATCAAGTGCTTGCATCTTGCGCCGGTAACGCGGTTGAAGTGAAAGAAGCCATCGACTTTTTAACGGGTGCTTACCGTAACCCGCGTTTATATGAAGTCACTATGGGTCTTTGCGCTGAGATGTTGCTTCTGGGCGGTCTTGCAAGCAATGAAGCCGATGCTCGCGCTAAACTGAATCGTGTGCTCGATAATGGTCGCGCTGCAGAACTCTTTGGCAAGATGGTGTCGGGTCTTGGTGGTCCAGTCGATTTTGTTGAAAACTACAGTAAATACCTACCGCAGTCACAAATTATTCGTCCAGTTTTTGCCGATATGCAAGGTTATGCCTATAGCATGGATACCCGTGAATTAGGTTTAGCGGTTGTGACCTTAGGTGGCGGCCGCCGTAAGCCTGGTGATGCACTAGACTATAGTGTTGGCTTAACTCAAGTGTGTGCTTTAGGCGATAAAGTAGATTCATCGACTCCGATTGCCGTTATCCATGCACAGTCTGAAGCCGCCTTCGCGGAAGCTGAACTTGCGGTGAAAAAAGCGATTCACATTGGTGAAACCGCTCCAGAAAAAACACCTGAGATCTATGCCTATATTCGTGCATCAGATCTTTAAGGAAGAATTATGAAACGTACCATTATTATGATGTTGGACTCCTTTGGAGTCGGTGCTTCTGCTGATGCAGCAAGCTTCGGTGATGTCGGTTCCGATACCTTTGGTCATATTGCTAAAGCATGTGCCGAAGGCAAAGCCGATATTGGCCGTGAAGGTCCGCTGAAATTACCTAACTTAGCGCGCTTAGGTTTAGGCCATGCAGCGATGGAAAGTACTGGCGCCTTTGCACCAGGTTTTGGCGATAATGTTGAGCTGATTGGTGCTTATGGTCATGCACAAGAGTTAAGTTCGGGTAAAGATACGCCGAGCGGTCACTGGGAGATGGCGGGCGTGCCCGTACTATTCGAGTGGGGTTATTTCAGCGAGCATCAAAATTCTTTCCCTAAAGAACTGACGGATAAGATCTTAGCCCGTGCAGGTCTGGATGGATTCTTAGGTAATTGCCATGCCTCAGGTACAACCATTTTAGAAGAGTTAGGCGAAGAGCACATGCGCTCTGGCAAGCCTATTTTCTACACCTCTGCTGATTCAGTATTCCAAATCGCTTGTCATGAAGAAACCTTCGGTTTAGACAATCTTTATCGTCTTTGCGAAATAACCCGTGAAGAGTTAGAGCCTTACAACATAGGTCGCGTCATTGCCCGTCCATTTGATGGTACTGGTCCAAGTGATTTTGCCCGTACCGGCAATCGTAAGGATTATTCGCTCGCGCCACCTGCAAAAACTGTACTCGATAAGCTGAAAGAGGCTGGCGGTGAAGTGGTGAGTGTAGGCAAGATTGCCGACATTTATGCTTACTGTGGTATCACTAAAAAAGTGAAGGCGAACGGCTTAGAAGCACTTTTCGATGCGACCTTAGCCGAAGTGAAATCTGCGGGTGATAACACTATAGTGTTTACTAACTTTGTGGATTTTGACTCTCACTACGGTCATCGCCGTGATGTTGCTGGCTACGCCAAAGGGCTGGAATATTTTGATGCCCGTTTGCCTGAAATGCTCTCATTATTAGGTGAAGACGATCTGCTGATTTTAACGGCGGATCACGGTTGCGATCCAACATGGCAAGGCACGGATCATACCCGTGAATATGTGCCAGTATTAGCCTTTGGCGCTGGATTGAAAGCGGGATCGCTGGGGCGTCGTAACAGCTTTGCCGATATCGGCCAATCTATTGCGAGTCACTTTAAGCTTGAACCTATGGCCTATGGCGAATCGTTCCTTTAGGCAAATTAGCATTTATTTCGATTTGGCGGCTGACATTTGCCGCCAGTAAACAAAGACTTAAGTCTTAATAAAATAAACAGGGGTTATTTCGATGGCAACACCACACATTAATGCTGTAGAGGGCGCATTCGCTGAGACAATGCTGTTTCCAGGCGATCCATTACGTGCAAAATATATTGCTGAAACATTCTTAGAAAATGTTGAGCAAGTGACTGATGTTCGAAACATGCTAGGTTTTACTGGTACTTACAAAGGTAAGCGTATTTCAGTTATGGGTTCTGGCATGGGTATTCCTTCATGCTCTATCTATGCAACTGAATTAATTCGTGATTACGGCGTTAAGAACCTGATCCGTGTGGGTACTTGTGGTGCGATCAGCACTGACGTTAAAGTACGTGACGTGATCATCGGTATGGGTGCATGTACTGACTCAGCGGTTAACCGTTTACGTTTTAAAGGCCAAGATTTTGCCGCTATCGCTAACTATGAGCTGATGAATGCGGTTATCGAATCTGCGAAAGTTCGTGGCACTAAAGTTCGCGTAGGTAACATTTTCTCTGCGGACCTGTTCTACACTCCTGATCCACAAATGTTTGACGTGATGGAGAAGATGGGCGTATTAGGCGTAGAAATGGAAGCGGCTGGTTTGTACGGCGTTGCCCATGAGTTTGGTGCGCGTGCCCTGTGCGTTGTGACTGTATCTGACCATATCCGCACCGGTGAAAAGACTTCTGCAGAAGAACGTCAAACCACATTCAATGACATGATCATCATGACATTAGAAGCGGCGATTACACTGTAACTGTTACGCTGTAAGAGTGTGCTACTGAAAAGGGTTCGCAATGCGAACCCTTTTTTATGCCAATTTTTAGCGGCTGTTCTATTCGACTTTGTTATTAATGGTTTGGTTATTAGAAATTGCTTGTTTATGGCTTATCTAGAGCTTAGCTATCAATAGATTAGTGATTTACCTTATCTATCGAAATAGAGATTAACCTGTTGAATCTGTGTCGAGATCACTTGGTTCACTGGGTGTTTTTGGCGTCGAGGTTTCGGCCGCAGCGGCTGTTGCTTTAGTCGCGTGTTTTACCCGACGGACACTTTTCACTTTAGGTTTAACCTTAACAGGTACCGCTTGTTCCGCATCGTTTGCCGCGTTTTCAACTGCTGTATTATCCTGTAATTCCAATGAATTTTCTGACGTTTTTTCGGCCTTAGTTTGCACGCTTTCCTGCACGAGCTTATCAACACGGGTCTCTGTCACTGCTTTTGGCGCCTTAGTGGGTTTAGCCGCTTTTTCTTGTGGATGATCAGTGGTCGACACCAGTTGATCTTCGGTTAGCACTTGCGCCAAACCATCATTAACACTTTCTGATTGCTCTTTAGCTGAGGATCGTTTCTTAGGTTTTTTCGGCGCTTGACGCAACTTAACCCTAAAGCGGCGGCGGTCGAAGTCGGCACGTTTGAAAGACAAAGAGCGCGAAAGTAACATACCAATCAAGCCTGCAACCAACAGCATGATTTGTTGTTGCTCCATGTTTAAATTATGGGCTTCTTTGATTTCGTTGAAAAATAACTTGGTATCAAGCCTGACTTCGACATAACCTAGATTTTTCCCTTCTTGGATCACGGGCTCTACATAGGGAGGATATTTGCTTAGCAGCAAATTCATTTCTTCCGAGTCAGGATCAACTACATCCTTAGTGATGCTTTGAGCGAAGGATAGCCGCATGCCTTGGTCACTGAAGATGGCGGCGGACATCACTTTAGGATCTTCCACTAAAGCGCTGGCGAGCCATTGCAACTGCTCATCATTTTGCAGTTGTAGCGCGGGCGCGGCACCATACGCGGTTTGCTGTACCAGTAATCTGGCCATCTTTTGAGTTTGGGACTTTAGAAGCAACTGACCTTGTAGTAGGCTTGTCTGCCACAATTGCACTAAGCCGAATATCAAGGCGAAGGCGGCGGCAATTTGGATCAGTCTACTGATTTTATGGCTTTTCTTTAGCCCTTTAAGATATAACACTTTGACCCTTAAAATGTAGAGCGCTTGCCTAATCATAATTGATTCTGAGTGAGCCCGATAGTTGGAGAATTTAAGTCCGATGGAAAGCTTGAACCAAGATGCGCTTTTTTTGTGGTTAGTCTCTGACCATTCCCCAAGGTTTGAACGCCAAGGGCAAGTGTTTGAACGTTATCAAGAGTCAGCAAACCCCGCTGGTGTTTCACGTGTGCGAATTATTTATCAAGATGCCGCGGTAGAGGCGATAATATCGGCCTGGATAGCGCAATTGCCTCAGTCTAACGTTATCGGTATCGCCCATATCGAACGCCAAGTTGGTTTACATTGTATCGAGTTGGCACTGGTAAATTTGCCTTCTCAGGCACAGTTAGCGGCATTCCCGCAGTCTTTAGCTGAATTGCATGTCATCAATTTTGATTTGCCTTGCTTGAATCATCCCGGTTTATTAGTGATGGACATGGATTCAACGGCGATTCAGATTGAATGTATTGATGAATTAGCGGCTATGGCGGGCGTGGGCAAGCGCGTGGCGGCGATTACTGAACGTGCTATGCAAGGTGAGCTAGATTTTGAGCAGAGTTTGCGTCAGCGTGTGGCACAGCTTAAGGGCGCCGATGCCAGTATTATCACGACCTTGTGCGACAACTTGCCTTTGATGCCTGGGCTTGAGCCTATGCTTTTAGAGCTTAAATCCCATGGCTGGCGTTTAGTGGTGGCATCTGGCGGCTTTACGCCTTTTGTTGGCCATTTAAGGCAGCTTTTAAACTTAGATGCGGCCTTTGCTAATGAGTTAGTGATCACTGACGGTAAACTTGCGGGGGAAGTAACAGGTAAAGTTGTGGATGCGCAGTTTAAAGCAGATGTGGTTGAGCGTTGCAGTGAGCTGTGGCAAATTCCAAAAGGCCAAAGAGTCGCGATCGGCGATGGCGCGAATGATATTCCTATGGTGATGGCAGCGGATTTTGGTATCGCTTTCCATGCGAAACCTAAGCTGGCAGCGGCGGCGGATGCCAATATTCGCCATCTCGACCTGCGAGTTCTACCTTACCTGCTACAAATCTAGGTTATTCATTTATTTAAATATAAGTCTGGATAGAGACTGAGTTAGAGTAAGGACTCTTGTCTTTTATTGATGAGCTGGTAGTTTAGGGATATTGATAAACTACCAGTGACTTATTTTGACTCAGCTCGCCCAAGGCTCAATTTCGACCATTTCACAGTCTTCAATCTACCTGCCGTACCGCGATGGTCAACTGCATCTACGCCAGTTATTACCGGCTGCGCCTGATTTTTCTAAAACGCCTATCCTCATGCTTCATGGTGCTATGTCTAACGGTCGAGTGTTTTATAGCCAGAGTGGCCGTGGTCTTGGTTGTTATTTAGCTAAGGCGGGATTTGTGGTGTATGTGCTGGATACTGCAGGAAGAGGGCTCAGCTTGCCTAAAATCGATCGTGATTTTACCTTAGGGCAGGGTGAAGTGATCCGCGAGCAGTTACCTTTAGTGCAGCAGGCGATTCTCGATTTACATCAAAAAGTCTGCAAAGGCGCCACGGCTCGTAAAGCCGTGGCGCCTTTGCAGGTGCATTGGTGCGCCCATTCATGGGGCGGCGTGTTGATGGCGAGTAGTTTGGCCCGATATCCTGATTTGCAGCAAAGCGTTCGTTCACTGCTTACTTTCGGTAGCAAACGGACAATTCGGGTTAAGTCCTTCAAAAAGTGGTTAATGGTTGATGTTTTTTGGAATCGTTTAGCGCCAGGTTTAGCGATGGGCCAAGGTTACCTCGCCGCCGATAAGCTGCGTATTGGTATGGATAATGAAAGTCGCGCCTCATTAGTTCAAAGTATCGATTGGGTGCGGGGTGATTGGATCGATCACGATGATGGGTTTGATTATGCGAAAGCGGCAAAGCATGCTCATTGGCCACCAGCTTGGTTTATCTCAGGGCAAAACGATACTGTGTTGGGGCATCCAGAAGATGTGGCGGATATGGTCGTAGAGTGTGGTTTTAAACGGGTTAAATCGACGCTTCTCTCTAAGGATAATGGCTTTAAGCATGACTATGGTCATGCAGATATGCTGACGCATTTAGATGCCACCAGTGATCATTTTCCTAAGATAAGGGATTGGTATTTAAGTTTTGATCTGGCGGTATTAAACAATTAAGACTGCTTTTTATGAAGTACTGGGTATCTTAATTCAACTTCTTGGGTAATATCTAACAGTTCGCCGACACCAATCACACGCCATAACTGTTCTTCTAACTGCTTAGCTTTATGGTTTGCATGAATATTAATGTATTCCAATTCACGGCGTAGGTAGTTCATATCAGGCTTCTCTGTCGCGCCGCGATAAATCCGTAGGGCGAGAAACCTGCCTAGTGCTTTGCTCTGATTGATAAAGGTTATCTGTGCTTCGACATCACCGATTTCAGTTGCAAGAGTGCACTTTAAAAAGATTTTTCCGCGAGATTGGCGAATTAACTGAATAAACACTTCAATAAAATCCATGTCCTGTTGGGGTTTCATTTGACGGATAGGTTCGAGAATATCTCGCTTAAAAAAACCGTCTTTTAGCAGTGGCGCTAAATTATATTGCAGGGTATCTGAGGTGCCTGCGGCAAAAATATCGCAGATCTCATCCTGTTGTGTGCCAACGCCTAAACAAGCGACTTGGGCGGATTTTGTCGTTTTTTCAACAAAATAGGGCACAGAATGTAAATCATGCATCAAAATATTTTTTAAACCATCGGCAAGTTCTTTGATTTCACTATTGTTTTCGGTGAGTTGCTCTAATTTTTCTTTGTTATGGGCAATAAGTTTATTTAAAAATTCGACCCCAACATGGGGCGTATGGCCCATAACGGCGGTTAAATGCAAGGTTACACCATTCTTGCGGGTACGCACTAAGCGGTAGGGGAGGTTATCTAACTGTGTTTTGCCTGCAATGGTTTGGAGCTTTGGGAAGCTTAACAGTAGTGGTTTATTTGATGAAAAATCTGCAGGATTATCCAAGGTTAATTGCATGCCTCGGCTAGAAATATCTAAAGTAATGCCCGTGGCTTTGTGCTTGTCTTGAGTCACATTGACTAAGGTTTTAAAGGCGAAACGCGCTTCTTGGCGTCGCTCGCTAAACTGCATGGAAACTAACTTAATTTGATTGGTGGTCAGTCGTTGTTGACCAAAGGTTTTTAGGGCGTTGGCATTACTATCGTCTTGCCAAGCTTTGTAATGGCCTCTGGTATCTTCGTTGCTGATTTCGATGAGCTGAAGCAAATGACTAAATTGTGATAATTGTTGTTCGACCAATGGGCTAAATTTTGCTTCATCTCCGGGGAGGGTCGCACGTCGATAACCCTTATCATGATAAATTTTATCTTGGGTGACTTTGAAGATCCGCCAGCTGGGCTTGGTCGATGCAAAGCCTAAAAATAAAGGCATCATGCCCTTAGCTTTAAGCTCTGCTAAGGTGGCAGAGTAAAAATATAAGCAACCTTGGGCATTATAGGTAAAGCTAAAAAATAGCCCATGGTCGGGATTTTCAGGATGATTAAGTAGCGCAGATAAACGGCTTGGTGTCAGCATAGCTGGTAACTGGCTCACATCATTTTCATCTTGAAAATAATGCACTATCTGCTGGTTATCTCGGCTGAGTAGCATGTGGCTCAAACCTTGAGTTTGAGTATTGAAATATAAAGGTAAGTGCGGTAAATGGGGTAAATAATGACGCTCAAATCCAAGCCCTGTTGCTGTGACTATCACATCATTCACATCTACTTTATAACGCAGTTTGTAGCCGCGGATTAAATTGCCAAGCATTTCACTTAAGGCTTCGCTGCCCCCAATACGCTTGAGTCTTAACCAAATATATTCGCCATTGGTTTGGCTATCGACAACCTCATAGTCAACACCGAGCTGGAGATCGGGATAGTAAAACTCCTCACTGAGTTCCAGTAACTTTATTTTTAGGGGATGGTCGAGATCGAAGGGATGGTTGGCTGCAAGACGAATACGGGCACCACCTACGGATAAATCTGCAGTTATCCCTTGTACTTCACCACGGCCGGTTTGCGATGCTGCGATGCGAATACTGTAATTCATCCGCTCTTCTGTGCGGTTGAAATAACTGCCTAATACCACGCCGGGCACCATAAAAGGCTCTGACTCAGCGGCTTCCACTTGCATGATATTTTGGCGCAACTTTAACCGACGTTGTTGGTGAGCATTGAGCACATACTCGTATACTCCCAAGGTATATTGGTTGCGAAACAGTGACATGGCCTCATGCATACTGTTTTTGGCGGGTTCATCTAAAAAATGTCGCTGTTGACCTAACATCACTTCAACACAAGGAAGCTCAGATTTATCCCTGAGATCGATAATTCGCGTGCATGGTGAAGCCAAACGACTGAGTTCCATTTTCACTAGAAAACGGGTCGAATTGGTTTCATCTATCGTCAGCTGCTGGAAAATCTCATGGAAGTTAGGTTCCATGAGCAATGGCTTGAGCTGTTCGATGAGTGCACTATGGTTATCTAGACTCATGTAGGGTTCTTTTTAATGCTTATTTTGTATTGGGCTGTTAGTCTTATGTCGGCAGTATTCGTAGTTACTTAAATTGATTTTATACAGATTTTAATGAGTTATGGCAAAGAATAAAACGGCGTACGTATGTAATGAGTGTGGACAAGACTTTCCCCGTTGGCAAGGGCAGTGTAGCGCTTGTCAGGAATGGAATACGATCACTGAGGTGAGGCTCGGTGCAGCTTCGCCTGGGCGCAGCACTAAGTTTGTCGGTTATGCCGGAGCAAGCAGCAATGAAGTGAAGACATTAGATCAAATCGATCTTAATGCCTTACCGCGGATCTTGAGTCATTTTGGCGAATTAGATCGAGTGCTCGGTGGTGGGATTGTACCAGGTTCTGCCATTTTGATTGGCGGACATCCAGGCGCAGGTAAGAGTACGCTTTTATTGCAAACTCTGTGTCATTTGGCCGAGCAAATGCCTGCACTGTATGTCACGGGTGAAGAATCGTTGCAGCAGGTAGCGATGCGCGCCCATCGCCTTGGTTTACCAACCAATAAATTGCGGATGTTGTCTGAAACCAGCGTCGAGCAAATTTGCGAAGTTGCCCTTAAAGAATTGCCTAAAGTCATCGTTGTTGACTCGATTCAAGTGATGCACATGAGTGATGTGGCATCGAGCCCTGGCAGTGTGTCGCAGGTGCGTGAATCCGCTTCTTACTTAACCCGTTTTGCGAAAGAAAATGGCATTGCCGTGATTATGGTCGGCCATGTAACCAAAGATGGCAGTTTGGCTGGGCCCAAGGTATTGGAACATTGTATCGACTGCTCTGTGATGTTCGAAGGGGATAGCGATAGTCGTTACCGCACTTTGCGCTCCCATAAAAATCGTTTTGGCGCGATCAATGAATTAGGCGTATTTGCCATGACAGAGCGCGGCTTAAAGGAAGTCGCCAATCCTTCGGCAATCTTCCTTTCTCGTGGTGAAGAAGAATCATCTGGCTCGCTTGTTATGGTGGTTTGGGAAGGCACCCGGCCCTTGTTGGTGGAGCTGCAAGTGCTGGTGGATAACTCGGCCATGTCTAACCCGCGCCGCGTGGCTGTGGGTATGGATGCAAACCGTTTGGCCATGTTGCTTGCCGTAATGCACCGCCATGGTGGTTTGCAGATGTCGGATCAGGACGTGTTTGTTAACGTGGTGGGCGGCGTGAAAGTAACGGAAACCAGTGCCGACTTAACGTTACTCTTGGCTATGGTATCGAGTTTTCGTGGTGACATTTTACCTAGCGATTTAGTTGCCTTTGGTGAGGTTGGGTTGTCCGGCGAAATTCGTCCTGTGCCTAATGGGCAAGAGCGATTAATCGAAGCCGCTAAGCATGGTTTTAAGCGAGCAATAGTGCCCAAGGCCAATGTGCCGAAAAAGCCTCCTGCTGGGATGGAAGTGGTGGGTGTTTCTAAGTTATCCGAAGCGCTAGAAGCGATTTAGCATCAAATGCTCGCGAGTTAACACCTGCAAGCAAAACAGCGCCATTAGGCGCTGTTTTTGTTTGTGAGCGAGTGTCTTAATCTGTGATATTGTGTTTTTCGATAAACAACATGAGTTCACGATTCAGCAAAGAAGCATCACCTAGGTTCAGTTCCACCATACGTTTTAGGTGGCTGATACTATCAACATCGATAAAGTTACACTTCAAACCTAATTGGGCATTTTTTTGATGGACCAACTCAGTTTCCATACGGATCTCAATGTCAGATTCTGGTAAGGCAAAACTGAGGGTAATAGCATCACCCGAATTAATAAAATTTTGCGGTTCTTCAACCAAGGCGCCATTTAGACTCAAATCGAGAATGGTCGTCTCCCACTGTGCACCACCTTGTTGTAGATGTGCGCTCGTGGCAAATAGAATCCGCGAAAACTTACGCCTTTCGTCCATACCCAATCCTTTTTCTTTCATAGTCAGCTAAGTGTAGTCCCATCAGTGCCTCTAAGCATAAGTCATATTGATGTGACTGTAAAAGCAGAGTAATTTTTTGTTCAATCAAGCTACCAAGATCGCATATTCACGCAGGCGGTGTGAATGACGAGGTGTTCGTTACAGAAAGCGTAAGTGTGGCTCCTTAAACAACAACCACTGAAACGTTAATACGCCAAGTATCAATACACTAAGTATCAATACACTAAGTATCAAGGTTTGGTTGACTTGCCATATTCTAATATTGGGAGATGAAGGAGGGGGAAGTTAGCGTACGTTTACGCGGCACTGGCAGACTCTTATCGTGATTAATGTGATATTAAGTAGCAGTTATTACATAGGTTTAGGCGTTTTTTTAAACAACAGATTTCAGTTTTTGCCGCTAATTTTTTATCGAAGTGTAGGCGATGTCTTAGCTATCTTTGGGAGATTCCAGTATCATCCGCGGCCAACAACGGCTGCGTCTACATGGTTAATGGCTTTTTAATCATCGCGAGGCATCACTGCTTGCAGATCATGGATTTTTCCCACAGTAGGAAAATGATGTGGATCTCTCACCCAAGTCTGATGGATTTGGGGCTCTAATCTGCCGCAGCCAGCGTCGCCAATTGCGTTTTAGGGTAATTGGTACCGACCCCATTTTAAGAGATCACAAGGTATAACAATATTATGTCTGAGCAATTGAGTTCAACAGCCGTATCCTCTGGTTCGTTTCTGGACCGTTATTTTTCTATTCAACAACGTGGTAGCACTGTTCGCCAAGAAGTGATTGCGGGATTCACAACCTTCCTCGCTATGGTCTACTCAGTGATTGTGGTGCCTAACATGTTAGGCCAAGCGGGATTTGATCCCGGCGCTGTGTTTATCGCTACCTGTTTAATTGCTTCATTTGGTTCTTTGCTCATGGGTTTATGGGCTAACTTACCTATGGCGATTGGCTGTGCTATTTCGCTCACGGCCTTTACTGCGTTTAGCTTAGTGCTCGGTCAGGGAATGTCGATTCCAGTCACCTTAGGCGCTATTTTCCTAATGGGTGTGACGTTCACACTTGTGAGTGTGACAGGTATTCGCCAGTGGGTGCTGGCTAATTTACCAAAGGGCATAGCCCACGGTACAGGCATAGGTATCGGCTTGTTTTTACTTTTGATTGCGACTAACAGTGTGCAGTTGATTGTGGCCAATAGCGCAGGCTTACCGGTGAAGTTAGGCGACATTAACAGCTTACCTGTTATCGCTACCGTTATAGGTTTAGCGGCGACAATTGGTTTAGAGCGCCGCGGTGTACCAGGCGGTATTTTGTTGGTGATTATCGCGCTATCGGTATTTGGTTTAGTGTTCGATCCGAGCGTTAAATACCAAGGTTTGTTCGCCTTGCCTGATTTTACCTCAGAGCATTCACTGATTGGACAGCTCGATATTATGGGTGCCTTTAATCCTGTGGTATTGCCTATCGTATTAGCGTTAGTGATGACGGCGATTTTTGATGCGACCGGCACTATCCGTGCTGTGGCTGGGCAAGCGAATTTACTCGATAAAGACGACAATATTGTCGGCGGTGGTAAAGCCTTAACCTCAGACTCAGTCAGCAGTATGGTGGCAGGTTTAGTCGGCGGAGCACCAGCGGCTGTGTATATCGAGTCGGCGGCGGGGACTGCAGCGGGCGGTAAGACAGGTTTAACCGCGACTATCGTTGGCGTACTGTTTTTATTGATGATGTTTTTAGCGCCATTAAGCTACTTAGTGCCTGCCTATGCGACAGCGCCTGCTTTGATGTATGTGGGTTTGTTGATGCTGAGTAATGTGGCGAAACTCGATTTTGACGATAAAGTTGATGCCATGTCGGGCTTAACCTGCGCTGTGTTTATCATCTTAAGCTGTAATATCGTTACCGGTATAATGCTGGGTTTTGTGACACTGGTGGTAGGCCGTATTTGCAGTGGCGAATGGCGCAAACTGAAGTTAGGCGTGCTTGCCATCACCTTAGGTTTAGTGGTGTTCTATATGGGTGGTTGGGCGATTTAAGCTAGGCAAACTGAGTGATTTGAACTTAGTTATTGATAACAGAAGCGAGTGCAGTCTTAGGATTAGCACTCGCTTTGATTTTGTGCTCTGTACTCACAATAGGCACGTAATAAGTCTTTCCAAGTAACAATCCCAACCAATTTACCGTCCTCTAACACGGGTAAGCAGCCTATATTGTTATCTAATAACATGCGGGTAGCCGTGTCTAAATTGATGTGGGGTGCGACGGTAACCGGATTACGCGTCATCACTTGATGCACACGTTTTTGTAGGGTTTCTAAGTCTCTTGCGGTTTCGGCGCTACTGCCCAAGTTCGGGCTAATCGCACGCAATAGATCCCGCTCCGATAACACGCCTTCAAGTTGGTACTCATCTACGACCAACAAGTGATGAAAGCTCGCTTGGTCGAAGATTTCCTTCGCCACAGTTAATCGATCGTCCATTTCAACCGTGACGACTCGGGTACTCATAATATCGGCGATAATGATCGGCATGATGATCCCCTGTTAAGCTTGCGCATCCTAGGATGCGCTCTGTTAATGCGCTGCATTACAGTTACTTATAACAGAGTGGTGCAAGTTTAGCCAACACCCATTACAAAGTTTTAACTCAAAGATCTTGGACCTCTGGCTCATCATCCGCTGTTATTGGCATCCGCTCCGATTCGGGTAAGTGTGCGCCTATGTAGCGTTGATACTTTTTGCCTTTCAGTTTGTGGGTGTCCACCAGCACTAAGCCATCGATACAATCGCCAAAGTCGGCGTCGATACCAAAGGCGAGAAACTTAACCCCATCCGCTTTACACAGTTCACCATATTGTTTGTAGAGCGTAGGTACGGCCGCCCCCATACTCGCGAGCACTTGTTTGAGTTGCTTAAAGTTACTCTGATAATCCTCGGAGAAATACAAGTCATCTAACTTAGCTTTTTGGGATTTAGATAAGCCAAAGGGTGACATGGAAACTGCCATCTGCTGCGCAGGTGCAAATTCCCGCGCATAAAAGTGCACTAGCATTTCCCTAGCACTTCCAGGCAGTTGATTACTGATGGACACAGGGCCAAATAGATAACGATATTCAGGATGCTTGGCGAGATAAGCCCCAATGCCAAACCACAGATAATCTAAACTGCGTTTACCCCAATATTTAGGCTGCACAAAGCTGCGACCGAGTTCTAACCCTTGCTTCACAAAGGGCATAAAGCTGTCGGCGTATTGGAATAGGGATTGGCTGTAGAGTGCGTTGTTGCCATATTTTGCTAAGACTTGCTCACCACTGGCAAAACGATAGGCGCCGATAATTTCAAACTGCTCTTTATCCCACAACACTAAGTGTTGGTAGTAGGAATCGTATTTATCGATATCGCGGCGCTTGCCCGAACCTTCGCCTACGGCGCGAAAGGCGATTTCCCTCAGGCGGCCAATTTCCCGCATGATGGGATTACTGTCGTTGTGTTGGTACAGATAAATCAACTTGTTATCTTGCGTTTCCCCTAGAAGTTCACATTGTTGCAGTGCCGCTTGCAGTTCACGGCGCGATTCGGGGTGGGCGATAGCGCTCTGGGTGATAAACAGTGGATCTTTATCTTTGCCGATACGATACAAGTGATTTTTAAGCAGTTTTATCTTGGTCTTGAGTGGAAAGTCCATTGAGCGTACGGCTTCATTAGAAATGAGCTCGCCAATGCGGATCGGCATATTACGTTTAGCCTGCTTGAACATTTCCTTCACTAGCAGCAGTGTCGCAAGTGGCTTGTAAATCATAGATGCGCCGTAGAAAGTGGCAGAGTTTTTGGCATCTAAAAATATTGGCAGTAGGGGCGCATTGCAGGAAATCGCCATCTTTAAAAAGCCTGAGTGCCATTGGGTATCACGCACGCCGTTAGGGCGCAGACGCGAGACTTCGCCCGACGGAAAAATCAGCACTGCGCCTTCGTTACGCAGGTGCTGGTGGATTTTTTCTAAATGCTGTTTCGGTGTGCCGCCGGTCATATTGCGCACTGGCAGTAGGATTGAGTGCAGCGGTTCCAGCGCCATCAAGAGTTCATTCGCGACGACTTTAATATCAGGGCGAACTTCACTGATGAGTTTGATGAGCGCTAATGCATCGAGTGAACCTATAGGATGGTTCGCGAATATGACCACTCGGCCTTCACAGGGAATATTTTCTATTTCGTTGGCGGGTACGGTAAAACTAAAGTCAAAACTCGCCAGCATTTGTTCGACAAAATCTACGCCCTGTAAATAGGTATATTGACTGGCGATATCGTTGCACTGTTTTTCATTGAGCAGGTAACGCAGCATGGCCTTGGCAGGTTTAGCTAGCCAAGGTTTGTCATTGATCGCTGGTAGATTTTGTTCAACCACATTATCAACGGTAAAAATCATGTTATTCGCCTTGAACGGCACAGTATGCTTGTTATGGCTAAGGCTGCTGTTTAGCATTTGTTCATTGTATTCCATAGCGTTATGTAATTGATTCATAGTGTTAGGCAACATCCCTTGGGCGAGTTTCGCCGGTATTTATGTTTGGCATTTGCTGCGCTGCCGTTTTTTGTTGCTTGTCTTTGTGCGTCTCTGGTGGCAGTTGTACCAGCGCTATACTGTTGAGAATATCGAGCTTGAGCGTTTGCTCGTTCCAGCGGCAAAGTTGTAATTCGCCGCTTAAGGTTTCTGTGATTAAACTGCAGTTTTCGACCCAGTCACCGTCGTTGGCGTAGATGATCTGCCTCTTTTCAGGGGGACTGAGTGGTGAGTAATATTGGGCTGCTCTGGGGTGAGTCGAGAGTTCGGGCTGATGGATATGACCGCAGATCACACCGTCAACATCAAAGTGCTGGGCATAGTTGAGTACCGCTTGACGGTAATGTCCAATAGCGGCTTGAGCCTTACCCACTTTGGACTTGATATAACTTGCCAGTGACCAATAGGGGTAACCTAAGCGTTCCCGCAAGCTATGGAGATTGCGATTGAGGAACAATAATAGGTCATATAAATGGTCGCCCAATATGGCGTAGAAACGGCCGACACACACATCGGCATCAAACTGATCCCCGTGGAGCATCAAGAGTTTATGGCCGCCAATTCCGTGGTGAATATGTTGGCGGGCAATTTTAATATTCCACAGGCTTAGCTCTGCGTAGGGTTTAATCAGTTCGTCGTGGTTGCCCGGCAGATAAATCACTTGGGTGCCGTTTTGTGCCAGTTCAATGAATTTCTGCAGTACCTTATTGTGGCTATCGGGCCAGTGCAGCTTACGTTTCAACGCCCATAAATCGACTATGTCACCGACCAGATACAAGTGCTGACAACGCACGGTTTCAAGCAAGCTGAGCAGGTAGTCAGCCTTGCAATCCTTACAGCCTAAATGGATATCTGACAACCAGAGGGCGTTAACTGTGATGCTTGCTGTATGGGCTGAAGTTAATGCGGATGGGGTAATCGCGGCATAATTGAATTGATTTGAGGATGTTGGTGCTAATGTTGGCGTTTGTGTTGAGCGATTAAAGATGGGAGGAGAAAGGCTGGGGTCATTTATCTCTTCCCGCGTAGACCTCTCAAGTTTCCTGAAATTAAATCCTGTCATCTCGTATTCACCCCATTAGGCTGTTAACGAATATGAGCTTAGTGGGGGGCTTTGACCGAATGATGAAGTTTAGATGACATGCAGATGACAAAAGGTGAATTAGCCTGGACTGAACCTGCAAGATTCACATCAGGATGCAATTAGATCCGATAGGTTGGTTTAACTTACTTCTGCCCCAAAGCTTGCTAGCATTCATTTAGTGAGTCGA
The DNA here is from genome assembly GCF_025653595.1 of Shewanella sp. SM95. Lineage (NCBI taxonomy): Bacteria > Pseudomonadati > Pseudomonadota > Gammaproteobacteria > Alteromonadales > Shewanellaceae > Shewanella > Shewanella sp. SM95. The sequence continues at coordinate 99,611 of NZ_JAKKSE010000004.1, forward strand.
AAACGGACGAATAAATTGCCCTACAAAATCTCATCTATTTAACGAATGTTTGGCCCTACCGTAAAGCGACTAACAATGTATGGGTACAGTCGTATTTAAATTTAGATGCTTTTGAGTGTTTTTAAGCTCATTTTTTTACGCGTTTATCCAGCATGAAATTAACAAAACCCTTTAAAATCATTTGTATATATTTTTCCAAAATTAGTTAATAGGTTTGGAAAACGCGCATGCGCGTTTTTCCGGATGGTGTATTTGATAAAAAACTGATAAGTTCTTTGCATACAGGTAGTTAACTGTGCGCGTTTTCACTGGTCTAATGAGGTAAACGCGCATGCGCACTAATAAAATGTTAGGCATACACAATGAGCCGTAGATATCTCAATCTTCAGGAAGCCGAATCGGCGCTTAAACGAGGAAAAGCAGTTGAGTGCTTCCTTGGCGGATGCGAACGGGATGGCCGTGCCGGCATAAAGTGGCTAAGCATTCGGGGGGCCGGCCCCCAAATAGATGTCTCGGTTTACGAAACAGCCGACTTGGGTGATGAGTCATTCCTTGATATTTATGAATTTGGTCCGCTTGATCCAGACCTGGAGCTTGAAGAAGCAAATGAAGACATATCGTTCGCTTCATTTGGACAAGCGATCGAATTTATTGAGCAGCGATTCACTGGATCATCTGAAAAGTTACTGAATGAGCTAATGATTCAAGACGAATATGCTGACTATATCTCGAGAGGTAGGGAGTAGAAATGCCTAACAATCGCAGGCACAGCGACGGCTTTTTCGTTGCGGCTTCGCCTCCACTACAAAGCCGCGCGTGCTGCTGGCGTTAGGAGTCGCCAGGACATAATCATGGACCATTACCGCCCGGACAAAAACATTTGGGATCACCATGACTTCAAAATCATGGGTTGGCATGACGCCACAATTTGGTCAATGGTGGCAAATACTGAGTCCTTCGAGTTTCTGATTGACCTTGATTACATATTCAAATGGGTTGATCCAGGCCCCGGCGAAACCTATTACAAGTTCTGGGTTGCACCAGTAACAATGGTCTTTGAAAATGCTTTTGACGTAAGAGTGGATATCCAATCATCTCAAGGAGATATGGAGATTTCGGCTCTGCATTGCACAGAGCTGGGCCCCTCTCCAAATGGGAAGTTTACTCAGTACAAATTTTGCTTTGCATGCCAGGAAGGAGAAGTATCTTTGCAAGCAACGGGGTACAAAATGTATATCCGTCAGAGTCCGACCCTTCTCGATCGACAATCTCTAGGGTTCCTGAGCAGAGGCGGTGTCAGTTTTGATCGCAGTGTCAGCAACTCCTAACAACTGGTTCAAACCGTTCGCTTCGCTCACTGGGACGGGCTAAAGCCCGCCCCTTAACCATACGTTAACTGTACGAAAGTATCGAGTTGGTAATGTCGAATAAAACCGTATTAGAAAGACTTTTAAACGAAATAGAGAAGTACGATAAAAATCGTAATGATCGTGATGCTTTTGCACAAATAGTTTATGAGTCAATCGAAGCCCTGGAGGGGATACCCTATTCAGTTCAGCAGCAAGGTAGGGATTGGCAGTACAAAATTGAAACTGAGGAATACTTCGACAAAGAGGGCTTTGAGTCTGAAATCAATGAGGTAATCCCAAAACTTAAAGCGTGGGTCGATGAGCTTATTCAATCCCACAGTTAACAAGGCCTGCCAGAGGGACTGCCAAACCGCGACGCGCTTTGTCTGCCCCTGCTGGCGGCGTTATGCGTACTGATGAGGAGTCTTCTACATGGAACATAATTTTGAGAAGTTAAAAGAGCATATATTGCCTTTGTCCAATTCAACTGACTTTCATCATGCAAAAAACGAGTGGAAACTTGTTGGTGTTGAAATAAATGAAGACTGGGATAATTGTCCCTGTGGGCAATCGATTAAAGAGCTTTGTTATATTGAAAACCAACTCAACAATCAAAAGACTTACGTTGGTAATGTTTGTATTAACAAATTTATTGGCATTGATACTGGTAACTTATTTGCTGGTCTAAAACGAATAGCTAAAAATGACTCAGCTAACGCAAATGAAGATCTAATAATCCATGCTTATAAACTAGGTTATATATTTGAAAATGAATATAGCTTTCTTATGGACACAAAAAACAAACGAAAATTGTCAGAGAAACAACTTGCTTGGAAACAAAAAATAAACAATCGAATTACAAGCCAAACCGTAGTTCGAGCAAAAGTGTAAATACGCATAGCAAGGCGTTTAAATAGAACTAAAACAGTGAGTTACGTTTCGCTTCGCTACACGTTATAACCCACAGTTTTAGTCCGCTTAACGCGGCGTTACCCATAGAAATCTTAATCCGAAACTCAAAAATTAGAGTTGGGAATCTAACACGCATTTGTCCCAAAGCGTGCTGGGTATCTCCTTCAAACCCGCATGTTCCACTAATGCCAAAAAGGTGAGCCGTGGTGATTTGCGAGACGACCGTCCGCCCCATGGACGGGGCGGTCGAGCATCCAAGGACGGACTTGCTGCGAGTCGACGAGCAAATGGTATGGCAAACCTATAAGTCGGGGCCTATGCATTAAGTTCCCTACAGCTTAAGTTATAAGTCACTCAATCGTACTATTCGTGCACTTTTGTCCCAAAGCGTGCTGGGTATCTCCTTCATACAGACTGGTTACACTATTGCCCAAAAGGTGAGCCATGGTGATTGGCGAGACGACCGTCCGCCCCATGGACGGGGCGGTCGAGCATCCAAGGACGGACTGGCTGCGAGTCGACGAGCGAATGCCATGGCAAGCCTGTGAGAGTGAATATCAGCAAACGCTAAACTGCTAACAACTAAAATTACTGGTCCAAAACATTAGTCTCCAACACATACCGGTCCAAAAGTATGTTGCGTATGTCTTTAAATCTACAGATTACGCGAATGCACGAAAGGTGGAACCATGGTGATTAGCGAGACGACCGTTCGCCCTATGGCCGTTCTTTGGCGTCCATGCCATCGCGGCATTTGTGAATCTTTTCATATCAGACGGGGCGGTCGAACATCCACGGATGGACTATTGCGTGTTGCCGAGCAAATGCCATGACTCATCCATCCATCAGATCCAGCTTTTAAGTGTCCAAAAGTGAGTTGTGTGGTTACGAGTGGAGGTTGTACGATTAAGTAACACGATATAATCAAAACGGTCAGTTTGTGTATGAGTTACTACAAAAAAGGGGAGCCAGTTAATCTGACTCCCCTTTTAGCTGAGCTATTGTTGCCGTTAGCTTTTAGAACAATAAATGCGCTACACCTGCGATAACAGGCAGTGTCACTAAGGTGCGTAGAATAAACACCACGAAAAGCTCAACGAAGTTGACGGGAATTTTACTGCCGATAAGCAGTGCACCGACTTCACTCATATAGATCAACTGAGTCACAGACAAGGCTGCAATTACAAAGCGGGTCATATCTGATTCAATTGAGCTGGCAAGGATTGACGGAATAAACATATCCGCAAAACCGACCACGATTGTTTTAGAGGCTTCAGTGGCTTCTGGAATATGCAGTAATTCGAGTAATGGAATAAACGGCATACCCAAATAGTTAAATATGGGCGTGTGCTCGGCAATAATCAGTGCCAGCGTACCAATGGCCATTACCACAGGAATAATACCAAACACCATATCGACAACGTTTTTAATACCTTCATTTAAGACCGCTTTTATGCCACCGGCACTGGCGGCTTTTTCTAAGGCTTTATCAAAGCCCCAAGATAAGGCGCCATGTCCAGCTGGGATTAGCTCATCATCTGGCATGCGTGGTGTGTCATCTATGTAGTTGTCTTTCTTCCACGATAATGGTGGCAACTTAGGCACAATCACAGCGGCGGCAAAACCCGCGAGGCACACAGTCAAATAAAAGGGCACAAACATATGCTCTAACTTAACTTGTGAAATCACCACTAAGCTGAAGGTAATCGATACCGCCGAGAAGGTTGTACCAATAACTGCGGCTTCTCTCTGGGTATAAAAACGGGCTTCGTATTGTTTGCTGGTCAGCAAAATGCCGACACTGCCATCACCTAACCATGAGGCCATACAATCGATAGCGCTACGACCCGGTAGATTGAACACGGGACGCATGACTTTCGTTAAGAGTGTGCCAAAGAGCTCGAGTAGGCCGAAGTTCAGCAGCAGCGGCAGTAACATACCCGCAAAGATAAATACCGAGAACAACACAGGTAATAAGTCGTTTAAGACTAATGCGCCAGTGCTCGAGGAGTTGATGATCTCTGGACCTAAACCTAAGTAAGTCAGTACGATAAACACTGCACCTAAGATCCGAGTTGTCAACCACATAGGGCTGACATTCAATAAACCATTAAGGAAGTGATTTTGCGTAACGAATGTGGGCTTAAACACTTTTGACAGTAAAGAGGCCAGCGCCGTAGTCACAACAATAATAGTCACTATGAGGGTTAGCACACCGCTCAATGCACCTTGCAGTGCTTTAGATATGATAGCGATAGGAATTGTGATCGCATCGTTGTAGCTGATAGGGGTCATAAATAACAACAGACCAATCAGCGAAGGGACGATAAAGGTGAGTATCGTCTTAATGTTTCGGTTTTTATTTTCAGTAGCCAATGTTGTACACCTTAAAGTACGAGTCGTACATGGTAAATTTGAATAAATAGCCGCACGTAACAAGCTGTCGACGCTAATTAAGGTGCATTTAAATTCAACTCAAAAACGAGAATGGGGAAGATTACTCGCTTAGCTTCTCTATGTAAAACGATTCGCTAGTTAGTTTGATATAAGCAGCAAAACAGCATAGTTATTTTACTTTAGTTGTCGATAAATTAAGAGTGGCTATATTGGCTTACATTACTGTAAAAGCATTATTAAACATAGCTTTACCATCACTTACCCTAGAAGGGTTAACGACTGGTTAATTACTTGTTTACTGATGTGTGTGAAACTATCTAGATGTTATTTCTGCACAAAAAAACATCAGCAACTTTAGCCCTATCGCCATGTTGGCTGGTTTTCTGTTCGATTTGAAAGTGCAATAGAGATAACTCTGGCTATATAGCGTTGACGAGAACCTGTTGTGCATATCGCGGTAATGTTAAGGAGTCTTGGGCACTAGGACACATTTTTATGCGATAAGCCTTTAAATCGACTTATCTCTAAAAGTGACCTTCTCCATTATCTTGATGTTTTTGTGATTGACTAAAAAGTCGCAAATAACGATGAAAGTAAAAATATTATTCATAAAGCGGATACCCGCCGCTTTAAATCTTCTCATTTCCATGTAAGTTAGTATTACTCCCATCCAGCTCTAGTATTCATGATCGCAAAAGTACAGAAGGTTACGATTAAAGGCGGCTCAACACTGGCCATTAAGTTTGGTTTTTTGGGGATCTTTGGGCTTTTAATTGGCATTGTCATTACTGTTTTGGGGTTCGATGATTCTGAATTCCATCGCTTCAATTTTTTGAATCATACCCTAAGTGAATTAGGGACTTATGGTCATTCGTCTTTCGCTGTCATTCTCAACGGTGGATTGTTTTTTGGCAGTTTAAGCCTCGTTTTCTATTGTTTGTCTTCTTTGCAGCAGGTAACTTCTTGCTGGGGATATCCTTTCTTTATCAGTTTGGCTCTCACTTTTCTGGCTTTAGCGAGCGTGGGATTATTTCCGGTGAACGTGTATCACTTGCATGTTCTTGGGCTGAAATGGTTTTTCTATCTGGGGAGTTTGAGTGCGATCTTCTATTTAGCCTTGGTCTGTTTCGGCAAGTCTAACTTTGGCCGTTGGACTGGGTTGTTGGCGTTAATAGTCTTATGTAGCATGTTGACGTTTCTGTATGCGCCACAGCTCAATTTAGGTTTGACCGAAGGCGATAGACCGTTTTATCAGGAGATGGTATTGCAACTGCCGCGTCCTACTTTGTGGTGGCCAGCCCTACTAGAATGGATTGGACTGGGAAGTTTATTGTGCTGGACAAGTGTGCTGCTTTTTAGCCAGTTAAACTTCAGCCAAGATCCCAAAATCATTGGCTGAGTTATCTTTGAATTTAGACTTATCTTCAGCTCTAGGCTATGGATTCACATGCACAGCAAGGCCCGCTTCACCAAACCAATAACCGTTGCACTGGGTTATACCAAGATTGCTATTCATCGAAAAATCCTGAACATTTTTAGTCGCTTGAATCGTATCGACCAAAGTATTGGCTTTAGTGATGCAGTCAAGACTACTGGGTGATACTCGAAACACATCGACCCCTATTTGTGTCATTGCCGCTATTTCACTGCGTAAATCTAAACAGCTAGCGGATTGGGTTTGAATTCCATTGAGCCTGAGTAAAGGTTGCTGCTCTTGGGTTTGCGCGAGTAGTCCTTTACTGTATTCACGGCATACCGTTTCGCAATGATCTTTCGTGAGCTGTTTGTGCCTAGCGGTAAAGCAGCGCGCCGAATGGGCGAGTGGTAAATAGCCGTGGCCGAGCACTTCCACCTCAAATGATGGCTGCTCTTGAATTACTTGTTGTAACCAAGCCTTAGATAGCTCCACTGGCATGACAAATCTTTGCATTCCAAACCGCTGCAAAATGTCTAAACTAGCACGATTGTAGTTATTGATACTCGCGCCGCAGACAAAGGGTAACTTACGCTCTTTGGCAAGATACACTGCCGCCATATCGTTTGCTTCGACGATAAACTCACCGTTATCGACCTGGCGTTTGAGCTCAGTATATTCAGATGGCGCTTCGATTAAGGCCAGCGTCGAAAGCACGACTTCTTTACCCGCCTGCTTGAGCATTTGCGCCAGCTCCAGATAATCGCCCCACTTGAGTTCGCGTCTGCGGCTACAAACCGCCTCACCTAAATACACTAAGGGAATTTGACTGGCGGCGACTTGCTGGTAAAAGTCAGCGACTTGCTGTTTCTGCCAGCAATATAACAGTGGTCCTAGGGAAATCTTCATAAGGTGTCCTTTGTCAATCTTGCTCTCTATTTACCTTTTATTGCCAATCGCGCTCGTAGGCGCCAAGCGTAGTGATCTGACCCTCGGATACTTTCGCTAGGGCTTGTTCCCAATGGGGTTGATTTTGGCTTTGTGAGTACAGCGCTGGATTATTTAGATAGGTGTCTATGGCTTGACGCCATACTCGAGTGACTTGTTCAACATAGGCGGGGCTGCGTTGACGTCCTTCGATTTTCAGCGACACTATGCCCGCCTTGGCTAGCTCTGGAAGTAAGCTTAAGGTATTCAAACTGGTTGGTGATTCGAGTAAATATTGCGGCGAATCTTGATCTGCTGTGATGTAACGGCCTTTGCATACCACGGGATAACCCATTTGTTCGTCGAGGGCCGATTTATCAATTAACACATCGTTGAGCCGGGTTAATCTGTTCTGCCCTTCTTCTTGCCAGCGTACGTGTTTTGCTGGTGAACAAGATCCACCTGTGTTGGGCGATTGGCCCGTTACATAGGATGACAGCTGGCAACGCCCTTCGGCCATAATGCACAGACTACCAAAGGCGAATACTTCCAAATCCACTGGGCTGACTTTAGCAAGATCCCGTACTTGTTTCATGGATAACACCCGTGGCAATACTACTCGGGCGATGTTAAAGGCTTCCTTATAAAAGCTCAGCGCACCCAGATTGGTTGCACTGGCCTGCACCGATAAATGCAGTGGCAGGTTTGGATAGTGCCTATGGGCATAATCGAGTAAAGAAAGATCGGCGACAATTAATGCATCCATACCCAGTTTTGCCGCTAAATCGATAGCCTGATACCAACGATGCTCTTCACCGGGCTTTGGAAAAGTATTTAAGGTTAAAAAGATTTTTTTGCCGTGCTTTTGCGTCAACTCAGTGGCTTCTTGCAATTTTGCGGGGGTGAAGTTTAATCCTGCAAACGAGCGCGCGTTGGTGTCGTCTTTTAACCCTAGATACACAGCGTCGGCTCCGGCATGTAATGCCGACTTTAGCGAGGCCAGATTTCCTGCTGGACACAACAGCTCCATAGTGATGCTCCCGATAAAATGATAGCCGCTGAGTGTAGGTAAGATTGAATGGCGATGAATTGATTTAAAACAGGTTTAAGATCATAAAATCCCGATAAACTGGGATATATCATGTTTTATTCTTGTAGGGTTCCCGCTATGTCCGCTGTTTTTTTCGCAAAATTTGCTCAGCAACTTTTAGAGTTCACCCCAAAAGCCATCGGCTTTCCCCTTGCTAAGATGCCGTTTAGCCTCAAAGCAAAAGCCATCAGCCAATTGCTTGAACTCTTACTTGCCGAGCAAGCTGCTGACGATGAGCTTGGATTTTTGACGGATAAATGGGTCGCGATTCGAGTGGAAGATATAAACTTAGCCTTCGAAGTCAGTTTTAATGGAAAATGGCAAGTCAGAGAGCTCACCGATGCGCAGGTGACCTTTAGTGCCAACTCTGCTGAGCTAGTGTTAGTGGCGGCGGCGAAGGAAGATCCCGACACGCTATTTTTCCAGCGCAAGCTGAGTATTCAAGGTGATACTGAATTAGGACTCGAAGTGAAAAACCTGCTGTTAAGTATCGAATTTGCCAGTATGCCAGCCCCAATTCGTCTTAGTGTTGAAAAGGTTGCCGCTGTGATTGAGCGTCTGCAAATTGAAGCGAAACCGACAATTATTCTCGCCAAATCCCCAAGTTTTTAACGTTATTTAGTGAGACTACACACTGCTAATTCCATAAAGAAGCCCGCTAAGTTGTTATCTTAGTGGGCTTATTTTTATTTAAACTTTATTATATGGTTTGGTCAATGAGTTAGTAGCTTGCACTCAGTTGTAGTCCCGAGTAGCTCGAATAAGCGCGTAACATTACATGGTAAGTTCCCGCTTGAGTCACGGTAATCGAACAGCTTTCATTGTTCCCATTTTTATAGGGACGGCAATCATAGCTGGTGGTCGTTGGGGTAGTGCCTGCTTTGACATACAGGTCTACATCTCCAGTTCCGCCACTGGTGGCAATGTTGAGTTGGCTATTGGCTGGAACCACTATCTTATACAGTTTCTCTGTTGCCGTTGCCCCGCTTAAATTCGTGACAGGTACGCGATTGGTTAAGCAGTTTGCATCGGTGCAGCTTCCGCCACCATTCAGGTTATAGCTGGCTGTCAGTTGGGCATTGGCGTAATTATTATAGCCTTGCACCATCACATACCACCGACCCGCCGTAGGTGTGGTGAAATTACAGCTCTCGTTGTTGCCATTTTGATAGGGGCGACATTGGTAGCTTGTTGTCGTCGGTTTTTGCCCTTGGCTGACATAAATATCCGCATCACCAGAACCACCCGCTAGATTGATCCCTAAACTTGCCGCATTGACTGGGACATCGATGTAGTAATACGTCGCAGAACCTGTGGCACCACTGATTGCGACACCCACATTATTTTGCAGCGGTGTTTCATCGACGGGGCAATTATTGCCACAGCCACCATCATCGCCTGCGAGTGAAAAGAGTAATTTATTGGGTGAACCTGTTTTCGCGTCTGTAACTTTATTTGACGTGGCGCGCGTCGTGAGTAAGTTTGTCACCTGTGCGGGAGAGAGATTTGGATTTTCATCTAAGTATAATGCGGCAACGCCTGCCACATGTGGGGCTGCCATTGAGGTACCACTTATGGTATTAGTCGCTGAATTCGAGTTATACCAAGCGGACGTAATGCTCGAACCAGGCGCATAGATATCAAGGCAAGTCCCGAAGTTAGAAAAACTCGAGCGGGAATCGTTACTGGTGGTTGAACCAACTGTGATGGCGTTTACCGCACGGGCGGGTGAGTAGTTACAGGCGCTGCTGTTGTCGTTACCCGCCGCCACTACGAAAGTGACCCCTGCGGCAACTGCGGCATTGACTGCATCATCAGTTGCTTGGGAGGCGCCGCCTCCTAAACTCATGTTTGCGACGGCGGGGCCGGAAGCATTGTTTTTCACCCAGTTTATCCCTGCAATCACGCCAGAGTTACTACCTGAACCTGAACAGTTGAGTACTCTGACGCCCACAAGATTGACGTTTTTAGCCACACCGTAGGTAGCGCCACCAACAGTTCCTGCCACATGGGTACCATGGCCATTGCAGTCAGTCGCATCGTAATCATTATCCACAAAATCATAGCCACTGCTGGCGCGACCACCAAACTCATTGTGAGTATTAAGCACGCCAGTATCGATCACAAAGGCGGTTACACCAGAGCCGTCGAAATCCGTGTGATAGTTACTATCCAATGGCAAGTTTCGTTGATCGATTCTGTCTATGCCCCAGGTCGGACTCGGTTGATTGGCATTGGCTTCAACCATAGGCGTTACTGACATGATTTGATCTTGTTCTATGTATTTCACATTTGAATCTTTACGCAGTGCTTTAATCTGTTGGGCGCTGGCCTTGATGAGTACACCATTGAGCACATTGCCAAAGTTTTTCATCACAGTGACATCATATTGGTTGACTAAACTCTCGGCTTGTTTCGTCGCGAATTCAGCTATGGTGTTGTTATTACTTAGATTAAGAACGCTTGGGGTATTGAATACAACAATGTAAGTATCTTTGATGGCTTTAGATTGTGGGACACTTACCATATTCGCTTGGTATTCATTAGCGTTAACAGGGAAGTAAGCAAGTCCAGTTGCGACCGCGACTGCAATTAAATGTTTCTTATGCATGTTGAACTCCATTTTCTTTTTATGTCTCCACGGACTTCGAGACATAATTCAATGTAGAAGGTATTTTCAACCTGCCCAGTTTGATGATTAAGGTATACCTAATTTATAAGGTTAAAATGTAACACTTGATTTACAATTTGACCGCAAGTGACTTTTTACTTAGCTAAAGAGTGAGGTGTACAAATAAGCGTCAAAATAATAACTATTAATCTATTAAAACAACCGAGTTTGTAAAAGTGGTGATTTATCAAGCGACATTTTGTCCGAATCACAAACCGTGCAGTAGCGATAAATTCCGTCTGCTACTTTTTTGACATTCACCGCTGAAAAGAAGTCAGTCTAAAGTAGTGTTTTGACTAATGCTGAAATAAAGGCTTGGATTTAAGCGATTTAAAGGTTCCTCATACCGTTAAATGCATCTTTATTGTGATTTTTTATGCGGGTTGTTTTGCGCAGGTTATGGCAGGTATTAGGGTAGATTTGACCGAGAGGCATTATAACCACTCGGTCAGGTGACGTGATTAAGCTTTTTGCGTTAACACGGCAAATTTCACTAACAATTCGTCGTTAGATTCGACACGGTTTGGATCTGGGTCGATGCAATCAATGGGGCAGACAGACACGCAAGTCGGTTTGTCGTAGTGACCCACACATTCGGTGCAACGGTCTGGATCGATTTCATAGATCTCTTCGCCCATAGTGATGGCCTGATTAGGACATTCAGGTTCACACATGTCGCAATTGATGCAGCTATCGTCGATCAGTAGTGCCATGATCTTAACCTAGTTCATGTGGGTTGCGAGTATCCTGACCTTGGGGCAAGTTACGCAGCAAAATACCGTGGCTCAAATCGACTTCTTTCGGCACGGGTAGATACACAGTGTGCCCCGAACCTAAACCGGCTTCAACCGCTTCAGCTTTGCGATTTTCGAGTTGTTCAATCGTCAAACTGATATTGCCCTGCGGCGTCATCAGTTCAACACTGTCGCCAACGGAGAACTTGTTTTTTACTTCAATTTCGGCCAATCCTGCAAGATTACGTTTTCCCGTCAGTTCACCTACAAATTGTTGGGTGTCACTAACTGAGTAGCCATAGTCATAATTTTGATATTCATCATGCACATGGCGACGTAAAAAGCCTTCGGTATAACCACGGTGGGCTAGGCCTTCTAATTGATTCATTAGACTGCGGTCGAAATCTTTACCCGATGAAGCATCTTCAATCGCGCGGCGATACAGTTGTGCTGTACGGGCAACGTAATAGAAGGACTTAGTGCGGCCTTCAATTTTGAGCGAGTCTATGCCCATTTTAGTCAGGCGCTCAACGTGCTGAATGGCCCGTAAGTCTTTAGAGTTCATGATATAAGTGCCGTGCTCATCTTCGAAGGCGGGCATGTATTCGCCGGGGCGATTGGCTTCCTGTAGTAGGTAAATTTGATCTGTGGGGGCGCCTGCGCCTAAGGTCGTTGGCGTTTCAATTTGCACCGCATTTGGCATGGCAATGATGTCACCGCTGTCATTTTGCTGCGCTTCGTGTACATCGTATTTCCAGCGACAAGCATTAGTGCAGGTGCCTTGGTTAGGATCGCGTTTGTTGATATAACCCGAGAGTAAACAACGGCCTGAATACGCCATACACAGGGCACCATGCACAAACACTTCAAGTTCGATATCGGGGCAGCGCTGACGAATTTCTTCGATTTCATCTAAGGACAATTCGCGTGACAGGATCACGCGTTTGATGCCTTGGGTTTGCCAAAACTTTACCGAGGCCCAGTTGATGGCATTCGCTTGCACGGATAAATGCACCACTTGATCAGGAAACGCTTCACGCACCATCATGATTAAACCGGGATCGGACATGATCAGTGCGTCAGGCTTCATCGCCACTACGGGTTCCATGTCTTTGATATAGGTTTTTAGCTTGGCATTGTGGGGCGCGATATTGCTCACCACATACAGCTTTTTACCGAGTGCATGGGCTTCTTCAATCCCAGTGGCAAGGTTTTCCATTTTAAAGTCATTGTTACGTACCCTTAGACTATATCTTGGCTGACCGGCATACACGGCATCTGCACCATAGGCAAAGGCGTAGCGCATGTTCTTTAAGGTTCCAGCTGGAGACAGCAGCTCAGGTTTAAACATAATCACTCTCAAATGGGTTAATAAATGACGCGGTGCGCGGGGGCGGCATTTTACACAATGAAAGTAGGGGTATGCAAATTGGCTTAGTTAACTTTAGCAGTACTTCACATTTTACGAATATAGTGAGTTTGGCTTAGATCAACTGGAGCGGAATATTTCAACTTGAGTGATGATTGAGGTCGATGATCAAGACAGAGAAGTAAGGCAAAATTGATAACGCAATCATACAAATTATTAACGTCTGCTGTTTTTTCTAGGCATCTAATGACAGCCAACTGATATACTCCAACAATCCAATGTTGATGTTTACAGATTGATGGGAGTTAAGATGTCTACCGAACATCTACTGTTAGTCAGTTTATTAAAAAAACTAAAAGATGATGCCTTAGTGCTACCGACCTTGCCTGAAGTGGCGATGCGGGTGCAAGAAGTGGTCGGACGCTCCGATGCGAGCCTTAAACAAGTGGCGGAAGTGATCGGTCAAGATGCTGCGATTTCTGCGCGTATTATTAAGGTCGCTAACAGCGCGTTATATAGCCGAGGCGTCCCCGCTGAAAGCATTAATAGTGCGGTTTCTCGTATTGGGTTAATCCAGATTAAAAGCATCGCCACTTCGGTGGCGATGGAGCAATTGTTCATTTCCACCAATGAAATGGTGTGGGAAGTCATGGACGAAGTGTGGCGTACCTCAATCGATGTAACCGCTGCGTCTTGTGCCATGCTGCAGATGTACAATAAGCGTCATTCAACCAGTCGGTTAAATTTTGATACCTTAACCTTAGCTGGACTCGTGCATAACATTGGCGCCTTACCTGTATTAACAGAAGCGGAGGCGCATCCCCATTTATTCACTAGCATTGATCAATTACGCGCGCTCGTACGTAAAATGCAAGGGCCTTTGGGTCGTGCGGTTTTGAAAAGTTGGGATTTCTCTACCGAAGTGATGGAAGTGGTTGAGCGTTGGGCTGATTTACCTTATCTACCCGATCATGTCACCTATCTCGACTTTATCCGTGCAGCGGCCTTTTATACTGGTGAATTGCGAGCGGGCACTGAACTAGAGCAACGTCTCGGTGTGTTTGTCGCCCGTGGATTACCTGTGACGACCGATGATTTAGCCAGTGATGAGTTTATGGATAAATTCCATTCAATTAGAGAAAGTTACCAATAATCGTTAGGCCTAAATGGAATTCAAATGGCGCTGATATCTTTTATCGTGTCATTTGAGAAAAAGCTTACGTGGTATGGCAGAGGCCAAGGTATGTTCGTAATCGGGTTAGTTGTCGCTTCTCTCGCTTTATTGATATTTTCATTGTATATCCTGCAGGCAAAATACAGATCTTTACGGTCGCAGCAAAAATTCTTAGCACAGCTTTGTACCCAGCTAGAGCAGCAAAAGGTTGAACGCCAAGCTTTAGACATTGGCATTGTCCCCCAAGCGTTTGCTCCTCTCTACCATACTTTAAATGAATTATTGAAGGCGTTACCGGCAAGTGTGGGTAAGGATAAGCTAACAGGACTTGTTAATCGTGTCGGCTTGAAACGTACTCTTACCGGCATGATGCCGCTGACTCAAGGGACATTAGTGCTAATTGATATTTATCGATTTCGCTATGTGAATGATCTCTTTGGTTTTGTATTTGGCGATATCCTGCTGAAGCAATTTGCCGAACGCTTAAACAGCTTAAGTTTATCCCCGAGATTAATCGCACGCCTCAATGGTGATGAATTTTGTTTGTATTACGAGCAAGCGTTGACTGAGGAGCAATTAGTCCACCTAAGAGGGCGGTTGCAAGTGCCTTTTAACATTAAGAACACGCCAGTCAGCGTTAAGCTTCAAATCGGTTGTCTGCATTTACAAGAACACCACGCCGACACGAGTCAGATGCTACGTCGAGTCGATTTGGCGCTGAAGAAAGCCCGCCATTCTCGTAGTGCGATTGCTTACTATGCCCAAAATGATGATATTCGTCAGTTAAGGGAACTGAAAATTATCGATAGTTTGCCTAAAGGTTTGCAACGTAATCAAGTATATATGGTGTATCAAGCTAAACAGGATATTGCCACGGGTCGATGTTTTCAGGTTGAAGCCTTGATGCGTTGGGAGCATGACGAACTCGGGATTATTTCTCCTGGAGAATTTATTCCCTTGGCTGAATATGCTGGCATGATTGATTTAGTCAGCCAATGGGCACTCGATCAGGTTTTAGCACAGCAGGCAAAATGGCGCGCGGCGGGGATACAATTGTGTGTTGCAGTTAACCTGTCGACACGGGACCTTGACAGTGAAACCTTACCCCAAGAAATTGCTGCAAGATTAGCCTATTACCAGCTCCCTCCCGAATCCTTGATGATCGAAATTACTGAAAGCACTTTAATGGCCGATTTAACTAAGGCGGTCGAGACGTTAGGAAAGATACGTGCCTTAGGGGTTAGGCTTGCAATTGATGATTTTGGTACAGGTCATTCTTCCTTAGCTTATTTAAAGCATTTACCCGTTAATGAAGTCAAAATCGATAAAGCCTTTTTAAAGGATCTAGAGCAGGATAAACCGTCGGAATACATCCTCGAAGCCAGTATTAATATTGCCAAAAAACTCGGTTACGAGGTAACTGTTGAAGGAATTGAAACGCTTGAGATTAGAGATAGGTTAGTGGCTATGGGGGTTGATACTATACAAGGTATGTATTACGCGAAGCCCATGAGTGCCGCCGAACTCGAAATGAACTGGGCCCAACTACATAATACAATCTAAACCTTGTGCTCATTAAAGTAAGCGCTCGTTAAATCAAATGCTCGTTAAATCAAATGCTCGTCAAATCAAGAGTATTAAGGCTTACAGCCGCGCCTTAATACTGTCCAGTTATCGCTATTTGAGTTGTACTTCTTTGAGTGATTTTTGTTGCCTTTGCTTATGTCAAAATAAGCTCAGGAAATCGCGCGTACTTGTATGTAAGAGTATTATCTTTGTTCGCTTGATGTGAAACCCTGACTTAAGACGGTGATTAACTCTGCCGGCATAGGCGCTAATTGACGGGCTTGATTCATACACACCATTTCAATGGTTGCCGTAACAGCAGGCTTTTTGCCCTGCGGGCGCCAAATCTCCTGCTGCCACACAGTGCGGTACTTACTCTCAAAGTAAAACTTAGTGCGAACATCGATAATATCGGCAAATTCCACCCCCTCATGGCACAACATATCGCTACGATACACAGCAAAACCCAGTTGGTTTTGTTGCCATAATGCACTTAAACGCTCAGCACCAATCACATGCTCACGGGCGCGTTCGAAGTATTTCAAAAAGTTGGGGTGATACACCACGCCAGAAAAATCAGTATCTTCATAGTAGATTTGCACTGGGAAATAAAAGGTCGGGCTAAATTGCGGCATGGGCTACGGCTATGCTAGATAGTTTTATTGCGCAATAGTCTAGCGGCTTATCTCTTAAAACAAAACCTCTAATGCGGAGAGACAAAAGCGCTGTTAAGGGAAATGTGCAGGCTACTTTAGGTCGGCAACGGCGATGCTTAATCTGGACATGATTGACAATGTGACGACTGAAATAGTTATTAGATTCGATTATGTGACGTTTTTCTGCTTATAGATAAAATGCTTGTTACCCAAAAATATCACGCTAATCAGGCAGTAAAATCACACTATCGTGCCTAATTCATTAATCCCTTCCTATACTGATAACTGCAATCCCTTTCTTACGTTGATTTGCTAGGTTGAGAGCTTTATATGAGCGAAATTAAAAAATCAGAAATATTGACAGAGAGTGGCACAAATGAACTCGAAATTATTGAGTTTCATCTACATAAGACACTTCCCAATGGTGGCCATAAAGTGTGCCATTACGGTATTAATGTCGCCAAAGTGAGAGAAGTCATTAGGGTGCCAGAAACGTCAGATTATCCCAATGCCCAGCGGCACATGGTTGGGGTGTTCTCGCTGCGAGAAAAGTTGATCCCTTTGGTCGATCTTGCCGGTTGGCTCGGAATATCGACACCTGAGGATTTAACCCACAAAGTGGTCATAGTGACTGATTTTAATAAGATGATTAATGGATTTTTAATCGATAGTGTTCGTAGCATCCATAGAGTGTCGTGGGAGCAAGTTGAATCGCCGAGTCAATTTTTAGAAGCGGGTGAAAATGATTGTGTCGTTGCTGTAGTGCGCCGTGATGGCATGCTCATTATGATATTGGATTTTGAGAAAATTATTGCTGACATTAATCCTGAACTGAGTATGGATAAGTACGATGTCACGCTCGATAGAAGTGTACTGATCAATGATAAAATGCTGGCGAAACGTGAAGCGAAAACGATTTTAATTGTCGATGATTCCGCTTTTATTCGTAAGATGATCGAAAATACCCTTCGCAGCGCAGGTTACAACATTATCACAGCCAAAGATGGTGGTGATGCCCTTGAAATGCTGATGGAATTTGAGAATCTTGCTGACCAAGATAATGCTTCTATCTCTGATTTTGTCAGCGCCATTATTACGGATGTTGAGATGCCTCGCATGGATGGCATGCATTTGGTGAAACGCTTAAGAGAATCCAAGGCGTATCGACAAATGCCAATTGTGATGTTTTCCTCTTTAATGAGTGAAGATAACCGCGCAAAGGCGATGGCATTAGGTGCTAACGATACCATTACTAAACCAGAAATTGGTCGTATGGTCGGTATGATAGATAAATACGTATTCGAAGAGTAATGCTATTTCACTTAGCGGCGATATTTGAATATGGGGTATTCGAGTCATCTCTATCAACGTCTTGAGTGATTCTTCAATGACAAACCATATCAAAGTAAAAAGCCATATTCACCGAGGCGAATATGGCTTTTTTGTAGGGTAAACGTTGTTTACTAGCGAATGATCATTTGATCGCGCTCTGGTCCAACAGAAACCATGCTAACGCGCACACCCATTAAGTCTTCAATACGTTCAACATATTGTTGTGCGGCGACTGGCAGGCTTTCGAAGGTGCGACAACCAGTAATATCTTCGCTCCAGCTTGGCATTTGCTCATACACTGGGCTTAACGCAGCAGTTTGTGGCCAAATTGGGTTCTCAGTGTGTTCACCAGCATAGGCAACACAGATTTTCAGATCTTTCATGCCAGAAAGACAATCAATCTTAGTCAGGGCAATTTCGGTTGCTGCTTGTAGCTCAACACCATTACGGGTGGCAACAGCGTCGAAGTAACCCATGTCACGTGGACGGCCTGTCGTTGCACCAAACTCGTTGGCATTTTCGCGGAAGGCGTCTTGCTCTTCCATTGCGGTCACTAACGTACCTGTGCCGACTGATGAGCTAAAGGCTTTTGCGACAGCAATTACGCGCTCTGGACGCAGAGCTGGTAAACCGCTGCCGATACCCGCGTAAGCCGCAGTCACGTTTGAAGATGTGGTATAAGGATATTCGCCGTAGACTAAGTCGCGGCCAGCACCTAATTGCGCTTCAAACAGTAAGCTCGCATCTTGTTTTTGTAATGCTTTTAATGGCTCTGTCACGTTACAAATAAACGGACGCCAAGGTGCCGTCACTTCTAATAACCATGCGGTCATTTCGGCGGCGGTTTGATTAAAATCGCAACTTGGATAAAGTGCTTTTAACTGCGGTAATTTCCAGTCGAGCATAAATTGAATGCGCTCTTGCAGCACTTCAGGTTGGTTTAACCAGCCGACTAAAATGCCTTTTTTCATCACGCGATCGCCATAGGCTGGTGCAATCCCTTGACGGGTTGAACCATAGGCGAGGTCGCCAAGACGTTGTTCTTCTAAGGTATCTTCTAATGCATGTAGAGGTAAGCACAAGGTAGCACGGTCAGAAATGCATAATTTGACTTCAATGCCAGCCGCTTGCACTTCAGCAATTTCTACACTGAGTTTTTCAGGGCTGATCACCATGCCAGGGCCTAAAACTGCAACGCAGTTAGAGTTGAAAATGCCACTCGGTAATTGGTGTAATTTAAAGGTGCCATAGTCGTTTACGACGGTATGGCCAGCGTTGTTACCACCTTGAAAGCGAATACTGGCAGCGGCATCCGCGGCTAAATAATCTACGATGCGGCCTTTGCCTTCATCACCCCAATTTGCACCCACAACCACGATCGACGGCATAACAACATCTCCTCATTGATTAAGACGCTATGCTAGACCCGTCATTTGAATAAGAGAAATTAATTATGGTTATCATCCCAATAAGAATTTCATATATCATTGGCTATCATTAACTCTAATACTTTGCAAAAGGTGACGTTATGCTCGATATCCATTGGTTAAAGACCTTCGTGACTTTAGCTGAATACAAGCATTTTGGGAAAGCGGCCACAGCGCTGCACATGACGCAGCCCAATGTTAGCTTGCATATTAAGCAGTTAGAGCAAAGCACTCGAGTCAAGTTGATTGACCGTAATCCCTTTCGATTAACGCAAGCGGGATTTCGCCTGTTAGAGAGCAGTCAGAAGACGTTAATGGAGCTGCAAATTTGTCAGGCGGATCTCAATGCGATTAATGACCTTAGCCAAGGCACCTTGACCATTGCCGCCAGCGATATTATCTCGCGGTTATTGTTGATCCAGCCGTTTCAGCTCTTTAAGGCGGAGTTTCCGGGAATAGATTTCTCACTGCTCAACACAACCTCATCACAAGCCTCTGAATTGGTGAAAAATGCCGAGGCAGATTTAGGGTTTGTGATTGCGCAGAAGGAAAGCCAGCCACTGCATTTTACTGAGCTACAACAGATTAAATGGTGTGCAATCGGAGATAATTTACAGCAATGGCAGCAGGCAAAACCCTCTGTGGATACGCCCTTAGCCGAGCAACCGACGTTGATTTTATTAGGACACGATACGCGAACCCGCGAATTGCTCGATCCCGCATTGCCGTCGCTGAACTTATCGAATTACAGAATAATGGAAGTCGGTAGTGTTGACGCGCAAATCGATTGGGCTGAGGCGGGATTTGGTGTGGCTATCGTACCGGAGTTTTCGGTTTACACTAAGGCGAATCTCACCACTAAAGTCACTCCTCTACCGCAATTCCCTACAACGAGTTTAGGTTATATTGTGCGCCAGAATCAGATCCTGTCAAAGGCGATTAAGCAGCTGTTATATTGGGTGAATCAAGAGATCATTCGCTCGCAGCGGTAATCTATCATTCGGTCGTAGTAATAGGCGATTAGTCAGCGACTAAGAGCAGTTTGTCGTATTGGCCTGTGGCTTTTAGCTGTGATAAGCCAGCGTCGAGTTGGGTCGCTAAGGTTTGTGCTTGCGGATTTCCTTTCGAGAAGGCCAAAAAAATATCGCTGCTGTGGTTAGCAAATGCAGGAATAATCTCATCATCTACCCCCATTTTTTTCAGGTTTTCCTTCGCGACTAAGTCGAACATCAAGGCGGCATCTATGCGACCAATCAACAATAAATTGATGAGCTGTTGTTGGTTGGCGACGGTGACGATATTGAGCTGTTGCTGTTTAACTAATGCGGGAAACTCATCGCCATATTCATAGCTTTTAATCACGCCGATAACGGTGCCTTTAGGTAGCGCCCATTTATTGTCTGCCAGAATAGGTTTTTGTTTCTTTTGATAAAAAGAAGCCGTGGCGATAAATAATGGGGTGTTTCCAAAGATGAAGCGTTGCTCAGTACTGTTCTCGCGGGTGACGTTAAACACCCCATCAACTGCACCTTTTTCCGCCATCATTAAGGCACGGGAGTAGGGTACAACTAAGCTATTCACTTCAATATGCGACTGTTTAAATGCGGCTTGGATTAAACGATGGGAAATACCTTGACCAAACTGATTGGCGAAAGGTGGCCAACTGTCTTCTGCGGCTAAGGTTATGGCTTGAGGTTGCGATTCTGCTGGTATTGCATTGCTTTCTTTAGCGAGTGCCATGTTGCAAATAATGGATATGAGCAATAAAACGATGCTAAGTATCAATGCTGACGGCAAATTTAATGCCTGCTGCATCCTGAGCCTCATTCTGTTCCCTGCACGCATTTTGCTTCCATCTCCCCGCTTAATATATGGCTTTTATAGCATAAAGAATTATATCTAGACTAATGATTTGAATATTAATTACTGATAGTTAGTCCTTTTGTGATGTTTATAGGATATTTCAACAACCTCAGTTTACTGTGTGCGGGTTTATTATTTTTATGTACTGTGTTTAAGGGGAATTTTTACGCTGGGTAACACATGAACTGGCTTAGCTTTCTTGCTAATACCAATCGTACTAAATATCTGTTCATTCAGCGGGAGTTCAACGCGCTTTAGACAAGGCGAAGGCTTGAAGGCATAGTGGTGCTCTGTCGAAAGCCTTGAACGCAGTATAAAGCGCGTTAAAACCCGCCCTTCGGGAGCCTCACAGGCATCCCACTCCCGTGTTGCATTGACTTAAAAGGGAATAACCATTTCTGCGTCAATGCGCCTTGGATTGAGATGCCTGTGAGGCTCTGAACTGATTAGATATTTAATGTGATTGGTATAAGTAGAAGAAATTGAAATGGATAAGTTTCAATGCTGCCATCAAACGAATCGCTAAATTGTTTAGTGAGGTTCGTTTGATGGTGATGTGTGTTGATCTTAGCTGCGCTATTTGACCTTAGTGGCTTGCATAGTAAACCAAGTCTTGTAGGGCTGATACTTGTCATAGCACCAATGGAATAGGGTGCTGTAGAAGAAGAAAAAGATCAAAAAAACCGCCTCTAAGCCCATGGCTGCCAACCAACCTATCTGTAGAAACCAGGCGATGGTCGGTATGCTAATGAAAATAAGTCCCCCTTCAAATCCAAAGGTATGCAGTATTCTGGTTTTCAAAGTGCGTTGCTCTCGATTTGCCCCAAATACCCTGTCGAATCCTAGGTTGTAGAAGTAGTTCCATACCACGGTATAAAGACTCAAAGCGATACCAACTATGACAAGTTCACTGGTTCCCTTGCCTGATATAAGGGCAGAAAAGGGGATAATAATAGCGAGTGCAATCGCTTCAAAGAGTAAGGCGTTAAAGATACGTTCTGTCGTTTTCATGGCTATTTCCCATTCATTTAATGTGACTATGGCCATAATTTTATCTAGTATAGGGATAAGTTATAGTTAGATAGTATCGGTAAAAGCGATATGTTTAGTCTCGAACAACTCGAAGCCTTTATGGAAACCGTAGAATCGGGTTCATTTTCGAATGCTGCAAGGCAACTTAAGAAAGCACAATCCGTGATTAGCCAGCATGTGATGAATCTTGAAATTGACTGTGGGGTTGAGTTATTTGACCGTTCGGGTCGTTATCCGGTATTAACGGCCGAAGGTAGTAAATTACTGCCCTACGCAAGAGCGACGATTCTTCAACATCGTAGGCTCAAACATACCGCCTTATCGCTCTTCAGTAGTCAATCTTCAGAAGTGTGCCTTGCGATGGATGAAGGCATTCCGATACAGAGAATATCTGAAATTATTCGGTTGTTAGAAGGTGATTTCCCTAATATCGAACTCGAGTTTCTCAGTGCCTCAAGCATAGATATTATCGACATGGTGCATTCGGGAAGAGCATCTACAGGATTGATTTTTAGTGAATTATCTATGCCAAGTAGTATAGATTTTGAGAGTATTGGGGTGATTCAATTCGATCTTTATGTGGCGAGTTCGCATCCCTTAGCAAAATCAGTTGCACCGAACATGGACTCATTGCGACTGTATCGACAATTACTCATCCGCTCACGGAATACTAAAACCAGTAGTTTTCAGCAGGCGTTCAGTCCTGATGTTTGGTATGCCGATAACTATTACGTGTTATTGGAGCTCGCATTACAGGGCCATGGTTGGTGTCTATTGCCCGAGCATATGGTGTCCAATTTAGTTTCATCGGGTAACTTAACTCGCGTCCCCATAGAATTTGAGCAGATAGGCTGGCATGCAAACGTCGATGTGATCCAGCATCAAGATAAAAGCAGCCTGCCATTATTGAAACGACTCAGACAACTGTTTAGAGAACTCTTGGTTGGACAGAAATAAATGGTTGGACAGAAATAAAGCAAAGCATAAATAAAACCCCAGTTAAGTGAGTACTATACTGGGGTTTAGTTTTTGTGGATCAGGATTGGTGAATCAGGATTAATTATTACGCGGAAAGTTAGCCAGCACTAGTTCGGCCACTTTGCGCAGTTCATTCGGGCAAATTCCACTGGTCGCTTGTACGGCCATACCTTGCAATACAGTGCCTATATAACGGGCAAGCAGCAAGGGATCGGCGTCAGCGGGCAAATCACCTTCATCTTTGGCGCGTTGCAGTCGTTCGCACAGGGCTATTTCTCCGTCACGGCGACGATTAATCAAAGTATCTTTAATCGCTTGTCCTGCTTCACTACAGGTGAGTGCCCCTTGAACAATCAAACATCCCTGTGGATGGCTTTTATCCACCAAAGAGCTTGCCGCACCTAGTAGCATTGACTCGATAACCTGATAGGCGGTTTTTTGTTCAAGTGCCGGGTAGAAAAACGCACAGGGGCGTTGTTCATATAATTCTATCGCTTTGAGAAATAACTGTTCTTTATTACCGAAAGCGGCATAAAGGCTAGGTTTATTAATGCCCATAGCTTGGGTGAGATCGGTTAACGATGTACCTTCAAAACCTTTGAGCCAGAAGACTTCTAAGGCTTTTGCTAATGCATCGTCAGTGTCAAAAGCTCGTGGGCGACCAACACAGGGCGTCTGGGTGACGGTTGACATCATTAGGCTCCTCAATTCTCAATTGCCCCTAGGATAGACATGGGTTTAGTCCCTGTCCAGCCACACTTGCCACCGATGACGGACTTAGGGGGATATGTCTACTTAGTCATTCAAGGTGTCACCTAAGTTCAGCATGTTATCTGCGTTAGTCAGTGTCTGCTTCAATATTCATCAAAATGCTTTGCAGTTCAAACTCGTAGCCTTTTGCCTCTGGACGCATTGCCTGCCTAGGGTAAGTGCACACTTTTAATTAAATACCGCTCGGTACATAAATTTGTTGACAGCATCATTTTACGCTATATATTACCGTCCAGTACAGAATATTTTTTACCAGTCGGTATTTAATTAGTTTGGTTTGTAACACAGCTGCATGTGTGTGGTTCGAACAGCGTGAAATGCCCGCCACTTTGAGGATAGTAATATGATGAGTAACAAACCTTTACGAATAATGATGTTAACGGCAGTGGCTGCTTTCGTCCTTTCAGCTTGTGGTGAGCAAACAGCGCAGCAGGGACCTGCACCGAGTGCGCCTAAGGTGGATGTCGCTCAGGTATTGCATGAGCGAGTCACCGAATGGGATGAGTTTACCGGTCGTTTACAGGCGCCAGAAAGTGTCACCCTTATCCCGCGGGTGTCGGGTTATATCGACTCAGTAAATTTTAAAGAAGGCGCCTTAGTGAAAAAAGGCGAGGTGTTATTTCGCATCGATCCAAGCGTGTTTGAAGTGGAAGTGGCCCGGTTAAAAGCAGATCTTGCTAGCGCACTCTCTGCAGAGCAACTGGCCACTAATGACTTTGAACGGGCACATAAGTTATTTGACCAAAAGGCGGTCTCGGCCGAATTACTCGATACCCGTGAGTCGAATAAACGTCAGACTGCAGCCGCAGTCGCTTCGGTGAAAGCAGCACTCATGCGCGCCGAGCTTGATTTAGCTTATACCCAAGTACAAGCGCCGATTGATGGCCGAGTATCCTACGCCAACGTCACTGCGGGTAACTATGTCACCGCAGGGCAGAGTGTGCTGACCAGCTTAGTCTCTACCGCCAGCATGTATGCCTATTTCGATGTGGACGAGCAAACCTACCTTAAATACGTGAAGTTAACTGCGCAGAACAAACGTAACGATCCCCGCGCTGGCGATAATCCTGTTTACATGGCTTTAGCCAATGAGCGCGATTATCACCATATTGGCATGGTCGACTTTGTGGATAATGCGATGGATAAGCAGACGGGTACTATTCGAGTTCGTGCGACTTTTAACAATGAAGACAATAACCTATTGCCAGGCTTGTTTGCGCGTCTTCGTACTGCGGGCAGTGGCGCCTATGAGGGGATCTTGATTGACGATAAAGCGGTTGGCACTGATCTCAATAATAAGTTTGTGCTGGTCGTCGGTCATGATGGCACGGTCGAATATCGCGGTGTGACCTTAGGCGAAAAAGTCCAAGGACTGCGCATTGTAACCCAAGGCTTGATGGCCGAAGACAAGATCGTCGTCAACGGTATGCAACGCGTTCGTCCTAAGATGCAAATTGAGCCAAACATAGTGGACATGGTCGACAGCGACAAGCTCGAGGCGCTACGCCAAGCCCAGTTAATACTCGATAAAAACCAAGAGCATTTGACTGCGCAAGCGGTCGAAACGGCGAGCCGCGGTTAAGGAATCACACACTATGTTGTCGCAATTTTTCATTAAAAGACCGATATTTGCAGCCGTGCTGTCATTGCTGTTTCTTATCACGGGGGCGATTGCCGTTTGGCAGTTGCCTATTACCGAATATCCAGAGGTAGTGCCACCTACGGTAGTGGTCACCGCTAATTATCCTGGCGCAAATCCTAAAGTGATTGCTGAGACAGTGGCTTCACCACTCGAGCAGGAAATTAACGGCGTCGAAGACATGTTATATATGTCATCGCAGGCGACGTCCGATGGACGCATGACCTTGACTATCACTTTTGCGATTGGCACTGACGTGGATAAGGCGCAAACCCAAGTGCAGAGCCGAGTGGATCGCGCTATGCCCCGTCTGCCGCAGGAAGTACAACGTCTTGGTATTGTTACTGAAAAATCATCGCCGGATCTCACCATGGTGGTGCATTTGTTATCGCCGGATAACCGTTACGACATGTTGTATCTGTCTAACTATGCGGCGCTAAACGTCAAAGACGAGTTAGCGCGGATAAACGGTGTCGGCGCTGTACGTTTGTTTGGCGCCGGCGAATACAGCCTGAGAATTTGGCTTGATCCCAATAAAGTCTCGGCGCTGGGTTTATCACCCGCAGACATTATTGCTGCCGTGCGCGAGCAAAACCAACAGGCAGCAGCGGGTAGTTTAGGCGCGCAGCCCAGTGGCAGTGCTGACTTTCAACTTTTAATTAACGTGAAAGGCCGTTTAACTGAACTGTCTGAATTTGAAGATATCATCATCAAAGTTGGTCAGAATGCTGAAGTGATCCGTCTTAAAGATGTCGCGCGGGTGGAACTCGGGGCAACGAGTTATGCGCTGCGCTCTTTACTCGATAATAAGGATGCGGTCGCTATTCCTGTATTCCAAGCATCGGGCTCTAATGCGATTCAGATTTCCGACGATGTGCGCGCCAAAATGGCTGAGCTGTCTAAAGGATTCCCTGAAGGACTCGAATACGAAATCGTTTACGACCCAACAGTGTTCGTGCGTGGCTCGATTGAAGCTGTGGTAAAAACCCTGCTCGAAGCCGTGTTGCTGGTGGTGTTAGTGGTGGTACTGTTCCTGCAAACTTGGCGCGCATCGATTATTCCGCTGGTGGCCGTGCCTGTGTCTTTGGTCGGTACCTTTGCCTTTATGCATTTGCTCGGTTTCTCGTTAAACGCCTTGTCGCTATTTGGGCTGGTGCTCGCCATCGGGATTGTGGTTGACGATGCCATCGTGGTGGTGGAAAACGTCGAGCGTAATATTGCCGCAGGGTTAAGCCCAGTTGCGGCAACGCAAAAGGCGATGAAGGAAGTGACTGGCCCGATTGTGGCAACCACCTTAGTGCTGGCGGCGGTGTTTATTCCTACGGCCTTTATGAGCGGTTTAACTGGGCAGTTCTATAAACAGTTTGCCTTGACTATTACTATCTCGACCTTCATCTCGGCGATTAACTCACTCACTTTGAGTCCTGCATTATCGGCGCTGTTACTCAAGAGCCATGATGCACCTAAGGACGGCTTAACGCGTCTAATGGATAAGTTGTTTGGTGCTTGGTTATTTGTGCCTTTTAATCGCTTATTTAACCGTGCATCCGATGGTTATGGCTGGTTAGTGCGTAAGGTTATCCGTTTTGGCGGCATTATTGGTCTAGTGTATTTAGGCATGGTGGCGTTAACGGGTGTGCAATTTGCCAATACACCAACGGGTTATGTGCCAGGCCAAGATAAACAGTATTTAGTGGCCTTTGCTCAGTTGCCCGATGCGGCATCCCTTGAACGTACGGATAGTGTGATCAAGAAGATGTCCGAGATTGCGCTAAATCACCCCGGAGTCGCGCACTCGATTGCCTTCCCTGGCCTTAGCATCAACGGTTTTACCAATAGTCCTAACTCAGGCGTGGTGTTTGTCGCGCTCGATGATTTTGACTCGCGTACCAGTCCTGAACTGTCGGCGAATGCCATTGCAGGACAATTGAATCAGCAATTTGTTGCTATTCAAGACGCGTTTATTGCCATCTTCCCGCCGCCACCTGTGCAAGGCCTCGGCACTATAGGAGGGTTCCGTCTGCAAATTCAAGACAGAGCCAACCTTGGTTATGAGGCCTTGTATCAGGTGACCCAACAAGTGATGTACAAGGCGTGGGCCGATCCTCAGTTAGCTGGCGTTTTCTCTAGCTATCAAGTGAATGTGCCACAACTTGAACTGGATATCGATCGGACTAAAGCGAAACAGCAGGCAGTGTCGCTCGATCAAATCTTCCAGACATTACAAACCTATATGGGCTCGACCTATGTCAATGATTTCAATCGTTTCGGTCGAACCTATCAGGTGAATATGCAAGCCGACGAGGCGTTCCGTCAAAGTCCGCAACAGATAAGTCAGCTAAAGGTGCCGAATCTGAATGGTGACATGATCCCGCTAGGTTCGTTCATCAACGTCAGCCAAAGTTCAGGCCCAGACAGAGTGATGCACTATAATGGTTTCACTACCGCTGAAATCAACGGTGGTCCAGCGCTCGGAGTGAGTACAGGCCAAGCGCAGGCGGCGATTGAGAAAATTTTGGCTGAAACCTTACCTAATGGTATGACTTATGAGTGGACCGAGCTGACCTATCAGCAAATTCTCGCGGGCAATACGGGTCTTTTGGTTTTCCCGCTGGTGATCATCTTAGTGTTTATGGTGCTAGCCGCCCAGTACGAGAGTTTAAGCTTGCCATTGGCGATTATCTTAATCATCCCAATGACCTTACTTTCAGCCCTCAGTGGTGTGCTGATTTATGGTGGGGATAATAATATCTTCACCCAAATTGGCCTGATAGTGCTGGTGGGGCTGGCGACTAAGAACGCTATTTTGATTGTCGAGTTTGCAAAGGAGAAACAAGACCATGGTATGGCACCTATGGAGGCGATATTAGAGGCAGCAAGATTACGTTTACGTCCTATCTTGATGACATCTATCGCCTTTATTATGGGAGTAGTGCCTATGGTGTTCTCCACTGGTGCGGGCGCCGAGATGCGCCAAGCCATGGGCGTGGCAGTATTCGCCGGTATGATTGGGGTGACTGTATTTGGTCTTATCCTAACGCCGCTGTTTTACTATGCCTTAGCAAAGAGAGGCGGTAAAAAAGCCGATGAGCATAAAGAGATAACCGTCGGTTAAGCTTGTTTTCTAGTTGAAAAATACATGAAAGGTCTACATTGAGTAGGCCTTTTTTGTTTATTCACGGCGAGAGCGATTAGATTTGACTATCTTTAGTAACATTAGGTCAATTGATGCTTAGTGATGGTATTCCTCGCTAGGTTAAAACTAAAACCAGAAATGAGGAATATCGTTGGTATTTTCTTGATCATCAATAAGAAACAATGAATAACTATTACCAGACCATTCTGTTAGCTTATAACTTATTGCCACTTGAGCGCGTCATTATCACAGAATGATTAGAATGGTTACTGTTTTACGACTTTTCTATATAATTTGATGATTATTCAATATATTAGTAATGTACAATGCTAGATGGATCTAGATCGTTTTTTTACGCAGAACTCAGCTAAGGTACTTGTTTACCTTGCATCACTATGCCCGAGGTAACGGATGATCCTATATCGCGTTTTATATGCGTTAGTACTTTGCGTTTTGATCTATTTCACGCCTCAAGTCATGGCTGCTGAACTCAATATTAATGTAGTAGATCTGCAACAACAGGCCATTGCCGATACTGTTGTGGAGCTGATCCCTGCAGTGATGCCCGATAATGCAATACCTATCGAGCATTATGAAATGTCGCAAAAAAATCGAACCTTTATCCCCTTTGTGCTGGCGGTGCCTAAAGGTGCAAAGGTGGATTTTCCCAACTTAGATCGTACTCGCCACCATGTGTATTCTTTTTCAGAAGCTAAACCTTTCGAACTTAAATTGTATGTGGGTCAGGCCGAAGCGCCGATTCAGTTCGATAAACCCGGTTTGGTCGCGCTTGGCTGTAATATTCACGATTATATGCAGGCATTTATCTATGTGGCAGATAGCCCTATTGTCGCGGTGACGGACGAGAAAGGTGAGATCCAGTTTAAGGGACTTATCGCTGGTCAATATAAAGTTAAGCGCTGGCATCCATGGCAGAAGGCGGCATCAGAGCCAACGGATTTACTGATAGTTAATGGCCCTAATCAACTCAGCCTGCCCTTAGACATTGAGCGTCAAGCTAAACCGTCGGCTCCGCCGTCGGGATTTGGTCACTACGATTCTGAAGGTAAGCCATTACATGCTAAATAGTTTTCGCGCTCGGCTGATTTTAGTTTTCTTTATTGTGCTGACGTTGGTGCAATTTGCCACGGCATTTTCCGTGTTGACAGCGACCGAAAAAGATAACTTTTTACAGCAACAGAAAAGCCTCGATATTGGCGCGAATGTGTTTCTTGAAGTGTTATCGAATCGCGGTATTCAGCTCAGTCAAAGTTTGTCCGTACTCAGTGCCGATTTTGGTTTTAAGCGCGCGATTGCTACTGGTGAGCAAGAAACCATTGAGTCAGTGTTATCTAATCACGGCTCTCGTATTGGTGCCGACGCCGCTGTATTGTTATCACCTAAAGGGGAGCTCTTGACCTCGAGTTTGCCCGGACTCACTCAGGATGATATTCAATCCTTATTTAATATGACCACCAGCAATCATAATGCGTTAGCTATCCTTAATTTTGATCATGCTAGCTATCAGTTTGTGCTGCAGCCGGTGAAGGCGCCGACCTTAATCGCTTGGGTTGGCATGGGGTTTCTATTAGATGAGAAGGTCGCCCAACAAGCTAAAGCTATTACGGGCATCGATGTGAGTTTTGTCAATCAGGCAACGGGCCGCACTGAAATTGCTTCAACCTTATCAGATAATGAAAAGTTAAGCGTAATTGAGCAGGCGAGCTTATTGCCTAGCTTGCTGCAAATGCCTAGTGAAAGTATTCCCGTAGATCATCTGTCTATGGGCATCAAACTTTATGATCACAACGGCAGCCAATTAGCGCTACTACACCAATCAAACCTCAAGTGGCAGCAAAGTTATCAGCAACTACGTAATAATATGCTGCTGATCTTTGCTTTGACCTTAGCGCTGGCGATTGCGATTGCGATTTGGTTGTCGGGCAGTTTGACTGAACCCGTGCATCAACTTGTGAATTATGCCCGCAAAATCGGTCAAGGTAAGCAGCCTGCCAATATTCAAGGTGCGCCAGCAGAGCTTAGGGTGTTGGCTAAGAGTTTATCCTTAATGCGCGATGATATTGAAGCGCGGGAAAAGGATTTAGTCTACCAATCTCGCCACGATAGCTTGACAGGTTTACTCAATCGTTTTGCCGCAAAACAGCATTTGGCGGATCTTAACGATAAATTATCCGGTGCTATGGTGTTGTTAGATATTAAACATTTCCGCCATATCAACGATATTATTGGTTTTGCCAATGCCGATACTTTGTTACTGCTTTTTGCTCGTCGCCTAGAGCAATTAGCACCCACTCCGGATTTACTGGCGCGTTTAGACGGTGACTCATTTTTACTTCTGTATAGTCAAGGTATTCGCCCCGAACATTTACTGAAGTCATTGGATATGTTGGAGTCACCTTTTCCAATCCAAGGCTCAAACATTTCTCTTACCGTGCGGGCGGGATTACTTGAAATCGATGGTAATGGTGCTGATATCGATGTGTTAGTGCGCCGCGCCGAAATTGCCCTCAATCAAGCCTGTCTCGAAGAGCAACGTATTGTCAGTTATCGTCAAGGCGCCGATGAAAAGTATCAGCGTGAGCTGACGATTATCCGTGATTTGCCTATAGGTTTGGCGCAAAACCAATTGTATTTAGTGTTCCAACCTAAAGTGGATTTACGCCTAAACCAGTGCACTGGCGCCGAGGCATTGATCCGCTGGCAACATCCTACGCTAGGGTTTATTCCGCCCGATGAATTTATCCAACTGGCTGAAAATTCAGGCAACATTGATATTGTTAGCCAGTGGGTATTGAAGCAGGCAATTCAGCAATTAGTGACATGGCAGCGGCGGGGTATAGTGCTAAAACTGGCTATTAACCTGTCGGCCCATGATTTAGTCGATACTCGCTTACCAAATCAAATCGCCATTTTACTGAAAGACAATAATCTGCCAAGCGGTGCACTCTGTATCGAAGTCACTGAAGGCGCCGTGATGAAAGATGCACAGACTGTGGTGAGTGTATTACAGCGATTCCGTGACATGGGCGTTTCTGTTGCCATTGATGATTTTGGCACAGGTCATTCATCATTAGCCTATTTGAAAATTTTACCCGTTAATGAAGTGAAAATTGATCGCAGCTTTATCAAAGACATGCTCACGGATAGCCAAGATGTGATGATAGTCGATACGAGTATTAAATTGATCCATGGCTTAGGTTTTACCGTAGTAGCCGAAGGGGTTGAAGAACAAGAGGGTGTTGAGATATTGCGTAATCTCGATTGCGATATCATTCAAGGTTATGTGTTTTCGAAACCCTTAAAAGCGGCTGAATTTGATCTGTGGTTCGAGGCGTTTAACCATCCAAATACTTCTGATGCATAAGCGCGTTTACTCAAGTCAATATGCAAAGATGCTAGACTAACGATTCATCGTCGACAGAATTAGAGCGGAGCATCAAGTGAACATTTCCATAAATGCATTGAAGTTGAATTCATTAACTTGGGCTTATGTTAAGGCTTTGTCTTGCCTATTTTTACTATTGGGCACTGTTCCTGCGTTTGCCGAAGGTAGTCGTGTGGTCGCGACTGGCGGCGGGACGACGATTGAAGGCAGTGCTGGCGGTGGCATAGTGCCATGGGCCGTGATCAACGGTTATGGCAGTAGCGGTGAATGGTCGGCAACGGCGATGGCGACGGGTGTCTATGTCGATGATTTTACGCTGAAAGTGATCGGCGCTTCTTTGAGTTTTGATAATCGATTCGAGCTGAGCGTTGCGCGGCAAACCTTTGATTTAGATACTATGGGCGGCGAGTTAGGCCAAGATATCTTCGGCGTAAAATACAAGCTTGCCGGAGAGCTACTTTATACGGCTATGCCGCAAATTACCTTAGGTGCCCAGTATAAAAGAGTCGATGACTTTGCGATTCCTCAGGCGGTTGGGGCGCGGGATGATTGGGGTTTAGATGTGTATGTTGCTGCCAGCAAAGTATTTTTTGATGCGGTAGCGGGACGAAATGTATTACTCAATGGGACCGTGCGCGCGACCAAGGCGAATCAAACGGGTTTATTGGGTTTTGGTACCCAAGCCAATCATGATTACCAGTTTGTGTTCGAAGCCTCTGCCGCGGTATTGCTGACGGATAATGTGGCACTGGGTATCGAATATCGCCAGAAACCCGATGAGTTAGCTTTTGCCCGTGAGGATGATTGGCAAGATGTGTTTTTAGCTTGGTTTATCAATAAGCATCTTTCCGTGGTTACGGCCTATGCGAATTTGGGCAGTATTGCAGGATTTGAAGAGCAACGGGGTTGGTACCTGTCGGTGGAGGGAGCGTTATGAGGCGTTTACGGGTGAAGCTAATACCTTTGGTCGCAGTGTTTTTTTTCACTGGCTGTGCGGTGCAAACGACCGAAATCTCAGCATCACAAACTCACTCGAGTCGCCAAACCGCAAGCCAGCAAACCTTATATCAAGAGCTCGGTGGTGAAGCCGGCATATCGGCGATAGTCGATGGCTTGCTGGCACGTATCGCCACAGATCCACGCATAGTGCATCACTTCCAAGAGACAGATATTGCCCTGTTTCGGGCGCGCGCCATCGAACATTTTTGTCTGGTTGCCGATGGCGGCTGCGTGTATCACGGCGAAAGTATGGCGCACAGCCATAGAGGCTTGAATATTACCCAAGCGAATTTCGATGCCTTAGTTGGTCATTTGATTGAATCGATGAAAGAGCAACATATTCCGCTATCGACCCGGAATGCCTTTCTAAAACGTCTCGCTCCTATGTATGCGGATATTACCTATCACTAGTGTGTTGTTTGTATTATCAAAAAGTGGCATTTAAATATGGCGAAGGTGTTTGATGCGGTTAGTGTGATGAGTAGCCGCATTTTTTGTCTTGTGACTAGAGCAATAACGCCTCATCTATGGGATGGAACTGGCTCGCTGCATCCCTTAAGGATTTAGCTGTTAGGGTAGGGACGCCATACACTTGGGTTTCAACGCCATATTTTTGATGAATTTTTTGTAGCAATAAATCGAAGTCACCATCCCCAGACAATAAGATCACTGTATCCACTTCACTCGCCGCTTCCATAATATCGATAGTGATCCCCACGTCCCAATCGCCTTTGGCCGAGCCATCGCTGCGCTGAATAAACGGTTTTAACTTCACCTCAAAACCTATGTGCTTTAGTGCGTCTTGGAATTTCAATTGCCCATCGTCGCCCTTATGGATGGCATAAGCCATGGCCAAGGCTATGTCACCTTCGTAACCTAAGTGTTGCCACAGTTTACGATAATTAAATTGGCGACCATAGGCTTCTCGGCAGGTGTAATAGATGTTTTGTACATCGACAAATAAAGCGATTTTCTTCAAGGCGTTTTCCAACGGCTAGGGGAGTAAGGGCACTATAGCATATCGAGGCAATGGGGTTTTCAAGGATGTTAGAGTGTTGGGTTCAGCCGTTGATATGGTGAACCCAAAGCGTATGTTAGCTTCTATGGTATTTTTGATATTCGCCCGGTGACATGCCGCTGAGTTTTTTAAAGTAACGCCCCATATGACTTTGATTGGCAAAGCCATTATTGAGGGCGATCTCGGTCAATGATTGCGTTGAATGACTCAAGCTTTGTTTGACCTTTTCAATGCGCACTTGCAGCAAATACTCCTGCGGCGTCATCGCAAATTGGCATTTAAACATGCGACAAAAATGGTACTCACTCAGTTGGGCAAGCTCGGCCAACTCAGACAAGTAAATCTGCCGATGGGAATGGCAATGAATAAACTCTTTGATCGCTTTGGCCACTTTAGGTGCGAGCCCACCCTTAATTGGCCCTACCGACAAATTAAAGCCTGAACTTTGCAGCAAAGTCACCAGTACAGTGTCGGTTACTTGTTCCATCATCAGATGGTGATCCCTCGTCTGCCAATCGAGCCCCGCAACTTGGTGCCGAAACAGCGCCTCTAATCTCGGATTATCGACAAAGGTCAACTCAGGTAAACGCACTTGGCGTGGATCTTTATCAAAGACTCGCACCGCCAATTTTTTAAGATGTTCATCGCTAAAATACAAATGCATAAACTGCTGCGGTTGTCCCAGTTGCCAACGACTCTCGCTACCTTGGGGCATAAGACAAAACTTACTGGGCGCGCCATAGTCGGCCTTGATATCGGTTCTGTGGGTTTCGTAGCCGCCATCCAGATACATACTCAGCGTATGCTGTGCATCGTTTTGATAATACAAACGCTCGCCCGCATTTTTATAATGGGCCCAAGATAAATCCTCCGTAATCGCTTGTTTACGAATACAGGTTTTGGCGGATTTATCAAAACTGATGTATTTGGGCTCCATGGGTTTCTAGTGATCTCACTGACTAAGCATTTTGTCTTTCCAAATTATCGCACTTATGGGCGTGGCTCAACGTCCGCTCGCGATTAAAACCGCAATATCGTGTTATGGCCAACAAGATGGTGACATAAGGACAAAAGCCATCGCTGTATAGTTTGCCTCATTAAGCATTTTATGAAGGTGTGAGGGGGCTCATTATGGCTGCTGTGATGTATTTGCTGATGATTTTTGTGTGGGGTTTTTCGTGGATTACCATTAAGTGGCAGCACGGTGAGGTGGCGACGGAAGTCTCGATTTTCTATCGGTTTGCGATTGCGAGTCTCTTGATGTTCGCCATCGGCTTTGCCTTTAATAAGCTGCAAGCGGTAAAGCTTAGGCAGCATCCTTGGTTTGCACTGCAAGGCGTGTGTCTATTTTGTTTGAACTTTATCGCGTTTTATAGCGCAACCCATTATATCGCCAGCGGTTTAACGGCAGTGATTATGGCCACTGCCCCCATTTTTAATGCGATACATGGCCGCATTTTTTACGGCACGCCCACCAGCCGCAACTTTTGGTTAGGCGTCAGTGTCGGTCTGGGGGGCATTATCTTACTCTTTGGCGCCGATTTGCTCGCGACTCAGTGGTCACAAACCTTAGTGTGGGGCTTACTGTTTTCGCTGCTAGGTACGTGGTTTTTCTCGATTGGCAATATGATCAGCATGCGTAACTCGCGCGATAATGTGTCGCCTTTTACCTCGACAGCATATGCCATGTGCTACGGCAGTGCGGCGTTACTGCTGATCATCTGGTTTAAAGGTTTAAGCTTTAGTTTACCGCTAACAACGAGTTATCTTGGCAGCCTGTTCTACTTAGCCGTTGTCGCCTCTGTGATTGGCTTTACCGCTTATTTGATCTTGGTTGAGCGAATTGGCGCTAACGCAGCGGCGTATCTGTTGGTGATAACCCCTGTGGTGGCGCTTAGTGTATCGAGTGTGTTTGAGGATTATCACTGGACTTGGTATTCAAGTGTGGGACTCTTGCTGGTTGCGCTCGGTAACATGTTAACACGCCGCCAAAGACCGCTTGCTTGGTTTAAGTTTTCTGCCACGCCAGCGCTGAAAGCCTAACGTCGCAGCTAGCGCCATGATGCACATGATGCAAGGCTCGATTCGACGATTGTAGGTCAGTCGAGCCAGTATTTATTTGAAATATTGTGCCGGTGTGGTGCCGGTATATTGCTTAAAAAAGCTGATAAAGGCACTGTCACTGGAAAATTGTAAATTAAAGCCCACCTGCGCCACCGATTTCCCCGCCGCCAATTGTTCAATGGCCGAGAGTAAACGCCATTGCTGGCGCCATGCTTGATAAGCCATTCCCGTCTGTGCGCTAAAAATGCGGCTAATTGTGCGTTCACTGGCTCCGATTTCTACTGCCATATCCTTAAGATTAGCTGGCGGTTTTTGGTGTTGCTGCAGTTGCGCAAGCCAGGTTTTTAAACGTTTATCCTGTGGGAGGGGTAAAGCCAGATTTTCTTCCGCGGCATGGCCCAATTCTTCGCAGAGCAGCAAAAAGGCATTGTGCTGAGTGCTTCTTGGTTTGTCCCATGGCCAAAACGACATAGTGTCGATTAACGCTTTGAGTAGCGGGTTTACATGGAAAATAGTGACTTTATCGGGTAATGAAGTGACGGTTTCAGGTTCAAAGTAGAGTGAGCGATAGGCAACCACATTACGCATGGTGACGCTGTGCTTAACGCCAGCTGGCAACCAAGCCGCACGCGTTGGCGGTAACACCATTTGAGTATCGGCTAGGGTGAATCTCATCACGCCAGTGGGGGCGTACAGCAGTTGCGCCTTCCTGTGGTGATGCACTCCCGAGTCGTGTTCGCCCATATCTGCGGCAATGCCAATGACCAGATTATCCAGCTGGTCTGGATTAAATTGCTGTTCAGGTAGAATAAAGGCCATTTTGTCCTTTTTTTGATGTTTTTTGTCTAAGTGTTGCTAATGGACACATTTGGATTTTATCTATACTGCGCCATCTTTGACAAGTATGGAGCGACATTTCGGTAAACCAACTCATTTGGATGACTGAAATGGACTAAAAATCATGAATATAAAACCACCATTAGGGCTCGTTGTGCTGCTAATGATGTTTCCGCAAATTATGGAAACCATCTATAGCCCAGCTTTGCCTAATATTGCAGAAAACTTTGCGGTGTCGGTTGCCGGTGCATCGCAAACCTTATCTGTGTACTTTATGGCCTTTGCGATCGGCGTATTTTGCTGGGGCCGCTTAGCCGACATTATTGGTCGCCGCAAAGCTATGCTCGCGGGATTAGTATGTTATGCCATTGGCTCAGCGTTAGCCTTGATGGTGAGCGATTTTAGCCTGTTGTTGCTGGCCCGTGTATTGTCGGCTTTTGGCGCGGCAGTGGGTTCTGTGATTACCCAAACTATGATGCGTGACAGTTATAGCGGCGAAGAATTAGCCAAAGTCTTTTCTGTGATGGGAATGTCACTTGGGATAAGCCCTGTCATCGGATTGCTATTGGGTAGCGTTCTCAGTGCTTATTGGGGATATCAAGGTGTGTTTGCCGCACTCATGGTCTCTGCAATTGTGCTGCTGTTTTTGTCGGTAAAATCCTTACCCGAAACGAAACCCGCACATACCCAGAAAATCGCGATAGGCGAGTTAGCGATTAAGATGCTTACCGACAGCGAGATTATTAAGAGCAGCTTGTTGGTGGCGGCGTTTAACCTAATGTGGTTTAGCTACTTTTCACTGGCGCCATTTATGTTTGAGGCGCAAGGTTTATCGACGCTTGCCTTTGGTTCCAGTGGCTTACTGTTAGGCTTTGGTGCTTTCCTTGGCAGTTATGTTAATAAAATAATGCTCGGTCGAGGCCACTCCAGCGCACAACTCGTTCGCTTAGGCAGTGCTATTGCACTTGTCGGCGGATTGGGGATTTGGCTGCTCCAATCGACCATTATAGGGCTGGATAATGTTTACTTTCTAGCCCCTATGCTATTGATTGTGATGGCTTACGGTATCGCAATTCCGAACATACTAAGCTCTGCTCTGGCAAACTACCGCACCTATGCGGGCTCTGCTGGCGCACTCTTTGGACTATTTTATTATATTCTGTTGGGATTAGGTTTAGGTGGCGCGGGAATCATCCACCATTTAGGTATTGTGATTACGTTAAGTGCACTGCTTTGCGTTGGCTTAGGTTTACTTTTAGGCTTAGCCAATAAAGCAAAAAACGCTTAAGACGCAAATGAAAAGCCAAGATACTAAGTACCTTGGCTTTTCTATGTAATTTCTACATTTTGTATAGACGTGAAAAGCTAGGTTTTAGGTGCGAGTTCCTGCTGCT
This sequence comes from Shewanella sp. SM95, assembly GCF_025653595.1. Lineage (NCBI taxonomy): Bacteria > Pseudomonadati > Pseudomonadota > Gammaproteobacteria > Alteromonadales > Shewanellaceae > Shewanella > Shewanella sp. SM95. Next base: position 137,766 of record NZ_JAKKSE010000004.1, read on the forward strand.
TTGCCGTCTCTTGGGCCGCTAACTCTTGCGCTGCTAATTCTTGGGCTTTGATGGCCGCTTCGAGCTTAGCTTCAACATAACCAGGAGAGTGCGTTGTGGCCGAGATTAATCGATACATGGCAGGGATCACCAGTAAGGTCACAAAGGTCGCAAACGCCATTCCGAAGAACACTACAGTACCTACAGCAATACGGCTTTCTGAGCCTGCGCCCGTCGAGAAAATTAGCGGCACAGCGCCCACTAAGGTGGTGAAGGCTGTCATTAGGATTGGCCGCAAACGACGGGATGACGCATCGATAATAGCTTTATCGAGTTCAAAACCGCGGTCACGCAATTGGTTAGCAAACTCTACGATAAGGATACCGTTTTTAGTTACCATACCAATCAACATGATCATGCCTATCTGGCTGTAGATGTTGATCCCTTGGCTGGTGATCAGTAGTCCTAAGAAACCACCGAATACACCCATAGGCACAGTAAACATCACCACTAACGGGTTGATAAAGCTCTCAAACTGTGCGGCTAATACTAAGTAGGCAACCAGTAAAGCCAAACCAAATACGATAAAGATACTGCTTTGGTTTTCTTTAAAATCTTTGGATTCGCCCGTGTAACCAATCGAAATATCTTTAGGTAATAATTCAATGGCTTTAGCGTCAAGGAACTTTAAGCCTTCACCTAAGGTGTAACCTTCACTGACGTTAGCCTTGAGGGTGATTGATTTTTGCTTATTGGTGTGGCTTAATCTTTGTGCCGAGGCAATTTCTTCTATATGGGTGACAGTATCGAGAGTGACTAATTCGCCCTTAGCTGACCGCATGTAGATTTGGCTCAGATCACCGACATTGTTGAAACTGTTTTCATCACCGCGTAAATACACATCGTATTCTTCGCCTCGATCAACAAAGGTCGTTTCGGTGCGGCCACCCAGCATGACTTCTAAGGTTTCCGATACTTGGTCGACACTGATCCCCAGTTCTGCGGCGCGCTCTTTATCGACAGTAACAATGAGTTCTGGCGTTGTTTCTGCGTAGTCTAAGTCAGCCCCTTCCATCATAGGGCTAGCGTTAGCCTCTTCTTTCAATATCTGCGCCCACTTAAACAGTTCGGCATAGTCCGAACCACCAAGTACAAATTGCACGGGTTCGCTCGATTGCCCCCTAAAGCCTGGCATCATAGGGCGAACCATTACATCTGGAATATCCTTTAAGGCATTGCTAATAATTCCAAGGGCTTGCTGCGCTGTCACATCGCGGTGTTCCCAATCTTCTAGCTGCATGATGACAAAGCCAGTTTGATCGCCAGCACGGCCACCAAAGGCGGGAGCTTGTACGCTGAAGGATCGCAGCACACCTTTACCTAGCAAGGGCATGAGTCTGTCTTCGACTATGTCCATGTTGGCTGTCATACGGTTATAACTGGTGCCTTCGGCGCCTTTAATAAAGGCGAACAACACGCCGCGGTCTTCCTGCGGCGCAAGCTGTGACGGTACTTGTTGCATTAACCAAGCGCTGCCGCCGATACAAGCGAGGATAACTAAGGGCGCGAGTAAACGGAGTTTAATCGCTCGAGTCACTGCGACGCGATAAACGCTTTCCATGCGAGCAAAGCCGCTGTCGACCCAACGATTAAAGCGATTCGGTTTGACGTTGGCTTTGAGTAATTTACTGCTCAGTACAGGCGTAAGTGTGAGTGCCACTAAGGAGGAGAACAGCACTGACACCGCCAGCATCACGGAGAACTCGGTAAATAGTAGTCCGACCATGCCCTCCATAAATGAAATTGGGAGGAATACCATCACCAGTACCGCCGTAGTGGCGATAACGGCAAAGCCCACTTCTCGAGTACCTTTATAGGCGGCGAGTAAGGGCTCTTCACCTTTTTCGATATGGTGGAAAATGTTTTCAACCACCACAATCGCATCATCCACCACTAGACCGATGGAGAGGATTAATGCCATCAATGTCAGTAGATTAATCGAATAACCTAGCATGTTGGCGGCGATAAATGCCGAGATCAAAGATACTGGAACCGTCACCGCTGGGATTAACGTTGCTCGTGCTTGTCCAATGAAGATATACAGCACGAGTACGACCAAGGCGCCGGTGACATAAAGGGTGCTATACACTTCGTTAATCGAGCGGTCGATAAATACGGTCGAGTCGAAGTCGACCACTAGGCTAGTGCCTTCGGGCAGGAAGTCTTGTACGCGATCAACTTCTTTATGCACTTCTTTGGCAACGAGCAGGGGGTTGGCATCGGACTGGGCAATAATGCCTAAACTGATGTTAACTATGCCGTCACTTTTGAAGGTCGAGTTTTCGTTTTGTGCGCCAACAGCCACATCCGCCACATCTTTTAAGTAGATAGCCGTGCCATCGCTGGCGGTACGCACCACAAGATAGTCGAAATCCTTCGGCGTGTAGTACAAGCGTTTGGTACGCACCGACATCACAGTGGTGTCGTTGCGCACTTGGCCGCCGGGCGTTTCTATGTTCTCTTTACGCAGGGCGTTGATAATATCCGTTGCGGTGACATTACGTCCTGCCATTTGTTCGGGCCTGAGCTTGACGTACATGACCTTATACAAGCCGCCGGAAATGCTGATAGAACTCACGCCGCTGATTAAACTGAATTTGTCCTCGAGAACTCGCTGGGCATAGTCCGTTAATTGAGTGCGGTCCATCACACTCGAGCTTAAGTTCACATAGACAGAGGGTTCGCCGGAGCCGTTGTCTTTTGAGACGACGGGGTCTTTTGCATCTTCTGGGAGTCTGCGTTGGGCGCGGGCCACAGCATCACGCACATCGCTGACCCCTTCGGTTAAGTTCCAACCTAGGAGGAATTTAACTGTGATACGCGAGCTACCGTTACGAGTGGTCGAGGTGATTTCGTCAATACCACTGATCCCTGTTAGCTCATCTTCTAAAGTCTTAGTGATCTGGCTTTCCATAATCGCCGCCGATGCACCCGAGTAACTGGTGCTGATGGTGACCACAGGGCTTTCGACGTCGGGCATTTCCCGTATCGACAGTTTAGTGAACGACACTATGCCAAATACACACAGCAGTAAGCTTAAAACGATGGCAACGACAGGGCGTTTAACCGAAACATCGGATAACCACATTATTTCGTCTCCGTTGCTTTAGGACCTGAAAGCTCTGTCGCACGGACTGAGGCTTTATCATCGAGCGTGACTTCATTGATTTGCAGGCCATCGCGCATATTGACTAAGCCCTGTACCACGACTTTGTTACCTATGTTTAAACCGCTTTCGATTAAGACTTGGTTATCGATACGTGCCCCGAGTGTCACTTCTGTGCGGTGGGCAATGTGGTCGGCGCTAACTACGTATACGTAACGTTTAGTTCCTGAATATTCAAGAGCTTGCACTGGCACCATAGGTGCTGAAATCGCTGGGAAGGTGATGGTTGACGACATCATCATGCCCGGTTTTAAGCGTTTCTTCGGATTATCGAATAGCACTCGTACTTTGAGGTTTAAGGTTTCCTCATTGACGCGGGGATCGATAGCTACCATTTTGCCAGTAAAGATTTCATTCGGCCAAGCGCGACTGGTGGCTGATACTTGCATGCCAATACTCAGTTGCGATAGGAAATGCTCAGGCACTTGTAAGTCGAGGCGCATGCTGGACAAATCATCTAGCGACATCAACTCAGTGCCCATGCTGACCATCTTGCCTTCGCTGAAATTAATCAGGCCAGTATTACCCGCAAACGGCGCTATCAGCGAGTGGTAATGTAAATCTGCTTGGGCGGAGGATAAGCGTGCTTGGGCGATATCAACACTGGCTTTTTGTGCGTCAATCTCGGTTTGGGTAATGGCGTTACGGCTGATCAGTTTTTCAAATTCTTTGAGTTTACGTTTTTCATCATTGAGGAAAGCATTGGCCTCGGCGACGGCGGCTTGGGCTTTCATATCATCGAGTTCGATCAGTAACTGGCCTTTTTTCACCGCTTGGTTTGAGGTCACTGCGACTTGTTTAATCTTACCTGTGACTTGCGGTGCAATGATCACTGCACGTTCAGCCGCGAGTTTGCCGATAAGAGAGATAGATTGCGCTAATGGATATTCAATCACTTCACCCGTGACCACAGGAACGGTACGCATAAGGTGTGGCGCGTTTTCGGGTTTAGCCGCTTGAAGGACATCACTAAAACTCACCGCTGTGGCGATAATCGCAAGCAGGGCAATGGCAATAATGGTTTTTTTCATTGTAATTATTATCTCGCGCAAAGGCAGTTTAAAAAGGTAATCGCTCTAATGGCGCTATTCTAGTGAATAACGTACGCCAGTTGGGTAAAAGTTTGTAAAGGTAAGCGAACGAAAATGAAAGAAATTGTGTTTTTTGAGCATTGAGCACAATTCAACGAGAGTTTTGCTATTTTTTTTGTGCTGTTATTGCTTTTTAAAAGCTGGACGGACTTTAGGGATGGACTTCAGTTCGCGTTTTTTCAATCGGCGCTTGAGTCGTTTCAACCTGAGGGTATTGGCTTAAAATTGCCGCTAATCGTCCATCGCGTCGCATACTCTCTAAACCTTGATTAAAATCCGTCACTAACTGCGGATGATCCGCCACAGCCAAAGAGATCCCTAAATGAAATACCTCAGTCGCTATGGGTTGGCCGACTTGCTCAAAGGCACCCTCATATTCACTTGGTCCTTTTTTAATTAAATACCTCGCTAAGTTATGGCCAATCAAGACTAAGTCAATACGCTTTAAAAATAGCTTTTTGAGATTCATCTCATCCGAATTTCCTTCCTCTGTGGTGAGCCCCGCGGCGAAGATTTCTGGCGGATTAGCGTAACCGCGACCTATACCGATAGTGAAAGGTTTAAGATCTGAAAGTTGACTGAAACTCAGCGGTGAATCTTTACGTTTATAAAACACAATTTGTACGGGTTGGATAGGTGCGGAATATTGGGCCCATTGCTCGCGCTCTTTACGATACCAGAGCCCAATGATGCCATCAGCTTGGCCAGTTTTAACGAGTAAAGCCGCGCGGGCGAAGGGATAAAACTTGAGACTGGCAGTGTAACCTTGACGTTTAAAAGCTTCTTTGACGACTTGCGCAACGCCGCCCTGTTCAGGTAAAGCATCGGCATAAAAAGGAGGATAGTTAGTGGCGACTAATTGGAGTTCTCTGCCCGCAAATGCTGGGGGATAGAAGCTGAATAGAAACAGGCAAAAGCTAGATAATGTGAGTAATTTCTTCCCCATTTCTACTCCAGCACTTAGGTGAGTCGCACTTGGCTTGAGTATAGTCAGAGTTAATTAAAACAGGCGAACTTATGGATATAAAGATGAGTGCATATTGAGCGCCATACGATTGAGCGTTATGCCGATTGAGTACCATGGTGGGCGTCCATTTTACCCTTGCTCATTCATACCTTATTGCCCCAGCGCATTCATGGATTAGGGCGCTAGCTCATTCACGTATTGGGGCAAAGGATTTTAGCGAGGCAGGTTATAGCGAAACCTGCTCACCCTGATACAAACCTCGGCGGAGTTTGCCAGCGTCGATAAGTAACAGCTCACCGGATTTACCATTCTTAATGCTGCTATCTATCGCAATGATTTTATTATGATAAAGCCCAAGTACTTGTTCCTGCGATGTGTGCCCTACGACGATATGATCGACCTTGAAATAGCTCAGTATGCTATCGATATCCGACTCTTTCAGTTCATCTTTAAAGTAGCCACGATACCAAGTTGGACCATTGGTAAAAAACAAAAAGTTGAGTAAATCATCTTGTTTTAAATCGGCTTTTTTATCATCTAAATGCTGCCGAAATAATTGGTTAGCATCGCTGATATTTAATTTACGCTCGACCCATTCAGGGCTGATACCGCCGTGCATAAACAAGATATTATTGATTTTGACTAAAGTATGTTTGCTGCGAAGCCATTGGCCTATTTCGGTGTCTTTGTTGTAGAGCGCATCGTAGCTGCGTTTGAGTAAATCTGCCGAAACTTGGTAGCGTTCGTTGACGTAGCGTAAGTCGCCGCGAAACACCATTTGCTCGTGATTGCCCATGAGTAGATGTAAGCGTCCGCCCGCAGCTTGGGCTTCTTGGTCTAAGGAATATAAAAACCACAATACTTCATTGACTTGATGACCACGGTCAAACATGTCACCCGTCATCACCATATGACCGTCACCAAAGGCCCAGTGGTTATCTTTGTCGATAATCTGATGGGCTTTTAGCAAGTTAATCATTACATCAAACTGGCCGTGTACATCGCTAAGGGCGACAATTTTGCTGACATGGGTGAAGGTATCTGGCTCAACCGTGACAGCTTGTGTGTGAAGGTGCGGTTGGGGTAATTCACCGCAATTGGTAGGGCGAGTTAACTGCGCCTTCGCAATCCTTGTTTGTTTTAGCTCGCTTTGGCAAATCCAATAGGCAGTGTCCTTTTGAGTGTCGTCTAAAAACACATAAGGGCCATCGGTGACGCTGCTTTCTTGAATGTTTAGTTCTGGCTCGGCTTCACTGGTATTGGCCGCGAATGAGTTAAAGGAGAGTGAGACAAAGGGAAGCGCGGTAACAAACCATAACAGGAGCGTGAATTTTCTCTGTTGCTTGAGTATCCATTGGCTGGCTCTGCTAAGTCGCGTCATAGATAGCATGATTGGGTGAGCCCCGACTGGCATCGAATTGATTTGCATTAGACCGCATCCTTGTTCTTGTTTTAGTTATTCATTTTAGACACTTGAGTTGATGAGTCTTCGAACGTACAGCTTGACGAATTCAATTTCAAGCGCTTAATCCAAACGCTTAATCGCAAGTGCTTAATCTTAAATACTTAATGTCAAGTGCTCAACCTATTCAAAACACTAAATCATACGGATAAGGCTTAACATCGGCAAGTCGTGAGGCGGGCTAAAGTAAACTTGTCCGCCTCATTGTTCAGTTATTCCATCATGGCATTTCTATCGTGCATAACTGTTGTTATGGGTATTGGCAATTACATGGCATTGACGACGGTATGACTATCGACAAACTGTTCGAAACTGACGATTTTGCCGCTGTGTATCTTCCATAAATGGGCGACTCGGGCGCTAAAATACTTGCCCGTTTTGACATAGGTACCTGAATAAGTGCCGAAGGCAAAAACCTTATCGTCTTGGGCGACATAGTCTTCGATATCGACGCGATAGTTATCCCATTCAGTTTCGAGGCGGGCGAACACCTTGGCGGCTATCGCGCTAAAGCCTACGTAAGTGCCCGCATAGGGAAATCCCGCGGCCTCTGTCCAGCGTGTGTCACTCGCTAAGGCATGCTGAAGATTTTTGGCGTTCTCGGCTGAGCTACTTCCCTCATAGGTGCTTTTAACCAGTGCAAGATTCGCATCAGTCTGCCTTGCTGTTTCTATAAGACTTAACTGAGCAGGCTCACTCACTAATGAACCTGTTGAAACATCATTAAGCATTGGCATGATTATGACTCAAATTGCGCTTCAAGATGGCTTAACCACTGGGCGGGTTGGCCGTAGAAGCGATTGATATTAATGGCGGTGATGTTGCCGTCATCACCCTCTATAGCCATCGAAGGGAAACCTTGGGCACCTATCAGATTCAATAATGCTCTGGACTCAACGATATGCTCATACAGCTTGTCTTCACCTTGGGCATAATGCTGCGCAAAGCCTATAGGGTCGAGCCCAAGTTCAGCGGCTAACCTTGCCAGATTACCTTCATCACTGGCGCTGTGACCATCGCGGTAATGGGCCAGTTGTACTGAGTGTAGATAGGCCAAACTGTCGCCGCCCATAGCATCGACTGCGAGCATGGCTTTAATGGGGGGCGCCGAGTCGAGTACGACTGTGGTATCGCGCAGTAGACCATCGAAATAGTTCTCACCAAAAGGCTGTCCGGTTAGCTCGGCAATGCGCAGATCGTGGGGCATAACATAGTCGCGCCAGTTGGCATCGATTTGTTTGCGTCTTGGGCCTGTGAGCATACCGCCGCCGTGGAGCTTAATGGTAAAGCCTGCTTTTGCGGCGGCATCGAGTAAAGGCGCTGCGGCATAACACCAACCACATAAAGGGTCGATAATGGCGTGCAGAGTGCGCTCTTTGGCCGTTGCTGTGCTGCTGGTTGTGCTAGTTGGATGAGCTGTTGGCTGAGTCATAGTGTTAAACCTTTTGGCTTAAGTTCGTCGCGACATTAGCGACTTAAGCCCTTTGAGAACATCGATTAAAATAGTTAGGTTGGTACCGTTATTTAGCTAAAAAAGTGGCACGCAATCGAATGCGTGCCTGTCTTTAACTGTTTGCACTTAACTAGCTGTACCTAATCGCCTAGATAGATATGGCTGGGCTTACATAGGCCAGGTCATTTCGCCCATGTAAACTTTGGCGCTGATCTCAAGCCCTGCATCAGCTGGCATTTGTGGGTATAGTGCCAGCATCTTTTGGATTAATTCGGCTGAATCTTTCGAGGCTTTTGCAGCGATTTCAAAGGCTTTTACATATTCACGGGTAAAACCGATGGCGTGGGTATTAAATCGCGCTTCGCCTAAATAGTGCCCTGGGATCACTGTGGTCGGCAGCAGTTTTTCCATTGCATCTAAATGGGTTAACCATTCCTGACGCTCAGAGGCAGTTTGAGTGTCAGCCATCCAAACATGCGTGTTATCAAATACTTCCACGCCACCTGTAATGGTTTTTGCCGATGGCACCCACAGGAAAGTGTGTTTAGGGTGTTTATCATTAAAACCTTTGATAATCACTTGCTCACCGTCGATGGTGAAAGTGTCGCTGTGTATCGCCTTAGGTAACACTAATTCGCTTGGCGCATTATCTTTTAAAATCGGCCCCCAGTAGGCGAGTTTGCCTTCCATTGAGGCTTTAATAGCATCGACAGTGCTTTGAGTCGCGACGATTTGTGCATCGGGGAAATTCTTTTTAATCACGGCTAAGCCGAAATAGAAATCCGGATCGCTATGGCTGATATACACCTGAGTCAGCTTTTTACCGCTGGCTTTGATAGTGTCGACCAATGTTTGGGCATCGTTATTTTGAAATTGCGCATCGACTAGCATCATTTCACGCTCGCCGCTGATAAAGCTTGATGACACGGCAAAGATACTGTTTTCGCCCGGATTAAAATGGCTCACTTGCAATGGCGCAGCATTGACCGCGCTAAGTCCCGCCAGCAACAAGGTGGCGGCTAGGCTGATTTTAGACGAGGCCTTCAATGTAGCGTTAACTGTGTTACGTATTGCATAGGTCGATGTGTTCATTTGGGGCTCACTTATAGTCACAGGATGAAAGAGTAAAAGGTTCGATTTAGCATTCATTGATTTGCAGCTGCTGCAAAAAGTGAGTTAAGTATAGGTTGCAAAAATCAATAGATAAATGCGAGTATCTGCCCATGTTTGTTGCATTAATCGGACGAATGGCTGCCTGTACTATTGCACTCTCAGTTATTAGTTATTAGCTATTAGTTATGTGGGTACGCGAGTATGTCATTGAGCCTTCGAATGATTGAAAGTGAGTGATTGAAAGTGAGTGATTGAATGTGAGTGGAGATAAATCATGGATAGACTCGAAGCGGCTAAGGTGTTTGTGACTATTGTTGAGCGCGGCAGCATGATCAGCGCCGCCAATACCTTAGATATGTCGCGTTCTATGGTGACCCGTTATTTGAGCGAAATGGAAGAATGGTCTGGTGCTAGGTTGTTGCATCGCTCGACGCGTAGCCTCAGCTTAACGCCAGCGGGTGAGCAAGTGCTGGATTACTGCCATCGACTGCTCGAATTGGCTAATGAAGTGCCGGCGGTAAGCCATGCCGCTGTGGCGATTCCGCGGGGATTACTACGTATTAGTTGCTCCCAGTTTTTGGCGCATCAGATTTTAGCGCCCGTGGTACAGCAATATTTAGCCGGTTATCCGCAGGCGAGCGTGAATTTCCACGTGAGCAGCCAAACCGTCGATTTAGTCGCCGAGCGTATTGATCTGGCTATTCGCATCACCAATGAACTCGATCCCAATCTTATCGCTAGACGCTTAGGGGAGTGTGAGTCTGTGGTGTGCGCCGCACCGAGTTATCTTGCCGCGCGCGCCGCCGTGCTGCATCCCGAGGATTTAACTCAGCATAACTGTTTAACCTATTCTTATTTTGGCGATGTGATGTGGCGCTTTTATAAAACCGATGTAGGGGCGAAACAGGCTCAGGCGCTTAACTCCGATCCTAAGTCAAACCAAGGTCAGGTATTTAACGTGCCGGTGAATGGGAATTTCAGCGCCAATGATTCCATGGTGGTGCTTAATTCCACGCTGGCTGGTGAGGGAATTGCTATGCAGCCGGTTTGGGCGGCGAAACCCTATTTAGACTCGGGTCAGCTAGTGCCTTTATTAACTGAGTTTAAGCCTCAGTCCCTCGGTGTGTATGGCGTGTATCAATCCCGCAAACACATGCAGCCTGCACTTAGGGTGATGATGGACATGCTGGTGGCCTACTTTGCCAGCTTGAATTGAAATAGTGTTAGTTTGAAATAGTGCCAGTTTAAAATAGTGTTAGCTTGAAATAGTGCCAAAGCTTGCGGCACTTATAGCGTAACGGGATGCCATAAAAAAGGAGCTTAACCCTTTCGAGTTAAACTCCTCAGATACATGCTTGACTAGATTCTAGATTCTAGATTCTAGATTCTAGATCTACTTAATCATCCGCTTGTATTTCAAGCGGTGTGGCTCAACCACATCGGCGCCATAGGTGTTCTTCAACCATGCCGAGTATTCTGTGTAGTTACCTTCGTAGAAGTTCACTTGACCTTCGTCGCGATAATCCAGAATGTGGGTCGCGATACGGTCGAGGAACCAACGGTCATGCGAAATCACCATAGCGCAACCTGGGAATTCCAGAATCGCTTCTTCCAGTGCGCGCAGGGTTTCAACGTCTAAGTCGTTGGTGGGTTCGTCGAGGAGTAATACGTTACCGCCCGCTTGCAGCAGTTTGGCTAAATGCACGCGGTTACGTTCACCACCAGATAAAGTACCGATGACTTTTTGCTGATCGCCACCACGGAAGTTGAAGCGGCCTACATAGGCGCGGCTCGGAATTTCCATGTTGTTGATACGCATGATGTCTTGACCACCGGAGATTTCTTCCCAAATGGTGTTCTTATCATTCATCGAATCGCGGAACTGCTCAACCGAGGCCAGTTGCACAGTATCACCCAGCTCAATGCTGCCGCTGTCTGGCTTTTCTGCGCCGGATAACATGCGGAACAGCGTCGATTTACCCGCGCCGTTGGCGCCGATAATGCCGACGATCGCGCCCTTAGGCACAGAGAACGACAGGTTGTCGATCAAAACGCGGTCACCGTAAGATTTGGTCAGGTTATTCACTTCAATAACCTTGTCACCTAAACGTGGTCCGGGCGGAATAAACAGCTCGTTAGTTTCGTTACGTTTTTGGTAATCGTTAGTGTTCAGTTCTTCAAAGCGCGCCATACGGGCCTTGCCCTTTGACTGGCGGCCTTTCGCGCCTTGACGTACCCATTCCAATTCCTTGGCAATGGTCTTTTGGCGAGCGCTTTCGGTGGCTGATTCTTGCTTCAGACGGGCATCTTTCTGCTCAAGCCATGAAGAATAGTTACCTTCCCACGGAATACCTTCACCGCGGTCGAGTTCTAAAATCCAGCCAGCAGCATTGTCGAGGAAGTAACGGTCATGGGTAATCGCGACCACAGTACCAGCATATTCCTGCAGGAAGTGCTCAAGCCACGCCACAGATTCAGCATCCAAGTGGTTGGTCGGTTCGTCCAGTAACAGCATTTCTGGTTTTTCAAGCAGCAAGCGACAAATCGCCACGCGGCGACGTTCACCACCGGATAATACTTCGATTTTCTCATCCCAATCTGGCAGACGCAGGGCGTTGGCGGCGCGCTCAAGGACGTACTCTAAGTTATGGGCATCTTGGGCTTGGATAATGGCTTCGAGTTCGCCTTGCTCTTTTGCAAGGGCGTCGAAATCGGCATCCGGCTCGGCGTAGGCGGCATAAACGGCATCGAGGCGAGTCAGGGCATTTTTTGCCTCTGCTACCGCTTCTTCAATCGCTTCACGCACGGTTTGATTCGGATCGAGTTTAGGTTCCTGCGGCAGGTAACCGATTTTCAATCCCGGCATTGGGCGCGCTTCACCTTCAATTTCGGTGTCGATACCCGCCATAATGCGCAGTAGTGTCGACTTACCTGAACCGTTGAGGCCGAGTACGCCAATTTTGGCGCCGGGGAAAAAGCTTAAAGAAATATCTTTAAGGATCTGCTTCTTAGGCGGAACAATTTTACCCACCCGCAGCATGCTGTAAACAAACTGAGCCATTTTTCTCTATCTTAAGTGACTAATGATGCGGCTAATTCTACTCGATTGCGCGCCGAACTCAACTCGACAATGAGCCAAGTTCAAGCACTATCTGCAGGAATTTCATGTTTCAAATACTGGGATTGTGACCGCGTTCCGAGTAGAATACCGCGCAACCCTACCTATAAGAATTGGCAGCTGGAGTAAGCAATGCTGAAAAAAGATATGAATATCGCAGATTATGATCCGGAACTGTTTAACGCAATTCAGAATGAAACTCTGCGTCAAGAAGAGCATATTGAGCTGATTGCTTCTGAAAACTACACCAGTCCACGCGTGATGGAAGCGCAAGGTTCACAGTTAACCAATAAGTACGCTGAAGGCTATCCAGGCAAGCGTTACTACGGTGGTTGTGAGTATGTGGACGTAGTTGAAACCTTAGCGATTGAACGTGCTAAACAACTGTTTGGCGCAACTTACGCTAACGTACAACCTCATTCAGGTTCACAGGCAAACAGCGCTGTTTACATGGCATTGTTAAAACCTGGCGATACCGTACTGGGCATGAACTTAGCTCATGGTGGTCACTTGACCCACGGTTCACCGGTTAACTTCTCTGGCAAACTGTACAACATCATTCCTTACGGTATCGACGAGTCTGGCAAAATTGACTACGACGAGATGGAACGTATTGCCTTAGAACACAAGCCTAAGATGATGATCGGCGGTTTTTCTGCCTATTCAGGTATCGTTGACTGGGCAAAAATGCGTGAAATCGCAGACAAAATAGGTGCTTATTTATTTGTCGATATGGCACACGTTGCCGGTCTTATTGCTGCGGGCGTTTATCCAAACCCAGTACCACACGCGCACGTTGTGACATCTACGACCCACAAAACCTTAGCGGGTCCCCGTGGTGGCGTGATCCTATCTGCTGCTGACGATGAAGACTTGTATAAGAAGTTGAACTCTGCTGTATTCCCTGGTGGTCAAGGTGGTCCATTGATGCACGTTATCGCCGGTAAAGCGGTGGCGTTCAAAGAAGCCCTAGAGCCAGAATTTAAAGTTTACCAACAGCAAGTGGTTAACAACGCTAAAGCTATGGTTGAAGTGTTCCTTGAGCGCGGTTACAAAATCGTCTCTGGCGGAACCAGCAATCACTTGATGCTAGTTGATCTGATTGGTCGTGACTTAACGGGTAAAGAAGCCGATGCCGCCTTAGGTAGCGCTAACATTACTGTGAACAAAAACTCAGTGCCAAACGACCCACGTTCACCCTTTGTGACCTCAGGTGTGCGTATCGGTACGCCAGCGATTACGCGCCGCGGCTTTAAAGAAGCGGAATCGAAAGAGCTGACTGGCTGGATTTGTGACATCCTTGATGATGCAAGTAATCCTGCAGTGATTGAGCGTGTTAAGGGCCAAGTACTGGCACTGTGTGCACGTTTCCCTGTTTACGGCTAATTTGCCTATGCATCTACGCTTAGTAGATGAAGGGCCGAGATTGACCGCCGACTGACTTGATACTTATAACATCAGGCACTTAGCATCAGGTACTTAACATCAAGTAGTTAACATTAGGTTGTTAAGCTCAGGTAGTTAACCTCAGCCCATAAATAGGATAAAATCCCATGGCCGCATTTAGCGGCCATTTTTATTGGTAAAATCTTAGGCTTAAATCTATTGTGTTTGGCTGAGATTTTAACAGGTAAAGCCATTAACGCTTTACTCGCATTCACTGGCAGGAGGCTCAATGCATTGTCCATTTTGCAGCGCGACAGATACTAAAGTCATCGATTCCCGATTAGTGGCAGAAGGCCACCAAGTGCGCCGTCGCCGAGAATGCACCGAATGTCATGAAAGATTTACCACCTTCGAAGGCGCCGAATTAGTCATGCCTAGGGTGATTAAGCGCGATGGTTCACGCCAACCCTTCGATGAAGAAAAACTCCAAGGTGGCATGTTGCGCGCCGTTGAAAAACGCCCCGTGTCTATGGATGAAATCGAGCAAGCACTCAGCAAAATCAAGTCTACCCTGCGCGCCACTGGCGAGCGGGAAGTGCCGTCAGAAATGGTGGGTAACTTAATGATGGAGCAATTGATGAGCCTAGATAAAGTCGCCTACATACGTTTCGCTTCTGTGTACCGCGCCTTTGAAGACGTGTCTGAATTTGGCGAAGCCATCGCCAAGCTGCAAAAGTAGTTATTCGATTTTTGTGGCTAGTCTATCGGTGTTTGGTTGCGCTAGCTTTAAAAGAGGCTTTTGATTAATAGCTTCTGCAAGACAGGTTTTAAAAACAGATTTGCAAGACTGGTGAAAGCCGAAACCTTTAACAACAGGGTTGAACATGAGCTTGAACATAAGTTGGTCCGTACTCGATACCCAAATGATGAGCCGCGCGATTCAATTGGCGCGCAAAGGCTTTTACACCACTAGACCCAATCCCAGTGTGGGCTGCGTTATCGTTAAAGATAACCAAATCATTGGTGAAGGTTATCATCAAAAAGCGGGTGAGCCCCACGCCGAAGTGCATGCGCTACGTATGGCTGGCGAACGCGCCCGCGGCGCAACGGCCTATGTCACTTTAGAGCCCTGCAGCCATTATGGCCGCACGCCGCCCTGCGCCTTGGCGCTGATCAATATTGGCGTTAAACGTGTGGTGGTCGCGGTGGAAGATCCTAATCCGCAAGTAGGTGGTCGTGGCATTCAAATGCTGCGTGACGCCGGTATTGAAGTGGATGTGGGATTACATCGCGATGAAGCCTATGCCTTGAATGTAGGCTTTATGAAGCGGATGGAATCGGGTTTACCCAGAGTTACAGTAAAATTGGCTGCGAGTCTCGATGGTAAAACCGCGCTGTCTAACGGTGTGTCTAAATGGATAACTGGTCCAGAATCTCGTCGCGACGTGCAGCGATTACGTTTACGTTCTTGTGCACTGGTCACGGGGATCGAAACCATACTGGCAGACGCTCCTTTACTTAATGTGCGTTATCAGGAACTTGGCAGCTTAAAAGACAGTGTAACCGAGGCGCAATTACTGCAGCCATTAAGAGTGATACTCGACAGCCGTGCCCGTTTGCCGTTATCGGCCGCCTGCTTGGCTATCGTATCGCCCATACTCTTGGTCTCGACCGTGGCTTATCCCACAGAGTTTCAAGCACAATTGCCCTCCCATGTGAGTTGCCTCGTGTTACCTGCAATTGCAGGTCGCGTCTCATTGCCTGAACTATTAAGCTATTTAGGCCAAAGCTGTAATCACGTGCTGGTGGAAGCGGGTGCAACCTTAGCGGGCGCATTTTTAGCGCAGGGGCTGGCCGATGAGTTAGTGCTATACCAAGCGATGAAAATCCTCGGTGGGCATGGGCGTAATTTGCTGCAATTGCCCGATTATCAAACCATGGCACACATTCCTGCACTCACTTTGGTCGATGAGCGCAAATTAGGGCCAGATACCCGTTTAACTTTGAGTGTTATGCTTGATACCTCTTTATCTAAATCGAATTGGAGCAAGATAACCGTTTAACCTTGAGTCTTATGCCTTATTACTTCTTTATTTAATTAAGTGAGTTAACCATGTTTACTGGGATTATTGAAGCCGTTGGCACCCTGCGCAAACTGGAGCGTAAAGGCGATGATATTCGTCTTACCGTGGCGAGCGGCAAACTGGATTTAAACGATGTGCGTTTAGGCGACAGTATTGCTACCAACGGTGTGTGCTTAACGGTTGTGCAGCAATTAGCAGACGGTTATGTGGCTGATGTCTCTGCTGAAACCGTGAGTCTAACCGGGTTTGCCAACTATAAAGTGGGCACTAAGGTGAATCTTGAAAAGGCCGTTACCCCAACCACACGCTTAGGCGGCCATATGGTCAGCGGCCATGTAGACGGTATTGCTGTGGTTGAACAACGCCTAGTGCGTGGTCAAGCTATCGAGTTTTGGTTAGCCGCCCCCGCAGAGCTTGGGCGTTATATTGCCCATAAAGGTTCCATCACCATTGATGGCGTGAGTCTGACGGTTAACGAAGTGGACGGCAGTCGATTCCGCTTGACCATAGTGCCGCATACCGCAGGTGAAACCACGTTAATCGACCTGCAAGCGGGCGATAAGGTGAATATCGAAGTGGATTTAATCGCCCGTTATCTTGAACGTTTGATGAATTATGATGGCAAAGACAGCAAGAGCGGTGGCGTCACCATGGAAATGTTAGCCCGTGCCGGCTTTGTGCGTTAGTGCACAGGAGCAGATTATTTAACTTAAGCTTATCGGCAGCTTAGGTTATTTAGGTATAGAATTTCATAATAACAGCAAAATCATAAGGTCCTACAATGGCGCTGCACAGTATAGAAGAGATCATCGAAGATATTCGTCAAGGCAAAATGGTTATTTTGATGGATGACGAAGACAGAGAAAACGAAGGTGATTTGATCATGGCGGCCGAAATGGTCACGCCAGAAGCGATTAACTTTATGGCGAAATATGGCCGTGGGCTCATTTGCCAGACCATGACTAAAGCCCGTTGCCAGCAGTTAAATCTACCCTTAATGGTGACGAATAATAACGCCCAGTTCTCGACTAACTTTACGGTTTCTATTGAAGCGGCAGAAGGTGTGACTACCGGTATTTCGGCCCACGATCGCGCTGTAACGGTGAAAGCGGCTGTGGCTAAAGAGGCTAAAGCGTCTGATTTAGTGCAACCAGGGCACATCTTCCCGCTAATGGCACAGGACGGCGGCGTATTAACCCGCGCAGGCCACACTGAAGCTGGCTGTGATTTAGCCCGTCTTGCGGGACTTGAGCCATCGGGCGTTATCGTTGAGATTTTGAACGAAGACGGCACTATGGCCCGTCGCCCAGATTTAGAGATTTTCTCCGAGTTGCATGGCATCAAAATCGGCACTATTGCGGCTTTAATCGAGTATCGCAACACCAAAGAAACCACGGTTGTGCGTGAAGCTAAATGCAAACTACCGACCCGTTTCGGCGAGTTCGACATGGTGACCTTCAGAGACACTATCGACAATCAACTGCACTTTGCCTTAGTCAAAGGTGAGGTGAAAGAAGATTGTTTGGTGCGCGTGCATTTGCAAAATACCTTCAACGATTTACTCCACTCAGAGCGCGATCAGCAACGCAGCTGGCCACTCGAAAAGGCAATGGAGCGTATTTCTGCAGAAGGTGGTGTATTGGTTTTACTCGGGAATCAAGAACATCCCTGTGAAATCCTCTCTAAGGTGAAAGCCTTTGAAGCCGAAGATCAAGGCCAAGCGCCTGCTTCTGCAAAATGGCAGGGGACATCGCGCCGAGTGGGTGTGGGTTCGCAAATCCTCGCTAGCCTTGGCGTGACTAAGATGCGCCTGCTCAGCTCGCCTAAACGCTACCATTCACTTTCAGGCTTTGGCCTTGAAGTGACTGAGTATGTGGCGGACTGAAACCCAAAGTTACACTGAAGTAAAATTAACAATTTCTGATAATTTGCATAGGGCTCTGGGCAATTGGCTGTGATATCATGTCGCCACTTTTCGCCCCGAGCTGGGTGCTTTAGCTAAATTAGGTAAGATAATGAACGTAGTTCAAGGTAATATCGAAGCGAAAAATGCCAAAGTTGCGATTGTAATTTCGCGTTTCAACAGCTTTTTAGTTGAGAGCTTGCTTGAAGGTGCACTTGACACGCTGAAACGTTTTGGCCAAGTCAGCGACGACAATATCACTGTTGTCCGTGTACCAGGTGCGGTTGAGTTGCCGCTAGCTGCGCGTCGCGTAGCTGCCAGTGGTAAATTCGACGGTATTATCGCATTAGGTGCGGTGATCCGTGGTGGTACTCCTCATTTTGATTTTGTTGCAGGCGAATGTAATAAAGGTCTAGCTCAAGTTGCTTTAGAATTTGATCTGCCTGTTGCTTTCGGTGTTTTGACCACTGATACCATTGAACAAGCGATTGAACGTTCAGGTACCAAAGCGGGTAACAAAGGCGGCGAAGCTGCTTTAAGCCTGCTTGAAATGGTCAATGTTCTGCAAGAACTTGAACAACAGTTGTTATAGTAGGAAAAATAATGAAGCCTTCTGAGCGCCGCAAGGCCCGCCGTTTAGCCGTTCAAGCCATCTATTCATGGCAACTAAGCGGGAATAATATTGCCGATGTCGAGCATGAGTTTTTAACTGAACAAAGTCTCGACGGTGTTGATGTAGCTTATTTTCGTGAGCTATTTTCAGGCGTTGCAACGAAGAAAACCCAATTGGATGAGCTGATCATCCCGCATCTGGAACGCCCGATTGATGAAGTGTCTCCAGTAGAGAAAGCCATAGTTCGTTTAGCGACCTATGAGCTGACTTTCCGTAAAGATGTGCCATACAAGGTCGCGATTAACGAAGCGATTGAGTTGGCAAAAGCTTTCGGTGCGGACGAGAGTCATAAGTTTGTGAACGGACTGCTCGACAAACTGGTTGCACGCAAGTAATAAAGACAAACGGTATCTTAGGATACCGTTTTTCATTGCTAACAAAGGTGGCCGATGTAAGTCGTGCCAAACTGTACAGTGAAAGAATTCCAATTAATTGAATGTTATTTTAGCAACCGCGGCCCCACTCGCCGTGATGTGAAGCTTGGCATCGGTGACGATTGCGCTTTAGTGCAACCCGCAGAAAACAAGTCGATCGCTATCTCCTGTGACACCTTAGTTGAAAATGTCCATTTCTTCCCCGACATGCCTCCCGCTGCCTTAGGTTACAAAGCCTTAGCGGTAAATTTATCTGATCTGGCTGCCATGGGTGCTGAACCTGCGTGGATGACGCTTGCCTTGACGTTACCCGCAGTCGATGAAACTTGGCTCAGTGGTTTTAGCGAAGGTTTATTTGAAGCGGCCGATTACTATGGTATCGCCTTAATTGGCGGCGATACGACGCGTGGCCCACGGGCGATTAATATCACAGTGCACGGCCAAGTCCCACAGGGGAAGGCCCTCACGCGTCATGGTGCTAAAGCCGGTGATTGGATTTATGTTACGGGCACGCTCGGAGATTCGGCCTTAGGTCTGGATATCATTCGCGGCGCGCAGCAGGCCAGAGCCGAGCATAAAGAATTCCTGATTAATCGCCATTATCGTCCAACACCAAGAGTCTTAGCGGGCCAAGCTTTGCGTTCGCTTGCCTCCAGTGCAATCGACCTTTCCGACGGGTTTATCTCGGATATCGGTCATGTGCTTAAGGCTTCGGCAGTCGGTGCTGTGGTGGACGTTAATTGCATCCCGCTTTCACGGGCGATGCAAGATACCGTCAGCGAGGAGCATGCCTTAGGTTATGCGCTTACGGGGGGCGAAGATTATGAACTGCTGTTCACCGTTCCTGAGGCGCAAAAAGGTGCGCTTGAGACAGCGTTGAGCCATGCAGGAGCAAAGTTTGTTCGCGTTGGACAAATTTGTGCGGGCAGTAAGCTCAAGTTGCAACTCAATGGCGAACCGTTTACACCGCCTTATCACGGTTTCGAGCACTTTTAAGCGAAGAGCATGTTAATGAAATGGTTGTCAAAGGATCAGGTGCTAACGCGCCTGTCATTAAAAAATCCTGTCCACTTTTTGGCACTCGGATTTGGTAGCGGACTCGCCGCTAAAGCGCCCGGAACCTTTGGTACCTTAGCTGCTATTCCCCTCTATTTATTGATGGCGCCATTACCGCTCACTTGGTATATCGGCTTAACCTTAGTGGGTGTATTCGCAGGATTTTATATCTGTGGTAAAGCGGCGCAAGACATGGGTGTTCACGATCACGGTGCGATTGTGTGGGATGAAGTGGTTGGGCTACTGATCACTATGATAGCGGCACCAGCAGGTTGGGGTTGGTTGTTAGTCGGCTTTGGTCTATTTCGCTTTTTCGACATTATCAAACCTTGGCCTATTCGATGGCTCGATGCCAAAGTTCATGGTGGCTTTGGCATTATGATTGACGATGTCTTAGCGGGCGTGTTTTCGTTTATTTGTCTGCAAGGGCTAGTCTGGTATGTTAGCTAACATTTTCGCTAGTCTGACATGATAGCTAATCTAACTTGTTAGTTAACATGGGCAACAACTAACCCTTACTCTTGATTTTGCATTTTTTTGATTGAAGCTTGATTGAAGGGATTCGCTGCTTATCCCTTTTCTGCTCGATTTTATTATTGCAGCAGTTCCCTTGCGTTCGCTAGGGTATTGCTGGTGATAGTATCACCACCTAACAGTCTTGCAAGCTCTTGGATACGCTGCTCACGATCGAGCGATTTCATTGTGGTCTCAGTACTGCCTGCCTTATTAAATTTATCGACGAACATGTGTTGATGACCATTGCCCGCAACTTGCGGCAAGTGAGTCACGCACAGTACTTGGGTCGATTCCCCTAAGCTGCGTAACATGCGGCCCACCACTGCGGCGGTGGGGCCAGAAATCCCGACATCCACCTCATCGAAAATTAATGTCGGTGTGGCAACTTTTTTCGCGGTAATCACTTGGATCCCTAATCCTATGCGTGAAAGCTCACCGCCAGACGCGACTTTCGAAATCGGTTGTAAAGGTTGGCCAGGGTTAGTGGTGACCATAAATTCGATATTATCACTGCCGTTGGCTGACATTTGCTCTGGGTGGAAATTGACTTCGATAGTAAATTTACCCTTTGGCATATTCAGTTCGTGGATTGACTGAGTCACGAGTTTGTCGAGTTCTTTGGCATATCTAGCCCGGCTTTGGCTGAGTTTTTGTGCGTTGCTAAGGTAAGCGGCTCTGCTAGCATCGACCTGTAGTTGAATTTCTTCAAGTTTACTTTCGTCACTGTCTAAGGTGCTCAGCTCTGCCTTTAATGCCAAATTATGTTCGGCTAGTTTATTTGGGCTGACATGGTGTTTACGCGCCAGTTGCATGGCTTTTGATAGCCGTTCTTCTAAATAGGCAAAGTGGGTTGGATCGAGTTCAAGCTTACTCAAATAGTGCTGTAATTCGCCTGCACTTTCTTGCACTTGGATTAAGGCATCATTGAGCATAGTGTTGATATTGCTTAATGCAGGATCGTAGCTTTGCAGATCTTCGGCGAGGGAAACGACTCGATTAAGCAGCGACTCTATATTGTTCTCTTCGCCTTCAGTGAGTATATCTAAGCTCGCCTGACAGGTATCAATCAACTCAGTGCCATTAGCCAGACGTTTGTGCTCTTGCTCAATCTCATCGAACTCATCAACTTTAAGATCAAACTCATCGAGTTCTTCTACTTGATATTGCACTAATTGCTTACGGGCAATACGTTCATGCTGTGAGGCTTCGAGTTGTTTTAGATCGGCCTCAATTTGCTTGCAGCGTTGAAAGCTAGCGGCAACCGTATCGATAAGCAATCTGTGGTTGGCATAACTGTCGAGCAGGGTGAGTTGATGTTCACTTTTTAACATTGCATGGTGGGCATGTTGGCCGTGAATACCAATAAGTAACTGACCCAGTAATTTTAGCTGCGTCAGCGGCACTGGATTACCATTGATGTAGGCGCGTGATCGGCCATCGCTACCAATAGTCCGACGTAGAATGCACTCATCATCGAGTTCAAGATCGTTATCTTCTAACCAACGTTTTGCCAGTGGAATATCGTCCAAGGAAAAGCGGGCGCTGACTTCGGTTTTATTGGCTCCTGGGCGAACACTGCTGGCATCGGCGCGATTGCCTAGGCACAGGCCTAGCGCATCGATGGCGATCGATTTACCCGCACCGGTTTCACCTGTGATGCTGGTCATACCGGGGCGAAAATCCAGCTCTAAAAAACGGACGATTGCGAAGTTATTAATGCTGAGTTGGCAAAGCATAGTGAATTCCTGTCGAAAAACATACCAAACCACTGTATTGATAAACAGTATATACTGATTTTATATACAGTAAAGTGGCTTGGGTAAATAATCGGCATTATCGGCAGTAAATATTTTTAATTGACTGATTATGCATGGGTTCTTACTAAGCTTTCTAAGATAGGCAAACTAAAAAAAGTAACTAAGGTGCCAAATAGAATGCCCTGAGCACTGGTAGAAGCCTGAGTATTATAGCGCTGGGCGAGCAAGTACACGCTCGCCGCAGTGGGCAGTGCGCTTAAGATCACGCCCATGATCAGGTAGTCGCCGCTCACACCAAAACGGCTAAGCATAAAGTAGACGAGTGCCGGTTGGACAACTAGCTTGAAGAGGTTGATAAGGCTCAGTTCGATAAAATTCTTGGGGCTAAATACGCTGCTATCTTTCTGGTAGCGCATCGCTTTGGCGAGCACCATGCCGATAGCAAATAGGGCGCACGGGCTTGAGGTATTGCCAATTTGCTGGATCATGAGCGCCAGCCCTGAGGGCAGTTTTATCTCTAGCGCCGAAATGCCGACACCAATTAAGCTACCAATAACGATAGGGTTTTTACCGACCGCCATCGCCATTATGACTAAGGCGTGGTGTTGTCTTTGGGTGTTTGTGGCCAATTCCATCGAGACTAAGGCGACGGCAAACATCAGCACGGATAATAAGCTGGCAATCGCAGCGGCGACTAAGGCGCTTTGCTGCTGCGGAAAGAGGATGATGAGTAGTGGAATACCAATAAATGCGGTATTACCAAAGGTGGCATTGAGGGCTCGAATAGCGGCAACCGCATGCTGTTTAGGGTTAGCAAGCAGCGAGAGCCCAAGGCAGACAAGATAAGTGATCACCATAGCCGTGCTGTAGCCCGCAATAAATCCCCATTGCAAAATCTCACCAATCGGCTGCTGCGCGAGGGCGATAAGCATGATCGCGGGGAATGCAATATAGTACACATATTGGTTTAGCACTTGGTCCGTATCGACGGGCAAGAGTTTTAATTTTTGCACTAGTGTGCCGAGCAACATGATCCCGAAGACGGCAAACAGAGGGGTTAAAATGGTCATTTCCCTCACTCATCCTTACGATTAAATTTGAATAAACTCAGCCACCACCGTCATTTCTACTATCGCTATGATTTTAGGTGGGCGCTTGCCTTTTTTATGTCACTTTAGAACCAGAACTAGCGCCAGCGCAGTAAAACTCGCCACAAAATAACATACCATTTCAATCTAAGGCTATTGCGCTATGGTCGTATAAGTGAATAATTCAATGTTTAAAACACAATCACTTAGTGAATTTAGCGTTTTAACGTCAATACCCAATATGTGAAATTAGGATATGCAATGAGTGATGATTTAGGCGCTGAACTACAACTTGTCTATCTTTTTGTGCATTTAGTCAATGCGGGCAGTTTTTCGCAGGCGGCGAAGGAGCTCGATATGCCCATCGCCACTGTGAGCCGCAAGTTAGCGAAGTTGGAAGAGAAGCTCGATAAACAGCTCTTTATGCGCAGTACCCGCAAGTTACGATTGACGGAGGAAGGGCTGGCGCTCTTTCAACGCTACCAGAGTGTGGTTGCTCAATTTGATGAACTAAGTGGTTTAGGCAGTGATAAACCCGAGGGAACCCTGCGCATCGCCGCACCGATTTCGATTATTTCCATTGTGTTTATTCAGGCATTGAATGAGTTTGGCCGTTTGTATCCAGATATCCGTTTGCACATTTCCCAGAGCAATGAGTTAGTGGATTTGATCGACAAAGGTATAGATGTGGCGATTGTTGGCGGGGCTCAGCCTGATTCTTCTTGGGTGTCGAGTACCTTAGGCGAGCTCGACTATTGCCTGTTTGCCACACCAGAATATTTGGCTCAGGCACCTAAACTTGAGCATCCCGATGATCTTGAAGCCCATCAACTGATAAAAGTCTGGCCGCTGTTTAATTGGCATTTAAAGCATCCAAGCGGCGAGTCTTTTTATTTTAATGGCCCGACTAAGCTCACCCTCACGGATTTACACGGAGCGATTCAGGCGACCTTAGGCCATGGCGGGATCTTGTATGGTCCTGAACTATTTGTAAAACAGCAGATTAAAGAGGGAAAACTTAAAGTATTACTGCCTGAATGGATTGGCGAACAGAGGCGAATTTCGATTTTATATCATCAGCGCAGCCAGCAGCCGCTAAAGGTAAGAGTCTTTATTGAGTTTATGCAGTCAAAGGCGCCAGAGTTATTCTCTATGCGTTGATTTAACCGAGTTATTCTTTAATAAGGGAACTGATTTTTAGCGTCTTTTAGGTTTTACGGTGTTTTTGCTCATGGTGTTTTGCGTTTGTTTTGCGTCTTGCAGGCTGGAGCGTGTCGCGGGCAGTATGCCGAGTTCTAAGAAGTATCCCACTAAACGCCGTAGTTCAAATAAAGAACCGATACGCTGTTGATCTTTGATGGTCAGTTTCCAACTGTCGGTGCGTCCTTCGCTATTGGTTAAGATAAATCCTTGATAAACAATCTTTCTCATTGGAATAACTCAATCTTTATTGATGCTATTTATAGCAACTGGATATCTTTGACGGGATTCGTTGGTGAGGGTGTAAAACGATGATCCCTTTCTTATTCTGCATGGATAATAGGTGCTTGAGTAACCCCAAGCACCTCATCAGTTAAGCTACGCTGATACCGATATTTGATACGCCAGCTTCGATAATGTCTTTGCGTAAACCTTTGACCAGTTCTGCGGTGATCTTCGGATTTTCTTCAATAATTTCCAGCAGAGAATTTTGTAATTCTTTCTCTTCTTCCATAACTTCATGGGCGAAAACGAAATCATCTAATGCTTCATCCACTAAATCGACATCGCTGATCGCTTCGATGTAGTTAGCCACTGTGCTGGATGACAATTTGCTGATATTGACTATGTCTTCTTCAATTTTGCCTTGAATCGCACCTAGTAAGGTCGATATGGCGACCACTGCATCCATAGCAGGATAGACGCCATAGGCTTCAAAATCAGCAGGATCTGGGGTGTTATCTTCCAAGCGTTGCAGATGCACATCGACATTGAATTTGAGCTTGGAGTCGTACTGGGATTGCCACAATAGTTCTAATGCGGTACTCAACACAGTAGGATCGCCAAACTCACAGACTTCGGAAAACAGTTGATAGTTGGGCAACATACGTTGGCAAAGTGCAGTGGCAAAGAGTTGTTTTTGTGGCAGTGTTAACGCCTTGAGACGTTTAAAGAAGCCCGTTTTTTTGGTCATCTGTTATTTCCGCTGATAGCTGTGATATCACTTGATTTGCCGCAGATTCTACCTTAGTTAACTCATCAAGTAACTCTAGTATTTCGGGTTCGAGATCTTCAACCGATGTTTCACGTTTTAGTGCCGATTCAATTTCTTGGCATAACCTTTGTGTGGTGGGCACGCCGCAGTAGCAGCTCGCACCATGCAGCTTATGGATAGTACTGAGCATGACTGGGTGATCGTTTTGACTTAGCGCCGTTTGAATCGTCGCCACGGTTTGCGGTAATGAGTCGAGCAACATTCTGAGCATATCTAAGGCGAGATCGGCCTTGTGATTGGCTTGGGTTAAGCATAAATCCCAGTTCAGCGTATGCAGGTCAAAATGGGTGAACTTAGGTCGAGTGATCCAGCGATGAATAATATCTTTGAGCGCCGCTTCATCAATAGGTTTAGGCAAATATCCGTCCATACCACTGCCTAAAATCAGTTCGCGTTCTTCGGCAATGGCATGGGCTGTCACGGCAATTATCGGCGTGTTGCGGTTCATCGAGCCTTGGCGAATTTGCTTCGTGGCGCTAATGCCATCTGTGCCAGGCATTTGGATATCCATAAAGATCAAGTCGAAGGTGCGAGTCTTCGCCTGTTTAACTGCCTCATCACCGCTGTTGACGGCAACCACAGTCGTCACTAATTCGCTGAGTAAAGTATCAATCAGTTTTAAGTTGGCAAAGTTATCATCTACCGCTAGCACGGTTAAGGATTGGCGAGCTACCGGTGTGGATATTGTCGCAGGGGCTATGATGTCGTACTCCATCGGTGGATAGAGTAAGTTGCGCGCAAGCTGATGCTCACTAACTGGCAGAGACAACACCACATCGGCATTCGGGCGAATAAATTGGGTTAAGGCATCTTGTTCTTGGCAATCGTATAGCACTATAAGGCAATCTGTTTTGGTCTTCGCTAAGTTTAGTGTACTTACCAGTTGTGCTGAATCGCTAAACCCATGGCAACTCAGGAGAACATAGTCGTATGGCGCTTCAGCCGTGGTGAGCGTAGTCAACAAGCTTGGTATATGCTGATGATGGGTGACTTTTGTATCCCATTGATTCAATTGGCGGCTTAATACTGCGTGGGTGAGTACTCGTGGTTCGTAAAACAGTATAGTTTTGTCTTTGAGTTTTTCGAGCGGCAGTGAGTCACCGATTTGGAATTGACCTAAGCCGAGCGGCAAACTGAACCAGAAGTTTGAGCCTTTTTCTGGGGATGAAGTAAAGCCGATTTGGCCGCCCATTTGATTCACTAAACGTTTAGTGATCACTAAACCTAAGCCGGTGCCACCAAAGCGGCGCGAAATCGACGAGTCTGCTTGGCCAAAGGCTTGGAATAAAAAGTCCTGCTGGCTTTCATCGATGCCGATACCTGTGTCGACCACATCACAGCGTAGTACCACTTGTTCGTCCGACTGGCTCTGCAGTTCGATTTTGACCATCACGCTGCCAGAGTCAGTGAATTTAATCGCGTTACCAACCAAGTTATTGATGATTTGGCATACGCGCATGGCATCGCCATTGACATTGTCGGGCACGTTGGGGGCGATATCGACGACGAGTTCTAGGCCTTTGGCCTGAGCGCTGCCGGAGATCAAGGTAATCGTATCGCTTATGGTTTCCCTAAGGCCGAAGGGCATGTTTTCTAACACCATTTTACCGGCTTCGAGTTTAGAAAAGTCGAGAATGTCGTTGATGATACCCAGCAGGTTAGTGGCGCTGCGTTCTATGGTCTTGATGTAATCGACTTGGCTCGAATGCAATGGTGTTTTGACTAATTGCCGCGCAAAACCGATAACACCATTGAGCGGCGTACGTAACTCGTGGGACATATTCGCTAAGAATTCAGATTTAATTCGGCTGGCTTCTAAGGCACGTTTTTTCGCTAAATCTAACTCGACGTTTTGGATTTCAATCTGCTCTAAGGTTTCCCGCAGATCCGAAGTCGCTTGGTCGATATTTTGCTGCATCTCATCATGGTATTCCGATAGCGACCCCGCCATGGCATTGATGCCGCGTTTGAGTAAGTCGAGCTCACCAATCAAGTTGCCATCTAAGCGGGCGTCCAATTTACCTTCACGGATTTTAGCGACGACGCGCACCATTTCAGTAATGGGCTGAGTGACGTTTTTCACCAGCCGGAAAGTGAACAGCAGGTTCAACTGCACCCCGATCAACACGATTATAAAGGCGGCGACGGCGGCTCTATGCTGCTCGAGTAGGGCACGTTCTTTATTGATGATGATGGAGATATAACCTAAGAGCTGACCATCGTCGGTTTGGATATCGTAATTGGCGGGAGCGGCGCTGGGGCCGGTGGAGAAAATCGGTGTCCGTAAAATCAGGCTGTCGCCCACATGCTCTATTTCGGTTTTATGCAGTGTGCTGAGGGCTTCTTTATAACGCATAATTTCAAAATCTTTGTGGTAGTGCGAGGTCACAAAGAGTTGATTATTGGCATCGAAAATCGCGATGGATTTCACTAGAGTAGATTTGTTGAGCTGCGCCGCGGCGAGTAAGCGTTTGGTCGCCTCGCGATCATTGGCCACTAAACCGATTTCACTGGCAATCGACAGCGGCTCGATAATATTGCTGCCCTGTTCGACGAGCGTATCTTCGAGCTCATAAAAACGGTTTATGGTAAAGTAGCTGCCCAGAAGGATACCGACCAAGATTGTTGGCGCGAGCGCCAGTACAAGAACCCAAGAACGTAGGCTGTATTTGGTCATGTTGTTGACTGGGTTCATAGCAGCGGCGGTGTTTCCTGTGAAAGAGACTAAGATAATTTTATAAGACTGCCAGAAAGAGGGCGGTCTTTGCCAGTATTTTATTGATTTAGAGGCCGAAATGGCGCAATTTTTTAAAGCAAAACCAAATAGTTCCAAACAGTTGTCGGCTAAGTTATCGCTGAGTGTCAATCAGCTCGATCACTTAGGGGCAGGTATAGCACAACATCAAGGTAAAGTCGTGTTTATCCCAGGCGCTTTGCCCGATGAAACCGTGACGGTACAGCTCACCGAGCAAAAGAAAAATTACGCCCGCGCCAAGTTAATTAAAGTCGATTCATCAAGTTCTGAGCGCGTCGAGCCTGAGTGTCCACATTATCACACCTGCGGCGGCTGCGACTTACAGCATATGTCATTAGCGGGCCAGCGTGAGCATAAAGAAGCGGCGCTGCTGGATATTATGGCTAAGTTTGCCGGCGCCGAAGGCGGCGCTTTATCGCCCGCATTAACGGGTGAAGGGTGGCATTATCGTCGCCGCGCCCGTCTTGCGACCTTATTTGATAAAAATACCAAGCACTTAAGTTTAGGCTTTCGCGCCGCCAGTAGCAGTAATGTGGTGCCAATCAGTCAATGTCTGGTGTTAGCTAAGCCGTTATCGGACTTGATCGTCCCCTTTGCTAAGTTGTTGAACCAATTGTCGGCTAAAGCGAGCTTAGGCCATCTGGAGTTAATTGCAGCCGATAATGGTCATTTCGCCGTGCTGCGTATCACTAAGGCGCTCAACGATAAAGATCTGGCTAAGTTGTCAGCCTTTGCTGAGCTGCATCAGATCCATATTTGTCTGCAGGACAACGAAGGGCAATTCCAAGGCGTCGGCGCTGAGTTAGTGTTACCTGTTTATCAGCTGTTAGATGAAAATGCGCAGTCGGAAGCGGTGAGCTTAAGTTTCACCCCAGGTAACTTTGTGCAAGTGAACGGACAGATTAACAAGGCCATGGTCGCTCAAGCGATGGATTGGTTAGCGCCAGCGCCAGATGAGCGCATTTTGGATTTGTTCTGCGGCATGGGTAATTTCAGTTTGCCCTTAGCGAAAATGGGCGCTGATGTGATTGGCGTCGAAGGGGTTGCCGAGATGGTGACTCAGGCGCGGGTGAACGCTAAAGCTAACAATCTGGATAAACTGACCTTTTACCACGGCGATTTAAGTGCGGATTTATCCCTTGAGCCTTGGATGGGCAAGATTGATAAATTACTGCTCGATCCCGCCCGTGCGGGAGCATTTGAAAGCTTGCAATGGCTAAAGAAAATGAAGCCACGCAAAGTCGTGTATGTATCGTGTAATCCTGCCAGCTTGGCCCGCGATAGCGCTGTACTGTTAGAGCGCGGTTACCGATTACAGCAATTGGGACTTATCGACATGTTCCCACAAACACACCATATCGAAGCCATGGCACTGTTTGAATTAACCAAGTAATTTGCGCTGGCAAAGTAAGCAAAGCGTTTGAATAACGTAAAAAATGTGATTATTACGTCGGTTGGGTTTGACAAGTTCGCGCCAATGCTGAAGATAGGAGAGCTGAAGTGGTGCCCACTTTCTCTCTGAGCACGGATAAGGAAATAAATTAGATGGTCTCTGTTCGCGAAGCGCACTTTAATGATCCCGATTTTCACTTAGAAGATTGGGTAGCTCGCTATGTTGGTCATGCCGATGAAGCGCAGATGCTGCTCTCTTTGATAGGGCAGATTGACGCCTTACCAGCCAAGAGTCCTGCGGCGAAGAGAGAACTGCTCGAACGTGCTCGAGAGATGATTGAAATCCTCGCACCGCTAAACATGGACATTGAAACCCTGCAAGCGGCAATTTTGTTTGTGGTGCTCGATGCTGGGTTACTGACCGAAGAAGCCATCCAAGAGAAATTTGGTGAGCCGCTGGCGCGTTTAGTCGCGAGTGTCGTGACCATGAACGCGATTGGCGCCTTGAAAATCAATCCTAATAGTCGTTCAACCGAGCCTCAAATCGACAATATCCGCCGCATGTTATTGGCTATGGTTGAAGATGTGCGCGCCGTGGTGATTAAGCTTGCCGAGCGTGTGTGTTTGCTACGGGCGGTGAAAAATGCCGACGAAGAAACTCGCGTGCTGTTGGCCCGCGAAATTGCCGATATTTATGCGCCGCTGGCTAACCGTTTAGGGATTGGACAATTGAAGTGGGAGCTGGAAGATATTTCTTTCCGCTATCTACATCCAGATACTTATAAAGACATCGCTAAGCAATTAGATGGTAAACGACTGGATCGTGAAGTCTTTATCGACAAGTTTGTCAGTCAGTTGCAACAAAGATTAGATGAAGATCAAATTCGCGCTAAGGTCTACGGCCGGCCGAAACATATCTACAGTATTTGGCGCAAGATGAAGGGCAAGCACCTCAAATTTGATGAGTTGTTTGACGTGCGCGCCGTGCGTATCGTGACTGAGCGTCTGCAGGATTGTTATGGCGCGTTAGGTGTGGTGCATACGCTCTGGCACCATATTCCACGGGAATTTGACGACTATGTCGCTAACCCTAAGCCTAACGGGTATCAATCGATTCATACCGTGGTGGTGGGGCCTGAGGGCAAAACCGTTGAAATTCAAATTCGTACCCAAGACATGCATGAAGATGCAGAACTGGGTGTGGCCGCGCACTGGAAATACAAAGAAGGCAATCATTCCGGTAAGCAAAGCGGCTACGAAGAAAAAATTAACTGGCTGCGTAAAATTCTGCAATGGCAGGAAGACGTGGTCGAAAGTGGCAACTTGGTCGAAGAAGTCCGCAGCCAAGTGTTTGAAGATAGAGTCTATGTGTTTACCCCAAGCGGTGAAGTCGTCGACTTGCCACTGGGCTCAACCGTGCTCGACTTTGCCTATTACATTCACTCCCAAGTAGGGCATAAATGTATTGGTGCTAAGGTCGATGGCCGTATTGTACCGTTTACCTATCAGGTTGAAACGGGCGAGCGTATCGAGATCATCACCTCGAAACAGCCCAATCCTAAGCGCGACTGGCTTAACCCTAACTTAGGTTATATCCGCACCTCGCGTGCGCGTTCGAAAATCCAGCATTGGTTTAAGCAGCAGGACAGAGACAAGAATATTGTCGCCGGCAAAGAAATGCTTGAATCCGAATTGGCGCGGGTGAGCCTTAAAATTAAAGACGCGGCTATCGCGGTCGAGCGCTTTAATATGGCGAGCATGGATGACTTACTAGCGGCGATTGGTGGCGGTGATGTGCGTCTGCATCAAGTGGTTAACCATATTCAAAGCCGTCTGCGACTCGACGAAGTGTCAGAAGAAGATGCGGTCGAAGAATTAGTTAAGAAAGGCCAACATAAGCCGACCGCCAGTGGACGTGGTCAGGTTGAAGTCAACGGTGTGGGTAACTTGCTTAACCATATCGCCCGTTGTTGTCAGCCAGTTCCCGGTGATGAGATCTTAGGTTTTATTACAAAAGGGCGTGGTATTTCTGTGCATCGCGCTGATTGTGAACAAGTTAAAGAGTTAATGCGGGTTCACCCAGAGCGTGGCGTCGATGTGGTCTGGGGCGAAAATTACTCCGGCGGTTATCGCATGCGTCTGCGGGTATTAGCCCACGATCGCAGTGGCTTATTGCGTGACTTAACCTCAGTGTTGGCTGCCGAAAAATCCAATGTATTAGCCATGAGCTCGTCATCGGATACAAAAAACCAGACCGCCGCGATTGAGTTGGAACTAGAGCTTTATAACCTCGATGGTTTATCGCGGGTGTTATCGAAACTGACCCAAGTCGATAGCGTGATCGAGGCAAGACGGCTTTAAGACTAGCAACGCCTTTCGAAGCGAGCGATATCTAGAAGTCATCTAGAAGCAAGAGATAAAGGATTGGGGCGGTAGGGAGTGTTCATCGTTCTGAGCCATGGTTTGCCATGGCATTTGCTCCCCGACGCGTAGTCACTCCGTCCTTGGATGCTCGACCGCCACGTCCATGGGGCGGACGGTCGTCTCGCAAATCACCATGGCTCACCTTTCAAGTATTAGTGTAACCCGTAGGTTCAAAAACTAAGTCATAAGTATTCTGTTAAATTGTTCAACCTGATTAGACTTGAGCGAAGTCATTCGATTGAACATAAGAAACTTTTGGATATTTTCGTGTTACTACGAGATGGAGAGCCCTCTCTTTCAGATAACTTTTTCTACTCCAAACCACGCGAGTCGCCTACAAATAGCAGATCAAATTCACTAACCCACTACAATTACGAACTAAGAGTTTCAGGCTGGCATAAGGACATTGTCTTTTCTAACCAGTTTAAAAACTCCAATTCATTGCTTCCCAGTCTTTCTGTGTGGCTGAGCAGTACATAACGATGTCCAGATTGAGTAAATCCAAATGGAGCCACCAGTCTCCCGTTTTTCAAGTCATCGATTATCAGAGGATATGACCCTATAGCAGCCCCTAAACCGTCAACTGCCGCCTGTAAGCAGAAATAAAAATGCTCAAAGGATTTAGACTTATTGATATTAAAGGCATGTGTTGAACGTGATGACCAATCTGACCATGCAGAAGGTCTCGTTTCACTATGAAGCAAAACGATATCATCTAAGTTGTGCTGAGCTTTGTTCCAATATTCAGGCGAAAAAACAGGGCCAACCCACTCATTGACTAAGTTGTGTGTCGTATATTCTGGGCTAATATCGAAGTCATCACGCCGGATGGCTAAAGATAATCCTGTTTCACATAAATCCACAGGCCCTCCTGCTGTTGATAGTCGAACATCAATACCCGTAAGCTGGAAAAAACTGGCCAGCCGAGGCATCAGCCAGCGCATAGTTAATGTGGGCTCACAGGAAACTTCAAGATGCTTATTGCTTTCCCTCGTTAGCTTCTTAACTCCATTATCTAGAGCATTAAACGCAATATCAGTGTACAGCTTGAGTAGCTCACCTTCTTGCGTGAGACACATTCCTCTACCTTGTTTGTAAAACAGTAACTTCGACAAATGGCTCTCTAGCAATTTAATTTGCTTACTCACTGCTCCGTGAGTGATATGAAGTCTTTCTGCTGCCTTACTGTAACTCGATGACTCTGCCGTAATATGAAATACATAGAATGCTTTTAAATGTCTCATCTGTGACTTTTTCTCACATTTAGGATGCCTTTTTTTCGATTATAACTTACCAATAAATCTATACAATTATTTTAAAATCATGAACAGTTAGGATAGAAAATGGAGTTAATAAGTTTTGCAGTATTTGGGCTTTTAATCGTAGTAAGCCCTGGTGCTGACTTTGTTTTAGTATTTAAAAACAGTGCAATTTTTGGCAGAAAAGCGGGCATATTAACGGCTCTTGGGATAGGGATTGGTGTTTGTGTGCATATTACCTATTCAGTGATAGGGATTAGTCACTTAGTTTCTCAGAATGCGGTTTTATTTAGCATAGTGAAGTACATTGGTGCGGCGTATTTAATTTATCTCGGTGTAACAGGGTTAGTCAGTTCTAAGTTGAAATTAGACTATGAAAACTCAACAGACCAACCCACACATACTCGAAAGTACATATTTCAAGGTTTTTTGTGTAATGTATTGAATCCTAAAACAATGCTTTTCTTTCTAAGCGTCTTTAGCCAACTAATCTCAGCCAATAATGAAGGTATGTCTTTCGTTATTAGCTATGGCGTTTACATTGCACTTCTACATATGGCTTGGTTTTGTATAGTCGCTTACCTAGTCACATCTGTACAAGCGAGTCACATAATTCAAAAGTTTGGTCATAGAATTAATCAGGCGTGTGGTTTGGGTCTAATTGCTTTTGGTGCAACATTATCAATAAAAGCCTAAATTCCAACTCTCACATAATAAGTAAGTATTGTACTGGTACGCTAAATTTAGTCACTTAGATAGAGGTGTAATCTGTCTTTACTTCCATATTTTTGGAATGACTAAATGTAAGTCAAATTATCCTCTGCGCACTGAGTGATTAATCGGTCATAGCTCACAATGATGCAATAGTTTTTTAGCTAAACGAGCAGCGAGAGGGTTAGTTAAGATTGGCATTGTTGCACCAGTGACCTACTAAAACATGTTTTAGTAGAGCCCTCAGGGATGCTTCTTTTAAAATAAATAGGCGGCGAGTCACTGGGGCACAATGACAATAAATATCGCGCAACAGGTAATACAACGAGCTTTGGGAAAATATGTGTAATCGGCTATTACAAGCCGGCTCTAGGAGAACTAACTCGAAAACATATTGCTGTTCCTGCTTTCCTGCTTTTCCCTATCCCGAGTTCTGGTTAATCAACAACGCCATGCTAGTTGATCATGAATATGGCTCATGTTCTATGTGAAATAAAACCGTTTTTGTTCATGTGCCGAACCACGTATAAATGACTCCAAGCGAAATATTAGACAAGCTTGAAGTTGCACCCTAGCTAAGCCATCAGGACTTAAGTCATCGGCACTTAAGTTAAATAGAACCTCAGACAGAACACAAATAATGTCTATCAGAGTCGGGTCGAGAAGCTAGAAGCGCAGGGCATAAACTCAGGTTTGAAATCAGGCAATGGGATACTGGATCACTATGAATAAGCATTTTACATTTACGATTAACAGCATTTGTCTTGATGAAAATTATCATCCCTCAGACAAGACGCGTATCACGACCAACTTTGCTAATTTGGCCAGAGGCAGTCATCGCCAAGCGAACTTACGCAACGCGTTAAAGATGATTGATAACAGCTTTAATGCCTTAGCGCATTGGGATAATCCTAAAGGCGATCGTTATAGCGTTGAGCTGGAAATTATCTCCGTTAATTTGGATATTGACGGCAGCGGTCAAACCTTCCCATCGATTGAAGTATTGAAAACCAATATTGTTGATCATAAAACCAATAAGCGCATTGAAGGCATTGTCGGCAATAACTTTTCATCTTACGTACGCGATTATGACTTTAGCGTGTTACTGGCAGAACATAATAAGGGCCAAGCCAAATTTAGTATTCCAGATGATTTTGGTGGTCTACATGGCAAGCTATTTCAGTCTTTTGTTAATTCTGATGCTTACAAACAGAATTTTAATAAGCCACCGGTTATCTGCCTCAGTGTGTCGGATAATAAAACCTACCATAGAATTGAGAATCAGCATCCCGTATTAGGGGTTGAATATCAGCCAAATGAATCGTCTTTAACTGAGCAATATTTCAAAAAAATGGGCTTACAGGTGCGCTATTTTATGCCGCCAAATAGCGTGGCGCCTTTAGCTTTTTATTTCTTTGGTGATTTACTGAATGATTACACTCATCTTGAGTTGATAAGCACCATCAGCACTATGGGCACCTTTCAAAAAATCTATCGCCCTGAGATTTATAATGCCAATGCTGTTGCCGGAAAATGCTATCAACCTAATTTGAAAAATCTGGATCATTCTCTGACTCAAATTGTTTATGACCGAGCAGAACGTAGCCAATTGGCGAATGAGCAAGGCAAATTTGCAGCGGAGCACTTTATCAAGCCTTATCAAACGTTTTTTGAACAATGGTCAGCTAATTACCTTTAGTCGCTCTGCGCCTAATTGTCACGCTCAATAATTAATCTAATACGGCATCATTATTATGACAACACGACTTAATAAAACATCGCTTAACCAGACACTGTTACCGACTTCAACTGCGGGCAGTTTGCCTAAACCTTTATGGCTTGCAGAGCCTGAAACACTTTGGTCTCCATGGAAGTTGCAAGGAGAGGAATTAATTACCGGTAAACACGATGCACTGCGTTTGTCATTACAGGATCAACAGCTAGCAGGGATTGATATTGTCAGTGATGGCGAGCAAACGCGGCAACATTTTGTCACTACCTTTATTGAGCACCTCAACGGCGTTGATTTTTCAAAACGTAAAACCGTTAAAATTCGTGATCGCTATGATGCAAGTGTGCCCACGGTTGTCGGCCCTGTGAGCCGTCAAAAGTCGGTGTTTGTTGAAGATGCCAAATTTTTACGCAAGCAAACCACACAACCGATTAAATGGGCGCTGCCTGGGCCTATGACCATGATAGATACGCTTTATGATGACCATTATAAAAGTCGCGAAAAGCTTGCGTGGGAATTTGCCAAAATTCTTAATGAGGAAGCCAAAGAATTAGAAGCTGCGGGTGTTGATATTATCCAATTTGATGAGCCTGCCTTTAATGTATTTTTTGATGAGGTAAACGATTGGGGTATTGCGTGTTTAGAAAGAGCCATTGAAGGGCTTAAATGCGAAACGGCGGTGCATATTTGTTATGGTTACGGCATCAAAGCCAATACAGATTGGAAAAAAACCTTGGGCTCAGAGTGGCGCCAATATGAAGAAGTGTTTCCTAAACTGCAAAAGTCTAATATCGATATTATCTCGCTAGAATGTCACAACTCCCATGTGCCAATGGAGCTACTTGAACTCATTCGCGGTAAGAAAGTCATGGTCGGCGCGATTGATGTCGCCACCGACACGATTGAAACCGCAGAGGAAGTGGCTGACACCCTACGAAAAGCCCTTAAATTTGTCGATGCCGACAAGCTTTATCCTTGTACTAACTGCGGCATGACGCCTTTATCCCATCAAGTCGCAAGAGGCAAACTCAACGCCTTGAGTGCAGGTGCAGAGATCGTCAGAAAAGAGCTCTTGGCATTAAGATAAGACGCGTTAAGTGTTGTTGTCTGTTTTACAGCAGCATGTTTTATAGCAGCATAAGTCTAGCTTTGTTGAAAAGGTATCGACGTAAGTATTAAAAAAACGGGATTGGCATTCTGATGCCAATCCCATTGTTCATTTCTAAGCTCTTACATTTAGTGCTTAGGCTTATGCATTGTCTTAGCGCTTATTGGCCAAGTTTTGGTGTGCGTGGCGGGATCATGCGCCTGTCACCTGTTGACTCAAATGCACCTGCAAATTTAAGCAGGTTATTATCGTCATAGGCGCGGCCTGCGAAGGTCAAACCGACTGGCATGCCAATATCGGCCATCACGCCCATAGGCACAGTCACAGTCGGCACGCCTAAATGGCGAATCGCAAGGTTTCCGTTAGCGACCCAAACTCCGTTGCTCCAAGCGATATCGGCGGAAGCCGGATTCACATGCGCATCGGCAGGGCCGACATCTGCCACGGTTGGGAACAGCACTGTATCGAGCTTTAGCTCGTCCATCCAGTCTTCGAGATCTAGCTTACGCGTCTTCTCTAAGCCACGCAGACCATCGGGAATACTGTCGATCTGGTCATAGGATTTAAGACCACGCTTAGCCATGTTGACGTACTCTTCCATGCCTGCCGCTAAGTCACCTTCACGGTTAGGCAAGGTGCCTAAGTCGTGGGGGAAAATCAAATGCCCAACAACATCAGCAAGTTTGTTGAGTTTAGGGTCATTGTTAGCACGCAGGAATTCATCGAACGCCCAACCTGAGAGTTCCCATAATTCATCATGGAGGAATTGAGGCGTGACGATACCGCGGTTAAACACGGTCGGCGCACCTGGGCGGTCGCCTTCGCAATTTGATACCAACGGGAAATCGACTTCAATCACTTCGGCGCCAGCGGCTTC
This sequence comes from Shewanella sp. SM95, assembly GCF_025653595.1. Classification (NCBI taxonomy): domain Bacteria; kingdom Pseudomonadati; phylum Pseudomonadota; class Gammaproteobacteria; order Alteromonadales; family Shewanellaceae; genus Shewanella; species Shewanella sp. SM95. The sequence goes on from NZ_JAKKSE010000004.1 coordinate 175,524, forward strand.
TAAGGCTTTACGAGCCGCTTCCCATAGATCGATAACTGATTGGCGGGTATGAATACGTTGCCCCGTTGGCCCGCCAATGCCCGGATTTTCGCTAGTGCCCGCCAATTCATCCTTATTGATGTACATGCGCGGCACACCAAAACGCTTACCTTTAAGCGTGTCGGCTTGAGCGGCAAGCTCCAGATAAGATGCTGGACGGACACTTGATGCTTTAGGGATTTGTACCCAAGGTTGCAGACGCCAGAGATCGCCACGGGTGATAGGATCGTCGGCCACAATCACATCCAACACTTCAAGCATATCGGCCATAGTGCGGGTATAAGGCACGACAACATCCATGGTCGGCGTTAACGGCCAGTTACCGCGCACCGAAATCACGCCGCGAGACGGTGTATAGGCACATAAACCATTATTGGACGCAGGGCCACGGCCACTCGACCAAGTTTCTTCGGCAAGACCAAAAGCAGAGTAACTTGCCGCCGTACCCGTGCCTGCCCCATTGGAAGAGCCCGAAGCGAATGGTGCAGTAAGATACTCAGCATTGTATGGGCTTTCAGCGCGGCCATAGTGACCACGCTGCATGCCGCCATTGGCCATAGGTGGCATATTGGTTTTGCCTAGGCAAATGGCACCTGCGGCGCGTAGGCGCTCAACGGCGAAGGCATCATACTGCGCCACTAAATCCTTAAAGGCTGGGCTGCCAGAAGCTGCCGTCAGCCCCTTCACCAAATAGCTATCCTTGGCGGTATACGGAATACCCTCAAGTGGGCTCAGTATTTCACCACGGGCGCGGCGCGCATCTGACGCCTCAGCTTCTTTGAGCGCATCGGGATTGTGTACCACTAACGCATTGAGCTTAGTCTTTGTCGCAGGGCCGTCATACGCCTCAACCCGCGCGAGATACGACTTAACCAACTCCACTGCGGTGGTGCGGCCAGATTCGAGCGCAGCACGCAACTCGGCAATAGAAACTTCAGTGACTTCAAACATCTTACACCCTCCCGCTGAAAGCTAATTGTGGTGTAATAACAGTGACATCAATCGTCATGCTGTTCTCCTTAGATTACTTTCCAGAGGGGATCTGCTGGGTAATACAATGGATATTACCGCCACCTAATAAAATCTCACGGGCTGGCACACCCACAATCTCATGCTCTGGGAAGATTTCCTGCAGTTTTTGGGCGGCGATATCATCGGTTGCAGGGTCAAGCAGTGGGAACACGATGCGATTATTGGTGATTAAAAAGTTCACATAAGAACCGGCTAAACGCTCACCCGCCGTGCGTGGCACGCCAGTGCCTTCGGTCACGCCTTTTGATTCTTCTTCGGTGCAATACAGCGGCCCCGGTTGTGGCAATAGATGGATTTTTAACTTACGGCCTTTGGCATCCACGGTATTTTGCAGCACATCGAGCGCCGCTTTTGAGCGTGGATACTGGGGATCAGTCTCATCATCGGTCCAGTGCAGAATGACTTCACCAGGACGGGCAAAACAGCACATATTGTCGATATGGCCATCGGTCTCATCCATATACACGCCATCTTGCAACCAGATAAACTGCTTAACATTCAAATAGTCACGCAGTAAGTCTTCAATCTGTTCTTTTGTCAGTTCAGGGTTACGGTTGGCATTGAGTAAACATTCTGCACTCGTCATACAGGTGCCTTCACCATCGACATGGATGGAGCCACCTTCGAGGATCAGCGGCGCGCTGTAACGGGCAAAACCATGCTGCGCAAGCATCTGCTGCGCGACTTGCTCGTCCTTATCCCATGGGAAGTACAAACCACCGTTATGGCCGCCCCAAGCATTAAAACCCCAGTCAACACCACGGCATTCGCCATTGTCATTCACAACGACGGTTGGCCCAGTGTCACGAGCCCAGCAATCGTTACTGTCCATTTCAACCAAGGTGACATGGGATGGCATCACCGCTTTAGCTTCGGCTAAAAACGTCTTAGGAACACCCATATAAACAGGGGTTGTCGCACCAATGGCATCGGCCACCTTAGCAAAGGTCGCCTGAGCATAAGCACCAGCTGCACGCCAGTTATCAGGACGATAGGGCCAAATCATCCACACCGCTTGCTGCGCAGCCCATTCGCCAGGCATATAAAAACCATCTTGGGATGGCTTAGTCGTTAACTGCGTGGCATCCACTGTCACGTTTGTCATGAGTTTTGTCTCCAGTAATGCTTAAAAACGATAAGGGTGTGCGTCCTAACATCGGACGACAGAATCGAAATATACCTAACATCAATCAAATGAATAAATTGAAGGACCGCATTTATCATGTGCATAGTTTCATGTGCATAGTTTGGCCGAAATTGTCAGGTTTTCACTCGGTGAGTTTTAGCTTCATTGAAATATTGCTGCGTATCTTATCATTTAAGATGGCTTGCGCTAAATACTTGTATGCAGGACATAGATGAGAATTTGTAGGGGAGGAAGCTTGTCAATTTATTGCTCACGAGATGAGTGAATTACGAAATGGAGCGAATGCTCTTTAGTTAAAATAAGTCTTAGTTGAAATACAGCACTAAAATCTGATCTCAGCATCAAAATAGCGCTTTTATTTTACCTAGCTTATCATCATCGCTTTATTGTAGCCTTTTGCTAAAAAACACTGCGGAGGCGTATTTTGCGGAGGCGTATTTTTTGTTCTTTCTCAATATTCGCCCGTTGCAGTATTTATCTTTAAAGGATATCAGCATGACTTCCCACACTGCGCCATTAACCTCATTTTCTACTGAACCTTCTATCACTGAAACTTCTACAACGGAACTGTCTACAACAGAACTGTCTATAACAGATGTTGAGCCGCTGCTTAAGATAATGGAAAAACTGCGTGATCCGCACACGGGTTGCCCGTGGGACAAAGCGCAAACGTTTCAAACCATAGTGCCTTTTACTTTAGAGGAGGCCTATGAAGTTGCCGATACCATAGAGCGTTTAGCCTGGGATGAGTTACCCGATGAACTCGGGGATTTGTTATTTCAAATCGTATTCTATTGTCAGCTTGGTAAAGAGCAAGGCAAGTTTGATTTTGCCACTGTGATTGAGAAAATCAGCGATAAGTTAACCCGTCGTCATCCCCATGTGTTTGGTGAGCAAAATCCGCAAATAGGCGATAGCGCCCAAGCGATGAAAGCCAATTGGGAAGCGATTAAAGCGACTGAGCGTGAACAAAAGGCGCAGCAAGTGGCGGGTGAAACCCAAGTTGATACTGTGGTTTCTGCGTTAGACAATATTCCTCGCTCACAACCTGCACTGTCGCGCTCAATCAAAATTCAGCAAAAGGTGGCGCGAGTCGGGTTCGATTGGGCCGAACTTGAGCCCGTGGTCGCTAAAATCCACGAAGAAATTGATGAAGTCTTGCATGAAGTTAATCAAGACGAGCAAGACCAAGCTAAAGTGCAGTCCGAAATGGGCGACTTGCTGTTTGCCGTGGTGAATTTAGCTCGCCATCTTAAGGTCGATCCAGAACAAGCGTTGCGCCAAGCCAATCTTAAATTTGAACGCCGTTTTCGCGGTGTAGAACAGTTGGCGAGTGAGAGCGGTAAAAGCATGGAAGAGCACACATTAATGGAGCTTGATGCCTATTGGGACCAAGTAAAAGCGACGGAGACGAGATAAACGGCAAATTATCCCGATTGGTGTTTGTCGAATCGCGCCGCCTTTGGTATACTACTGCCCCGTCCTAGTGCTTTCTTACAAGCACGTATTTTCAAACTCATTTTCTCAGGTTCAGCATGACTACAAGGTATATCTTCGTTACTGGTGGCGTTGTTTCATCACTAGGTAAAGGCATTGCAGCAGCATCATTAGCTGCAATTTTAGAGGCCCGCGGTCTCAATGTAACCATCATGAAACTGGACCCTTACATTAACGTTGATCCGGGTACCATGAGCCCAACCCAACATGGCGAAGTATTTGTTACTGAAGACGGTGCAGAAACAGATCTCGACTTGGGTCACTACGAGCGTTTCATTCGTACTAAGATGAATCGTCGTAACAACTTCACTACCGGTCGTATTTACGAAGAAGTATTACGTAAAGAACGTCGTGGCGATTATTTGGGCGCAACTATTCAGGTTATCCCACACATCACTAATGCGATTAAAGAAAAAGTATTAGCAGGTGGCGAAGGCCATGATGTGGCTATCGTCGAAATCGGCGGTACTGTGGGTGATATCGAATCTTTGCCGTTCCTAGAGTCTATCCGTCAGCTCGGTGTTGAGCTGGGTCGTGATCGTACTCTGTTCATGCATTTAACCTTAGTGCCTTTCTTAGGTGCTGCAGGCGAAGTGAAAACTAAGCCAACTCAACACTCAGTGAAAGAGCTGCGTTCTATCGGTATTGCACCAGATGTGCTGGTTTGCCGTGGTGATCGTGCGATTCCTGCGAATGAAAAAGCCAAAATTTCGCTGTTCTGTAACGTCGAAGAGCGTGCGGTTATTTCATTAAAAGATGTTGATAGTATTTATAAAATCCCAGCTTTGTTACGTTCACAAGGTTTGGATGACTTAGTGGTTAAGCGTTTCGGTTTAGAATGCCGTGAAGCGGATCTGTCTGAGTGGGAAAATGTTATTTATCAAGAAGCTAATCCAAACGGCGAAGTCGTTATTGGTATGGTGGGTAAATACATTGAACTGCCAGATGCCTATAAGTCAGTCAACGAAGCATTAAAACACGCTGGCCTTAAAAACCGCGTATCAGTGACCATCAAGTACATTGATTCACAAACCGTAGAAGCCAAAGGCGAAGAAGTCTTACAGGGTTTAGACGGTATCTTAGTACCAGGCGGCTTCGGCGAGCGTGGTGTTGAAGGTAAGATACTGGCGGCAAAATTTGCCCGTGAAAACAATTTACCGTATTTCGGTATTTGTTTAGGTATGCAAGTTGCTCTGATTGAATTTGCGCGTAATGTTGCAGGTATGGCTGATGCACATTCAACTGAATTCAATAAAGAAACACCGTTCCCAGTGGTGGGTTTGATCACTGAATGGATTGACGAAGAAGGTAATGTTGAGCAGCGCCATGAGGCGTCTGACTTAGGTGGCACTATGCGTTTAGGCGCTCAATTGTGTCATTTACTCGAGGGTTCAAAAGCGGCTCAAGCCTACAAAGGCAACAGCTGTGTAGAACGTCATCGTCACCGTTACGAAGTGAACAACAAATACAGAGAGCGTTTAGAGCAGGCTGGCATGATCTTCAGCGGTTTGTCTTCTGATCGTAAACTGGTGGAAATGATCGAATTAAAAGATCACCCATGGTTTGTTGCAGGTCAATTCCATCCTGAATTCACCTCAACGCCGCGCGATGGTCACCCATTGTTCGAAGGGTTTATTGCTGCGGCAAGTGCGCATCAAAAACGTGATCTGAAGTAAGAATATGTGAGGCCGGACCCGCGACAGTGGGGCCGGCCTTTTGCTACACTCGTCGCGACTTGAAACATAAGAACTTAATACCTCTGGGTATAAACAGCATGCGTACTAGTTGCATCTGTATGGACGCAAACCGTAAATGGAATTTGGTTATTTTCTGCGGTATGTGACTTCCATTTATTCCCATAGGTATTGGTTTTTTCTTTTATCTTTAAACTTAAATCGAGGGTGTTATGGCTAAGATTATTAACGTGATTGGTCGCGAGATTATGGATTCTCGTGGTAACCCAACTGTTGAAGCCGAAGTGCATTTAGAAGGTGGTTTTGTGGGTATGGCTGCGGCGCCTTCTGGTGCATCAACCGGTAGCCGCGAAGCGTTAGAATTACGTGATGGCGATAAGAGCCGTTATTTAGGCAAAGGCGTATTAACCGCTGTTGCTAACGTAAACGGTGTCATCCGCGCTGCATTATTAGGCAAAGATGCGACGGCACAAGCTGAGCTTGATCAAATCATGATCGACTTAGATGGCACAGAAAACAAAGACAAGTTAGGCGCAAACGCGATTCTGGCTGTGTCTTTAGCGGCTGCTAAAGCAGCAGCAGCATCTAAAGGTATTCCTTTATACGCGCATATCGCTGAATTAAACGGTACACCAGGCCAATATTCTATGCCTGTGCCTATGATGAACATCTTAAACGGTGGCGAGCACGCGGATAACAACGTTGATATCCAAGAATTCATGGTGCAACCTGTTGGCGCGAAAACCTTCCGTGAAGCACTGCGCATGGGCGCTGAAATCTTCCATACACTGAAAAAAGTATTGCACGACAAAGGCCTAAGCACTTCTGTGGGTGACGAAGGTGGTTTTGCACCTAACTTAGCGTCAAACGCTGATGCGTTAGCCATTATCAAAGAAGCGGTTGAACTGGCTGGCTACAAGTTAGGTACTGATGTGACGTTAGCGCTGGATTGCGCTGCATCTGAATTCTACAAAGACGGCAAATACGATTTAGCGGGCGAAGGCAAAGTCTTCGACTCGAACGGTTTCTCTGATTTCTTAAAATCATTGGCTGACCAATATCCAATCGTGTCTATCGAAGACGGCTTAGACGAATCAGATTGGGACGGCTGGGCTTATCAAACTCAAATCATGGGTGACAAGATCCAATTAGTGGGCGACGATTTATTCGTTACTAACACTAAAATCTTAACCCGTGGTATTGAAAACGGTATTGCTAACTCAATCCTTATCAAGTTTAACCAAATTGGTTCATTGACTGAGACTTTAGCGGCTATTCGTATGGCGAAAGAAGCGGGTTATACCGCCGTGATTTCACATCGTAGTGGTGAGACTGAAGATTCAACTATTGCTGACTTAGCCGTAGGTACTGCTGCTGGCCAAATCAAAACCGGTTCACTGTGTCGTTCTGACCGTGTTGCTAAGTACAACCAATTGCTGCGCATCGAAGAGCAATTAGGTGAAAAAGCCCCATACCGTGGTTTGAAAGAGATCAAAGGTCAGGCGTAATTTAATATTTGATGTAAAAAGGCCACCACTTGGTGGCCTTTTTTGTTGTACTATCTGCTGTATATTTTTTTAATCCAAGATACTGACGCTAATTCCTCCATGAAATTTTTTGTCATTGCACTCATAGTGCTACTCGGTGTACTGCAATTCCGTCTTTGGTCGGGAGGTAATAGTCTTCCTGAATATTTCGTTCTGCAAAAACAAATTGCCGCCCAGCAAGAAGGTAACGCCAAACTCAATGAGCGTAACCAAGTGCTGAAGGAAGAAATCATCGATCTGAAAAGTGGTACAGAAGCCATCGAAGAGCGCGCACGCAACGAACTTGGCATGGTTAAAGAAGGCGAGACCTTCTATCGCGTCGTGGGTGGTGAGCGCTCGGTATCGAGTCCATCTCAGTAATATGGAGTTAGGATGACAGAGCTAGGACATTTAGATCTTGGATTAAATGAACAATCCAATCCCGATAGTCAATCTGATCTGGTAACACAAATTGAATTGCAGCGCCAAGCTGAGCATGTCACTCAAGCTGTGGTTGCCATCGTTCCCGCCGCAGGCATAGGTAGCCGTATGGGCGCCGACAGACCTAAGCAATATCTTGAGGTGTGCGGCCAGAGTATTCTTGCTCATACCTTAGATAAGCTCTTGTCCCATCCGCACATTTCTCAAGTGATCGTCGCCTTACATTCGAACGATACTATCTTCGATACCTTGCCACAGGCCGTGCACCCCAAATTGATTACAGTAATAGGTGGCGGTGAACGCGCTGATTCTGTGTTGGCGGCGCTGCAAATTGCGCCCGAGCACAGTTGGGCCTTAGTGCATGATGCGGCAAGACCTTGTTTAACCGCGACGGATATCGACAAGTTACTCGCATCCAGAGTGCAATTCCCCCAAGGCGCTATTTTGGCTATGCCTGTGCGCGATACCATGAAGCGCGCGAATAAACAGGGTGAAATCAGTGCCACTGTGTGCCGCGATAATTTATGGCATGCATTGACGCCGCAGTTATTTCCAGCGCAGCAATTAAAAAATTACCTCAATGCGGCTCTGGCTGCAGGTGCGGTAGTCACAGATGAGGCTTCGGCGATGGAATGGGCGGGGATATCACCCGGACTCGTTTCGGGCCGTGCTGACAATATAAAAGTGACGCATCCCGATGATTTGGGATTGGCCGAATTGTTTTTAATGCGTGCCGCAAAATAGTCATAATCCAAGTAAAATAATACGTTAGGAATATTAAATGAAAATCCGTATCGGCCATGGTTTCGATGTGCATAAATTTGGTGCTGCACGACCCCTTATTCTTTGTGGCGTAGAAGTGCCCTATGAAACTGGCTTAGTCGCTCATTCAGATGGTGATGTGGTACTGCATGCGATTTCCGATGCGATCCTCGGCGCACTGGCGCTGGGTGACATAGGTAAACATTTCCCCGACACGGATGCCGCCTATAAAGGTGCTGATAGCCGCGTATTGCTGCGTCATTGCTATGCTTTAGCTAGGGCGAAAGGCTTTGTGCTGGGTAATCTTGACGTCACTATCATAGCGCAAGCCCCTAAAATGGCGCCGCACATTGAGGCAATGCGCCAGATATTAGCCGCCGATTTAACCTCGGAACTTGACGACATTAACGTCAAAGCGACCACGACTGAACAGCTAGGATTTACTGGGCGTAAAGAAGGTATTGCGGTAGAAGCCGTGGTACTTATGGCCCGCAAACACGATTAACTTAAGAGTAAAAAAGTCCCATGAGCGAATTACATTATCTGTATGGTAAGCCTTTAGGTACAGCAGATCTAAGAACCCAAAATAGCGATTTTATCGTGAAAGAGATTTTGCCTTTTAGCCCGACGGGTGAAGGTGAACATCATATGCTGCATGTACGCAAAGAAGGGCTAAATACAGTACAAGTCGCTGAAATGATCGCTAAGTTCGCTAAGGTGCATCCAAAGGAAGTCACCTACGCTGGGCAAAAAGATAAAAATGCCATCACAGAACAGTGGTTCGGTGTGCGTATTCCAGGTAAAGAAACGCCTGCTTGGAAGGAGCTCAATAGCGAGCGTTTGACTATATTGTCGAGCAGCCGCCACAGCAAGAAACTGCGAATCGGTGCCTTAGTCGGTAACCGCTTTATTCTTACCCTGAGAAATGTCACCAAAGTGGAAGACATTATCAGTCGTATCGAAAAGGTCGCTCAAGTGGGCGTGCCCAATTACTTTGGTGAGCAGCGCTTTGGTCACGATGGCAAAAACTTAGTGTTTGGTCGCCAAATGATGGCGGGTAAAAAAGTGAAAGATAGAAATAAGCGCAGCATATATTTGTCTGCCGTGCGCTCAAATCTGTTTAACACTGTGGTGTCGTACCGTTTAGCCAACCATGGCACTAAGCCTTTAGCGGGTGATTGTGTGATGTTAGCGGGCAGCAAAAGCTTCTTTGTTACGCCTGAATGGGATCTCATTGTATTGAAGCGTCTGATTGAAAAAGACATTCAACTTTCTGCACCATTGTGGGGGCGCGGCATGATGTTACCCCAAGGTGAAGCTGCTGCGGTGGAAACCTTAGCCATGAGTGAGTTAGCTGACGATTGCTATGGTTTAGAGCACGCCGGATTAGAGCAAGAACGTCGTCCGTTACTGCTTGAGCCCCAAGGCCTTAAATACGAACAAACCGCCGATGGCTTAGTGCTGGAGTTTGTGTTGCCTGCGGGCAGTTTTGCAACATCGTTATTGAGAGAGTTAGTTAATTATCAAGATGTTAAAGAGCAGCAATGGCAAGCGACATTGGTGCAGGAGCCTGCGCCTGAGGTAATTAACGCTAACATTGATACTGTTAAGACTGAAGCAGAGTCATGATCCGTATCCTTGTTAGCAATGACGATGGGATTAATGCTCCAGGTATCAAAGCCTTATCTGAGGCTTTGGCTGAAATTGCGACAGTGCTGACTGTGGGGCCGGATCGAAATTGCTCTGGTGCGAGCAACTCATTAACCTTGACTAATCCATTAAGAATTAATAGGTTAGATAATGGCTATATTTCCGTTCACGGTACACCGACAGATTGCGTCCATTTGGCTATCCGAGAATTATGTGATGGCGAACCTGATATGGTGGTGTCTGGCATCAATGCGGGGGCAAATATGGGCGATGACACCTTATATTCGGGGACGGTTGCCGCCGCGATGGAAGGACGCTTTTTAGGTTTTCCTGCAATAGCGATTTCGCTTAATGGCCGTAAATTCGAACATTATCAATCGGCTGCTGTTTATGCTCGGCGGATAGTTCAAGGTTTGTTGGCCCAGCCTTTGGCAAAAGATCAGATCTTAAATGTGAATGTGCCTGACTTGCCACTTGATCAAATTAAAGGGATCAAAGTGACTCGCCTCGGTGCTCGTCATAAGGCCGAAGGCATAGTGCGAACGCAAGATCCTGCCGGACGTGAAATCTTTTGGCTTGGTCCACCAGGACAAGAGCAAGATGCCACAGAGGGCACTGATTTTCATGCTATCGCCAATGGCTATGTTTCAATTACGCCCTTGACGGTTGATTTAACCGCCTACGGACAACTAACGGCATTGCAAAATTGGGTAGATAAAATATGACTCGAGTTGCCTTAACATCGGCGGTGAATTTAGCTAAAAAGCTTCAAGATGCGGGGATCCGTAATCAAGCCGTGTTAAAGGCGATATCGCATACGCCGCGAGAAATGTTTCTCGATAATGCGCTAGCCCATAAAGCCTATGAAAATACGGCTTTGCCAATTGGACAAGGGCAAACTATTTCGCAGCCTTATATCGTTGCCCGTATGAGCGAACTCTTACTGCACAAGATGCCACAGCGAGTGTTAGAAGTGGGGACGGGATCGGGCTATCAGGCAGCCATTTTGGCTCAATTGGTGCCTCAGCTTTGTACTATCGAACGGATCAAAGGTTTACAAATTCAAGCAAGACAGCGTTTAAAACGATTAGATTTGCATAATGTGTCGTTCAAATATGGTGATGGTTGGTTGGGATGGGCTAATCGTAGTCCGTTCGATGCCATTATGGTGACTGCGGCGGCGGCGACTATACCAGAAGCTTTGCTGTCTCAGTTGGCTGATGGAGGGGTGTTAGTCTTACCTGTGGGAGAGGATACTCAACAATTGATGCGTATTACGCGCACTGCTGACCGCTTTAGTTCTGAAACCATTGAAACGGTTAAATTTGTACCTTTAATTAATGGAGAGTTAGCTTAACCTTGTGTTGTGCTACTGTGTTAAGCGAAGTGCTTGTTTTGCACAGAAGGCGTCATTTTCTCATCATAAACAGTAATACAACCTTACCAAGGAGTTTTTATTGTTGAATGCGGGTTTACTCTTAAACCTTTGCTTTATATTTCTGCTTGTAGGCTGTAGCTTTCAGGCCAGCAGACCCGCACCCGTCGAAAATATTTCCCATAGCTACTCTAAAAATAGCAAAGGCCACATTAAATCGAATTCATATAAAGTTAAAAAAGGTGACACTCTCTACTCTATTTCTTGGGCTGCAGGGAAAGACTTTTCTGAAATAGCTAAACTTAATCAATTAGATAACCCTTATACAATTTACCCTGGACAGATTTTATATTTATCTAATGCTAAATCTAGTAACCAATCAAAATCTACGACTTTAGATGGAAATATAACGGGTAATTCAGATGCTAACTCAAGTAAAAGTGATAAAAAACAATTAGATGATAAGGTTTATCAGTCTAATGCTAAGTCAAGTGACGATCTGAAAAAAACACTTGATCAGAAAGCTAAGCCCGCGTACCTTGTAACAAGTTCCCAACAAAATGTTAACCAGCTAATGGTTCCACCCACCTCAACACTGCCAGCCAGTGTGAGTCAGTGGCAGTGGCCAGTAAGAGGGAAGTTAATCGGAACTTATTCTGCCAATGAGCAGGGAAATAAAGGTATTAAGATCGCGGGAAATCGGGGAGATATCATCAAAGCTGCTGCAGATGGGCGGGTGGTATACGCAGGAAGTGCTCTTAGGGGTTACGGTAATTTAGTGATTATTAAACATAGTGACGATTACCTTAGTGCTTATGCTCATACGGACAAGATCTTAGTCAAAGAAAAGCAACATGTCCTCGCAGGGCAGACTGTTGCAAAAATGGGCAATACAGGTGCCAATCGGGTAATGTTACATTTTGAAATTCGTTACCATGGACAGTCTGTAAACCCACTTACTTATTTACCTAAACAATGATTGTTTGGGGCCTTGTTGGCAAATGGAGGATAGGAAATTGCACTAATTCAGCAGTTTAATTAGGTTTGGGAGATTTGATCATGAGCCGCATAAATAGCACTGCCGCAGAAGCACTAGTAGATTTTTCCGTAGAAACCGTAGACTTTGATCTTGAAAAAGAAGAAGTTGCCACCGATCTAGTCCAAGAGCTAGGAATAGAACAACAGGTCCAAGATGACCTGCAAAAAAATCTTGATGCCACTCAACTTTATCTAGGTGAGATTGGTTTTTCCCCACTGCTTAGCGCAGAAGAAGAAGTTTACTTTTCCCGTAAGGCCTTAAAAGGTTGTGCAAAATCCCGTAATCGCATGATCGAAAGTAATTTACGTCTCGTCGTAAAAATTGCACGTCGTTACAATAACCGCGGCTTAGCACTGCTCGATCTTATCGAAGAGGGTAATTTAGGTTTAATTCGTGCCGTAGAAAAGTTTGACCCAGAAAGAGGTTTTCGTTTTTCAACCTATGCGACTTGGTGGATCAGACAGACGATTGAACGCGCTATCATGAATCAAACTCGTACTATTCGTTTGCCGATTCATGTTGTTAAAGAACTCAACGTATACTTGCGCACAGCCCGCGAATTAGCACAAAAACTGGATCATGAACCTACAGCGGAAGAAATTGCTGAAAAACTGCAAGTTTCTAGCTCTGATGTGAGCCGCATGCTTAAGCTGAATGAAAAAATTACCTCTGTTGATACGCCTTTGGGGGGCGATAACGAGAAAGCATTATTAGATGTATTGGCCGATGATGATAGTGTTGGCCCTGACTATAAAGTGCAAGATGAAGACATCTCTAACTCGGTGGTGAAATGGCTTAACGAGTTGAACACAAAACAAAGAGAAGTATTAGCCCGTCGTTTTGGTTTGTTAGGTTATGAACCTTCTACGCTTGAAGATGTGGGGGCTGAAATTGGTTTAACCCGTGAACGTGTTCGTCAAATCCAAGTGGAAGCATTAAAACGCTTACGTGATTTATTGGGTTCTCAAGGTTTATCTGTTGAAGCTTTATTTAGAAACTAATATCTGTCTTCTGGTGCCTTTCAGAGAAGCTATCCAGGAAATGCACTTAGTGTGAGATCACGCCATAAAGTAAAACGCCCACTATAGAGTGGGCGTTGTTATTTTTAGGCTTTTATTTAGATCACCTGATGTCTAGCTCAAGCGTTTCAGTTCATAGAGCAAATCAAGCGCCTGTTTTGGCGTTAAGTTATCGGGATTAATGCTACTTAATTTAGTCAAAGCTGGATTTTCAACCGGTTCAGGTAAAGCGAGTAAGCTTTGAATGGGCGTCCTCGTTCCTTCTGGTTGGTGATCGCGACTCTCCAATTGCTGCAATTTATGTTTCGCTGCTTTAATCACTTTGTTTGGCACGCCAGCAAGTGCCGCAACTTGTAAGCCGTAGCTTTTACTGGCTGCACCTTCCTGTACCGCATGCATAAAGGCGATGGTATCATCGTGCTCTATGGCATCAAGGTGCACGTTATACACGCCTGTCATTAGCTCAGGCAATTGAGTTAATTCAAAATAATGGGTGGCGAATAGGGTCATAGCCCCGACTTGCTGGGCTAAATATTCCGCCGCCGACCAAGCTAGCGATAAACCATCATAGGTGGATGTTCCACGGCCGATTTCATCCATTAACACTAAACTACTGGCAGTGGCATTGTGCAGGATGTTGGCCGTTTCAGTCATTTCGACCATAAAGGTTGAGCGGCCAGAGGCCAGATCGTCTGATGCGCCAATACGGGTAAAGATGCGATCAATCGGGCCAATCAGGGCGCGATCTGCTGGAACAAAACAACCAATATGGGCCATTAGTGTAATCAAGGCGACTTGGCGCATATAGGTCGATTTACCGCCCATGTTGGGTCCGGTGACAATCAACATACGTCTTTGATTGTGCAAGGTCACTGGGTTAGCGATAAACGGCGTTTGGCTAACACGCTCCACCACTGGGTGGCGACCAGCCTCTATCTGTACGCCGATATCTTGGCTCAGCTCTGGACAAGTGTAGCCTAAGGTTTCGGCACGCTCGGCAAAGTTACTCAGTACATCAAGCTCAGCCGCTGCTCTAGCAAAAGACTGTAATTCATGTAATTTCGGCAGAATAAGATCGAATAACTGTTCCCATAACTGCTTTTCGAGTGCCAGCGCTTTACCTTGGCTCGAGAGGACTTTTTCTTCGTATTCCTTAAGTTCGGGCGTGATATAACGCTCCATATTCTTAAGTGTTTGGCGGCGTTGATAATTGAGCGGTACTTGTGAGGATTGCAGGCGGCTTACTTCGATGTAATAGCCGTGTACGCGGTTATAGCCGACTTTAAGTGTATTGATGCCAGTACGTTCTTTTTCTCTGGCTTCAAGTTGTACTAAGTAATCACTCGCTCCTTCGCTCAGACCGCGCCATTCATCTAGTTCGCTGTTGTAGCCTTCACGGATCACCCCGCCATCGCGGATAAGCATAGGTGGATTATCGACTATCGCGCGCTCAAGTAGGGCTTGCTCAGCGGGGAACTCGCCTAAGTGTTGACGCAATTGAGTCGTGTGCGGCGCGCTTAGTGTACTTAAACTCTGTTGTAATTCAGGCAATAAGCCCAGAGCTTGACGTAAACGTGCAAAGTCCCTTGGACGGGCAGTGCGCAGGGCTAACCTTGCCATGATACGTTCGATATCGCCAAGTGCCTTTAACTGCTCATGCAAACCTTCATGGGCTGCGGTATCGAGGAGTTCAGTCACCGCCTGTTGGCGCGCCTTGATTTGCTTAGGATCTCGCAGCGGCTGATGGATCCAGCGTTGTAACATACGACTGCCCATAGGCGTTGCCGTGTTATCTAATACTGCGGCTAAGGTATTATCGCGGCCACCGGCAAGGTTTTGAGTGAGTTCTAGATTTCGGCGAGTTGCCGCATCGAGTACTATGCTATCGGTTTGATTGAAGCGGATAATGGCATTGATATGGGGCAGTGCCGTGCGCTGTGTGTCTTTGACATATTGCATCAAGCAACCCGCAGCTTGCAGTGATAAACGTGCATCTGCGATACCAAAACCATGTAAGTCTTTAGTGCCGAACTGGGCCAGTAGTAACTTGATACTCGTATCGTAATCAAATTCCCATTCAGGGCGACGACGTTTACCTTTAAAACCGTTAAGTAGACCTAGTTCGCCAAAGTCTTCACTGTAGAGGATTTCAACGGGATTAGTGCGTTGCAATTCCGCTTCTAATGACTCTCGCGTGTCGAGCTCTGCAATCACAAAACGTCCGGATGAAACATCTAATGTGGCATAACCAAAACCGACTTTACCTTGATAAACCGCGGCTAACAGATTGTCTTGGCGTTCTTGTAGCAACGCTTCGTCGGTTAAGGTGCCTGGTGTGACAATTCGCACCACTTTACGTTCTACGGGCCCTTTAGATGTCGCGGGATCGCCAATCTGTTCGCAAATCGCAACTGATTGACCAATTTGAACTAATTTTGCAAGATAGCCTTCCACAGCATGGTAAGGAAGTCCCGCCATCGGAATAGGATCGCCACCACTTTTACCGCGCGCAGTGAGTGAAATGCCTAATAGCTCAGAAGCGCGTTTAGCATCGTCATAAAACAACTCGTAGAAGTCACCCATGCGATAAAACAGCAACATATCGTGATGTTCTGCTTTCATCGTCAAGTACTGACGCATCATAGGAGTATGTTTTTCTAAATCATCGGTATCAATTACATTCATTAAATCGTTATCGTCCGTTGTGACTGCCTAAAGGCGATACAGTTTGTGTGGTTAAGGGTGATTAAGCGCTATGGAAGCGGAAGACTGCTGTACAATTTTCAGCTAAAAAGACCACGCAAAATTTGTTGCGCCAATCTTAGCAATAATTTAGCGAAAATTGAGCCCTTAACGATGGATATTGATCAAAGGGAGCTATTATCTGATTTGATATTCGCTAAAACCTTGGCCATATTAAAAATCCTATCAGCTAAAAATAATTCAGTCACAGGTCTTGATACTGTATGATTGTACAGTATACTAGTCAGCAGAATTAAGACAAAAAGCACGGCTTTTTGAATTACCCGTTTGTAAATTGAATATCACTTTTGACAGCTTAATGCTTGTCTTGATGAGGGAACAGGAATGAAGGTCGATCCAAATAAAGAGAAAGCACTTGCTGCGGTATTGATCCAAATTGAGAAACAATTTGGTAAAGGCTCCATCATGAAGCTGGGCGAAGATCGCTCTATGGATGTTGAGACCATTTCTACTGGTTCTCTGTCTCTGGACGTTGCTTTAGGTGCTGGCGGTTTGCCAATGGGTCGTATCGTTGAGATCTATGGTCCTGAATCATCAGGTAAAACAACACTGACTTTAGAAGTGATTGCGGCAGCGCAACGTGAAGGCAAAACCTGTGCCTTTATCGATGCAGAGCATGCACTAGACCCTATTTATGCTAAAAAATTGGGCGTAGATATTGATAACCTGCTGTGTTCGCAACCGGATACCGGCGAGCAAGCGCTTGAGATTTGTGATGCTTTAACTCGCTCAGGTGCTGTTGACGTTATCGTAGTCGACTCAGTGGCGGCATTAACGCCTAAAGCTGAAATCGAAGGCGAAATTGGTGATTCTCACATGGGCCTAGCGGCGCGTATGATGAGCCAAGCTATGCGTAAACTTGCGGGTAACTTAAAGCAATCTAACACCTTACTTATCTTCATCAACCAAATTCGGATGAAGATTGGTGTGATGTTCGGTAACCCAGAAACTACAACCGGTGGTAATGCGCTGAAGTTTTATGCTTCTGTTCGTTTAGACATTCGCCGCACTGGTGCCATTAAAGACGGCGATGAAGTGGTCGGTAACGAAACTCGCGTTAAAGTGGTGAAAAACAAGGTTGCAGCGCCGTTTAAGCAGGCTGAGTTCCAAATCCTTTATGGCCAAGGTATTAACCGTACTGGTGAGTTAGTTGACTTAGGCGTAGCCCATAAGTTGATTGAAAAAGCGGGTGCTTGGTACAGCTATAAAGGTGATAAAATCGGCCAAGGTCGTGCTAATGCTGGCAAATATCTGACTGAAAACCCAGCTATTGCGGCTGAAATTGACAAGACGCTACGTGAGTTGCTTTTGAGTAATCCGAGTGCCTTGGCTGCCAAAGCTGATGATAGTACTGAGGACAATATTGATTTAGAGACAGGCGAAGTATTCTGAGTCAGTCAGCCCATCAAATTGCGGTCGCGCTGTTAGCGCGCCGCGATTATTCCCGTTTACAAATCCGCGATAAATTGCTCGAAAAAGGTTTCGAACTTAACGATATCGAACCTGTACTCGATGCTTGCGAATCCTCCGGTTTTATTAATGATGCTCGTTATGCCGAACTGTTGGTGCGAAGCCACATCAGTCGAGGCCACGGTGCAATACGCATCCGCCAAGCAATCGCACAGAAAGGCTTATCTAAAGACTGCATTGAAGCCGCTTTGGTTAATTGTGATTGTGATTGGTTTGAGCTAGCAAAAGATAAAGCCACCAAAAAATACGGCATTCCCCGTGTGACAGAAGTGAAGGGCTCTAAAGCTCGGGATCTCATCGCAAAGGAAAAGGCCAAACGAGTGCGTTTTTTAATGGGCCAAGGCTTTAGGTACGATCAAATCACTTACGCACTAGATTCAGATCCCAATGATCTCGATGAAGATTATTAAATTTGGAGCTAAGACTGTAAAAGCTCATCTAAATATCATCAATGGGTATTGTCCATTTCGTACTTCACATTAGACTCACTTGCTTAAATATTGTCCGTGCCGCGATAAACTTACGCCGTCTTTATTTGTGCTTTATCCTGTCGTTTTGCTTCTAGTGACTCTGGTGTGGGCGATTCACGCTAAAATATTAAATTCCTGATGTGTATATCACCAATCAAGACTGGTCGTCCTTCCTTAGTCTGCTTATAATGCTGGGCAAATAGAAATACGGCTAGCCTAAGGCGTAGCTGGTAATGCTTACCCAATTCAGGATGATTTCATGTATCAAACTACAGCAGAGCTCAGAAGCGCTTTCCTCGAATTTTTCCGCAGCAATGGTCATCAAGTTGTGGACAGTAGTTCATTAGTGCCAGGCAACGATCCCACACTTTTATTTACCAATGCAGGCATGAACCAGTTCAAAGACGTGTTTCTTGGCATGGACAAACGCAATTATACGCGTGCGACCACTGCTCAACGTTGTGTACGCGCTGGTGGTAAACATAACGATTTGGATAACGTTGGCTACACAGCACGTCATCACACCTTTTTCGAAATGCTAGGTAACTTCAGTTTTGGAGATTATTTCAAAGAAGAAGCGATTCGTTTGGGTTGGACTTTTTTAACTGAAACGTTAAAGCTGCCTAAGGAACGTCTGTGCGTCACTATTTATCAGACAGATGATGAAGCCTTTGAAATCTGGAATAAAAAAATTGGTGTCGCTGCCGAGAACATCATACGTATCGGTGACAATAAAGGTGCCGCCTTTGCGTCAGATAACTTCTGGCAAATGGGTGATACCGGTCCTTGTGGTCCATGTACTGAGATTTTTTATGATCATGGTGATCATATTTGGGGCGGACGTCCTGGCAGTCCGGAAGAAGATGGTGATCGTTTCATCGAAATCTGGAACATCGTTTTCATGCAGTACAACCGTCAAGCATCGGGTGAAATGTTACCTTTGCCTAAGCCCTCGGTTGATACAGGCATGGGGATTGAGCGTATTGCTGCGATTATGCAGGGCGTACATTCTAACTACGAAATCGATATTTTCCGTACTTTGATTGCTAAAGCCGCAGAGGTCATTGGTGTTAGTGACTTATCTGAAAAGTCGCTGCGAGTCATTGCCGATCATATCCGTTCATGTGCATTTTTAATTGCCGATGGCGTTATGCCGTCGAACGAAGGCCGTGGTTATGTGCTGCGCCGTATTATTCGCCGCGCAGTTCGCCATGGTAACAAGTTAGGTGCGACCGAAGCTTTCTTCTACAAGCTGGTTCCGTCTTTGATTGCGGTGATGGGCGATGCAGCAAAAGGGTTAGCTGAGACTCAAGCGATTGTTGAAAAAGCACTGAAAGCGGAAGAAGAGCAATTTGCTCGTACGCTTGAACGTGGTTTAGGTATTTTAGATACGGCCTTAAACGAGTTGAAAGGTGACACCTTAGACGGCGAAACCGTATTTAAGCTGTATGACACCTATGGCTTCCCAATGGATTTGACCGCTGACGTATGTCGCGAGCGCAACATCATTGTCGATGAGGCAGGTTTCGAAGTCGCCATGGCTGAACAACGTAGCCGCGCACAAGCTGCCGGTAACTTTGGTGCAGATTATAACGCTGCGCTGAAAATTGATGCTGAAACTGTATTTAGTGGTTATACCGAATTAGCGGGTCAAGCTAAGGTCACCGCGATTTATCAAAATGGTGAGTCAGTGACGGCGATCAAAGCGGGTGATGAAGCCGTTGTCGTGCTCGATGTAACACCTTTCTACGCTGAATCTGGCGGTCAAGTAGGCGATAAAGGCCAATTGGTTGCAAACGGTATTGAGTTTACGGTAAACGATACGCAAAAGTATGGTCAAGCAACGGGCCATCAAGGTGTTTTGGCTACAGGTAGCTTGAGCGTTGGCCAAGTTATTGAAGCGAAAGTGGACAAAAAACTGCGTCACCGTACTCAGTTAAACCATTCTGTTACGCATTTACTGCATGCCGCACTGCGTCAAGTGCTCGGTACTCATGTCTCGCAAAAAGGTTCTTTGGTTGATCCTGAGCGTTTACGTTTTGACTTCTCCCATTTCGAAGGCGTAAAAGCTGCTGAATTAAAAGAAGTTGAAGAATTAGTTAACACTCAAATTCGTCGTAACCATGAACTTAAAACCGCTGAAATGGGCATAGATGAAGCTAAAGAGAAAGGCGCTATGGCACTCTTTGGTGAGAAATATGATTCACAAGTGCGTGTTGTGACTATGGGCGATTTCTCTATCGAATTGTGTGGCGGCACCCATGTGGGCCGCACTGGCGACATCGGCTTATTCAAAATCACCTCTGAAGCGGGCATTGCAGCGGGTGTACGTCGCATCGAAGCCGTGACTGGTGCTGCCGCTATGGCTTTTGTGGCGCAGCAACAAGCTGAACTGGAAGAAGCTGCAGCCTTATTGAAAGGCGATGCCAACTCAGTGGTTGCTAAGTTAAAAGCGCAGCTCGATAAGATGAAGCAACTCGAAAAAGAAATGGCGCAGCTGAAAGATAAGCTAGCGGCCGCAGCGAGTGCAGACTTAGTGGGCGATGCCGTTGTAGTTAATGGCGTTAACGTACTGATCAAAAAATTAGACGGCGTTGAGGCAAGTTCATTACGTGGCTTGCAAGATGAATTAAAACAGAAATTGAAATCGGCCATTATCGTTCTTGGTACCGCGCAGGAAGGGAAAGTTAACCTGATCGCGGGTGTGAGTAACGATCTGATCGGTAAAGTCAAAGCGGGTGAGCTAGTCGCTATGGTCGCTGCACAAGTGGGCGGTAAAGGCGGTGGTCGTCCTGATATGGCTCAAGCGGGCGGTAGCCAGCCAGAAAATCTGGATGCGGCATTGGCTCAAGTATTACCTTGGATTACTGAGCGTCTAGCTTAAGAGGTTGCTGTGCCCCAAAAACGAAAGCTTAGTGGTAGCAAGCTTTTTGTGAAAAAGTTCGGCGGCACTTCGGTGGGTTCTATTGAACGTATCGAAGCGGTCGCTGAGCAGATTACAAAGTCAGCTCACAATGGTGAGCAGCAAGTTTTAGTCTTATCCGCGATGGCGGGTGAGACGAATCGCCTGTTTGCACTTGCAGCACAAATTAATCCGCGCGCCTCGGCGCGCGAGTTAGACATGCTAGTCTCGACGGGTGAGCAAGTGAGTATTGCTTTGATGTCGATGGCGCTACAACGTCGCGGCATAAAAGCGAAATCCCTTACGGGCGATCAAGTGCAAATTCATACAAATAGTCAATTTGGCCGCGCCAGTATCGAGCGCGTCGATACTGAGTATTTGCAATCCCTGTTAGCCGACGGTGTTGTGCCGATCGTTGCAGGGTTTCAGGGCATCGATCCTCAAGGTGAAGTGACCACCTTAGGACGCGGTGGTTCAGATACCACTGCAGTAGCCTTAGCGGCAGCGTTAGAAGCCGATGAATGCCAGATTTTTACCGATGTGGCAGGGGTATTTACCACAGATCCTAATATTGATAGCAGTGCACGTCGCCTCGATGTGATTGGGTTTGATGTGATGCTCGAAATGGCAAAGCTCGGCGCTAAAGTATTGCATCCTGATTCTGTTGAATACGCCGAGCGTTTTCGCGTACCGCTGCGAGTATTGTCGAGCTTTGAAGCTGGGCAGGGGACGTTAATCCAATTTGGCGACGAGTCGGAATTAACGATTGCCTCGTTAGTGCAAGGTATTGCGATTAATAAGGCGCTGGCAACGCTGACGATTGAAGGGCTGTTTACCACCAGTGAACGCTATCAAGCGTTGTTAGGCTGCTTAACTCGATTGGAAATCGACGTGGAATTTATTTCTCCATTGAGGATCCATGAGGATGATCCTTCGGGTCGCGTCAGTTTTATGCTCGCAGAAGCTAAGGTTGATACTCTGCTTAATGAGCTCGAAGGCTTAAGTGAAAGCCTTGCTCTCGGGCCATTGATTATCGAACGTCAACGTGCAAAAGTATCTTTAGTTGGCAAAGGTTTACAGGCAAAAATGGGATTGTTGACTAAGATGTTAGAAGTCTTGGGTAATGAAACTATTCATGCTAAGTTACTCACGACGTCAGAGAGTAAATTATCAACCGTTATCGATGAAAGGGACTTACACAAGGCTGTTCGGGCGTTACATCACGCTTTCGAGCTAAATAAGGTGTAATTAAATAACCGTTTGAGTATTGAATACTATTAATTTGTACTAAGCTGACCTTATAATAAGCCCATCTACCGGATGAGTGCCGTGTGTAAGCTGAATTAAGAAATAAAGGAGCTATCGAATGCTGATTTTGACTCGTCGTGTTGGCGAAACACTGATGATTGGTGATGAAGTCACAGTTACAGTGCTAGGGGTAAAAGGCAATCAAGTGCGTATTGGTGTGAATGCACCAAAAGAGGTTTCTGTTCATCGCGAAGAAATCTACCAACGCATTCAATCTGAAAAATCAGGTACACCATCGGAAGGTGGTAACTTTTAGTACCTTGTTTTGGCAAGCGTACTACGGCAACAGAAGAGTCAGTTTTTTAACTGGCTTTTTTATTTTTTAGACCGAAAGATTGGCGTAAATCAATACATTGGCTTGATATAACAGCAATGTGATTAAAAACAGTTCAAATGGAATCTGTTTCGGAAAAAGGGTTTGACTTATTTTCGTCAAACAGTAATATGTGCGCCAAGAAAACGGAGAGGTGGCCGAGTGGCCGAAGGCGCTCCCCTGCTAAGGGAGTATGGGCTTTAACTCCCATCGAGGGTTCGAATCCCTCCTTCTCCGCCATTTCTTAAAGATAGAAAACAGTGCGCGTGTAGCTCAGCTGGATAGAGTACCTGGCTACGAACCAGGCGGTCGGAGGTTCGACTCCTTCCACGCGCACCATTTTTTATTAGTGTTTGATGTAAAAGTAAATTTAGATACAAGTCGCGCGTGTAGCTCAGCTGGATAGAGTACCTGGCTACGAACCAGGCGGTCGGAGGTTCGACTCCTTCCACGCGCACCATCTCTGCATTAGTTAATCTTTAACTCATCAGTTTTGAATTTCATAAGAAATTTTGTAGATAATTGCTAATAGCAAAGAGTTAAAATGCGCGTGTAGCTCAGCTGGATAGAGTACCTGGCTACGAACCAGGCGGTCGGAGGTTCGACTCCTTCCACGCGCACCAATTTAGATTAATATGATTTAAATCGTATTAATGTTTCACTGTTTAACATGCGCGTGTAGCTCAGCTGGATAGAGTACCTGGCTACGAACCAGGCGGTCGGAGGTTCGACTCCTTCCACGCGCACCAATTTAAATTAATATGATTTAGGTCGTATTAGTGTTTTACCGTTTAACATGCGCGTGTAGCTCAGCTGGATAGAGTACCTGGCTACGAACCAGGCGGTCGGAGGTTCGACTCCTTCCACGCGCACCAATATAGTTAACGAGATACGTCTTGTTGATTTAAAGCGTTAAACGCGGAGAGGTGGCCGAGTGGCCGAAGGCGCTCCCCTGCTAAGGGAGTATGGGCTTTAACTCCCATCGAGGGTTCGAATCCCTCCTTCTCCGCCATTCTATTCTTTTAGTCGAGAAGAATAGAATAAATTTGCGAGATAAAAGTGCTCATCCTAGACTCAATCTTGATTGGATCTTAGAAGTACAAAAACGAGTTTGCGCGTGTAGCTCAGCTGGATAGAGTACCTGGCTACGAACCAGGCGGTCGGAGGTTCGACTCCTTCCACGCGCACCATATAGATAAGCCCTGCAAGCAATTGCAGGGCTTTTTTATTCTTTGCATGATTAGTTTTGGTTTAAGCCTTCTTTTGCATCATATTTGGGTTTATTTATCTTGTTGGCTACCTATTCTATGGTTTAAGTATCTCCAGCTATTTAGCCTCTTTCTTCCCTTTCTTTGATCGAACTTACCAAACTATTCCTTTTTTACCGGTGAGAGAGTTTATGATGGCAAGGGTATCCGTGTCGGCTCTTTAGCATTAACTCAGGCGTGTTATTTGCTGTCTCAATAACAGATTCATTTTAACGGTGATAAGCCGCATACGGGCTCAGGAGGCGATGCTTCGAGTGTATGTCTAAGTTGAATGCACTTATTTTGGAGAAAGGCTTTTGATCATAAAGAATGCGGTTGGTTTTCCGGGAGTTGTTTGAGCCGCTACAAGGTTCAATTATCTTTGCTGATGAGGTAGGTTATTGAAATGGCCCCTTCTATGGGCAAATCAAAGTTATCTTCTAAGAAGGCTGATTCTTTACTCGAATTATCAGAAGGGCAGAAACACGTATTACACACGCTCTCAGCCTAATTGAACATCTGAATCAATCTGAATTAAGTTGATACTGTGATTGCTGATAAAGGTTATGACAGTGATACTTTTTGTGAATTTATCATTAATAAAGGCGAAAAATCAGGTTTTCCAAAGCGCCACTATAAAAATACAGCTCAGCTGAAGGTCGATTGGTGTTTATATCGATATCGACATTTAGTTGAGAATGCTTTTGGAAGAATTAAACGCTATCGAGCAATATCAAATGGATACGATAAGTTAACGATAAGTTGCGCAAGTATGGTTTCACTGGTGTTTACGTTAATATAGTTACCTATGTATTACTGGACAATGCTTGTACTCTAAAGATCAACAGGCTCTAAAAATATGCGTCTGCATGATATTGATTTCTTCTCGAGCGGTTCACTAATAGGGAATTATTTGATTTTTTATTCTAATTCAGGTGGTTTGAGTTAAATCTGTTAGACTGCTAATGTAATGCTTGAACAGTACTTATGAGGGTGATTATGCGAGCTAACTGGGATCTAGTATTAGAAAAAATTTTGAGCCACAGCAATTATGAAGATCTTTCTGTGTTGTTTCATTTACTGTTAACCGAAGAAGAACGTAGTGCCGTTGCCGGACGTTTGAAGGTCTTTCAATTGCTGCTAGACGGGGAAATGAGTCAAAGGCATATCGCTGCGGAATATGAAGTCAGTATTGCAACGATTACACGTTGTTCTAATTATTTGAAGAATATGTCTTCTGAGCATAGGGCGAAAGTTCAAAAATTAATTGGTTAGTGTTCATGTGGATACAACTCTTGTGAATATCATCTGCTCCTACTGTGGTGAATAGAACTAAGCCTTAAGGCGTGATGGGAAGCTTATGACGACGATAGAGGGAACGACGAACCAGAATGTATAAGCCGTAGCTGAGTAAACAGATAGCCAGAATTGGGTAAAGATCCTTGGGAAGGAATTTAAAGATAGCCAGCGCCGCTAAGAGATAGATAAAAGGTAGAAAGTTATAAATTATCTCGGGAAGATAACCCGATTTACGCCGCTTAGCCGAGTCTGTTCGACGGTTTTGAGAACGCATAACGTAGATCCTCGCACCTAATACAAATACCACAGTTGCCGCTATCAAGGCATAGTTGATGTCGAGTGCAATAAAACTCGAACTACCGAGCGCCATGTAGCCAAAAGGCAAAATTTCGTAAAGTGGTTTGGTTAACATAAGCACTCCGTCGCTTAACTTAGGTTGATATCAATATCTAATTGAAAATATTCATATAAAATTTGAATACTTCAATTTACCAGTCAGTTATTTATCTATTACGAATATTATAAACGCTTGTGTATAAAAAATGCACGACCTTAAATTAAGGGCGTGCATTTTAAAAGGTTAAACCATGGCAGTTTAATCACTTACGGATAAACAACTTCTCGTTTAACTTCTGGTATCAGGCTTTGTTTAGCCGCGGCAACCACAGCCGCCATTGCCGTCACAGCCTGTTTTAGGTGTGTCGCAGGCTTCGTGTTCTTCATGGTGGTGTCCATGATCGTGGTCTGAACCACCACCACAACAGCCGCCCGCTTCTTGTTTACCTGAACCGCCACAGCATCCACCGCCGTGGTCGTGATCATGTCCATGGCTTCCACAACCACCTTGGGCATGAATGTGGCCATGAGCGATTTCTTCGGCTGAGGCTTCACGAACGTCAACGATTTCGACGCTGAAATTGAGCGATTGGCCCGCTAAAGGATGGTTGCCATCGACGATAACCACATCGTCTTTCACTTCCATGACTTGAACTGGGCGCTGACCCATTTCAGTTTCAGCGATGAAGCGCATACCTGGGACGATATCTTCGATATCACCAAAGGCTTCTAATGGCACGGCTTGACGTAGGCCATCGTGATAAGGCCCATAGGCTTCTTCGGCGCTAATAGTGACATCGAGTTTTTCGCCTTTGCTTTTACCATCTAATGCGGCTTCTAAACCTGGGATCAGGTTTTCAGTGCCGTGTAGATATAGCATAGGTTCAGAGTCGAAAGAGTCTTCTAATAGTCTGCCTTCTTGATCTGATAAACGGTAATGAATGGTTACCGCGCTGTGTTGAGTGATCTTCATATCGCCTCCAATTCGTAATGTGCGCGCATAATAACGTGCTTTTTTAGTGCTGGCGATAATTTGAAGTGGCTTATGTTAGATATCGCACAGGTTTTTTTTAGGCAAATTTGTCGGTGCTTTACGGTAGAAAGGATGAGTAATGTGATTTTTGCTCGTTAGCCTGTCAATTTAGCCTGAGTGATGAGTTAGAACAAATAACGCATTACTTGAAAATGTATTATAAATAATTATATTAAAAACAAGTGATTATCTAATGGTTTCCGTGCCGCATTACGTTGACGTTAACAGTTATCTATTGCGTAAATCGCATTTTTACCCCTAGAAAACTTCATATTAACGAATCTTGATGCAGTATTTTATCGAGCGTTAATATTTGCCTATAAATAATCCATTTTAGGGGTTGACAAGCGCGGGTAAAAAAAGCAATTCTGTTTATCAAGAAATTAACATGGATTAGCCCAAACACATGCATAGCCTAGGTTTCGTAGTAACTACCATTATTACAACCACCACTACAACAACAGTGGGGGCGGGCTGATACACCCTAAAGAATTTTAACGATGAGCCCGCTTCCCACAAAGAAGCGGGCTTTTTTGTTTCTAGCTCTTATTTCTAAGTCGGGCGCGGTACAGGAGAACAAGATGAAAGTAATGAAATTTGGTGGTACCTCGCTTGCAAATTGGCAGCGATTCTCGATGGCGGCGGATATCGTTGCTAAGTCATCTAAGCTTGAACCCATAGCCACAGTGCTATCGGCCCCAGCGACTGTGACAAATGCGTTACTAGAAATGGTTGATGTAGCAGTTAAAGGTGAAGATTATTCGTCTGTGCTGCAGCATGTTGAGCGGGTATTTACCTCGCTATACCAAGATGCTGTTACTTCAATGTTGTCGAGTGAGCAGAGTGAACAGCTCTTTTCTGGACTTAATGCGCAGCTGGTAATTTGGCAGGATAGATTACGTGGCATTAGCTTACTGCAAGAGTGTCCTGATGGCATACGTGCTGAAATCGTGGTGGCAGGTGAGCGTTTATCTGCAGCCTTGATGGAACAAGTGATGCTATCTAAGGGGATCACGTCTGCTCAACTCGATCCTCGCGTCTTGTTTCTGGGTCGTGGTCGGCCGTTAGAATCCGTGGTCGATATCGCTGTGAGTAAGCCAAGGTTTCGTGCGTTGGCATTAGGTGAAAAGCGCGTATGGGTAATGCCGGGATTCACCGCCGCCGATGAACAGGGCAAAGTGGTGACGTTAGGCCGTAATGGTTCTGACTATTCTGCTGCCGTGCTCGCCGCCTGTTTAGATGCTTCGAGCTGTGAAATCTGGACCGATGTTGACGGTGTTTATAATACCGATCCCCGTGTGGTTGCAGATGCTAAGCTGTTATCACAACTCAGCTATCAAGAGGCGATGGAACTCTCCTATTTTGGCGCTAAGGTGCTGCATCCTAAGACGATTGCGCCTATCGCCCAGTTCCATATTCCCTGTTATATCAAAAACAGTTTTAACCCCGATGCGCCCGGCACTCTGGTATCAAACCAAGCCGATGAAACCGGCTTGCAGGTTAAAGCTATCTCCAACTTAGATAACCAGACCATGTTCGATATTTCAGGCCCTGGCATGAAAGGCATGGTTGGCATGGCGAGCCGTACTCTCGCGGCGATTTCCCGCAGCGGCGTGTCAGTGTCTTTAATCACCCAAAGCTCCTCTGAATACAGTATTAGTTTCTGTGTGGCGACGTCTGACTCGGCCAAAGTGAAATGGGCCTTAGAGCAAGAGTTTGAATTAGAAATAAAAAGTGACTTGCTTGAACCTATTGCTATGCGTCATGAGCTCGCCATCGTTTCTTTGATTGGTGATGGCATGCGCACTCACAAAGGGGTGGCAGCGCGTTTCTTCCAAGCGTTAGCGCAGGCGAGCGTGAACATTATCGCCATTGCCCAAGGATCATCCGAGCGGTCGATTTCGACTGTGATCGAGCAGCGTAAGACTAAGCATGCGGTGGCGGCTTGTCATCAAGGCTTTTTCGATGTGCAGCAGTATTTAGATGTGTTTTTAGTGGGTTGCGGCAATGTAGGGGCAGGCCTGCTCGAGCAGATAAAACAACAGTCTGCCATGCTCAAAGAGCAGCACATCAGTATCCGTGTTTGCGGCATAGTGAATTCGAACAAGATGTTACTCGACAGCGCAGGCATCGATTTAAGCAACTGGTCTAGCTTGCTTGCCGATAGCCAGCAAGCTTGTGATATCCCAGCATTACTCGCATGGGCAAAAGAGCAACAATTGCTTAATCCAGTGCTGGTGGATTGCACCTCGAGCGAGCAAGTATCGGATCTGTATTTGGATGTGATGAACTCAGGTTTGCATGTTGTCACGCCGAACAAAAAGTCGAACACTCGCGATTATGCTTATTATCAAGCACTGCGCCAAACGGCATTAAAACAGCGTCGCCAATTCTTATACGAAACCACAGTCGGTGCGGGTTTACCTGTGATCGATAACCTGAAAAAACTGTTATTTGCGGGTGACAAACTGCATAAGTTTAACGGTATTTTATCGGGCTCTTTATCCTTTATCTTCGGCATGCTCGATGAAGGCATGACACTTTCTGAAGCAACTGGTCTTGCGCGGGAAAAATGTTTTACTGAGCCCGATCCCCGTGATGATTTGAGTGGTATGGATGTGGCGCGTAAAGTGCTCATTCTTGCCCGTGAAGTGGGACTAAAGTTAGAGCTCAGTGACGTGCAGGTTGAATCTGTATTGCCAGCCGAGTTTGATGATTCAGGTGATGTTGAAAGCTTTATGGCACGATTACCGCAAGTTGATGCCGCAATTGCCGCAAAAGTGGCGCAGGCCAAAGCCCAAGGTAAAGTGCTGCGTTATGTTGGGCAAATTGAGGATGGTGTGTGCCGTGTGCGTATCGCCGAAGTGGATGCACAGGATCCGCTTTATAGCGTTAAAGGCGGTGAAAATGCCTTGGCGTTCTATAGCCGCTATTATCAGCCCATTCCCTTTGTGCTACGCGGCTATGGCGCAGGGACTGAAGTGACCGCTGCTGGTGCCTTTGCCGATGTATTAAGAACCTTGAATTGGACTCGTGAGGTGAGTGTATGAGTTTGACCGTTTACGCTCCAGCCTCTATGGGTAACGTAGGAGTCGGATTTGATTTACTCGGTGCAGCATTAGCGCCGATTGATGGTAGTTTACTGGGCGATAGAGTGACTATCGCCGCAGCAGCGTCGGGTGTGAGTCTTATGCAAACCGGCGCTTGGGCCCATAAACTGCCTGAAAATCCGCAAGACAATATTGTGTACCAATGTGCCGAATTCTTCTTAACAGCCATGAGTAAGGAGTTTTTAACTGCGCAGGGTAAAGCAGATGAAGGTGTGGCACTCACACTGGAAAAGAACCTGCCCGTCGGCAGTGGTTTAGGGTCGAGTGCAAGCTCAGTCGTGGCGGCGTTATATGCCTTGAATGAACATTTTGACAGACCCTATAACGAGCAAGCACTGCTGGAACTGATGGGCGAGTTTGAAGGGAAGATCAGCGGTAGTGTGCACTATGACAACGTTGCCCCCTGTTATTTGGGCGGCATGCAATTGATGCTCAATGTGCCGGGCACAGTTTGCGAAGCAATACCCAGCTTTAAAGAATGGTATTGGGTTGTGGCCTATCCAGGGATTTCACTCTCAACGGCAATGATGCGCAAACTCATGCCTGATCAATATGATAAAAGTGTCACTATCGATTTTGGCCGTTATTTAAGCGCCTTTGTGCATGCGTCTTACCAGCAGAATGCCAAGCTTGCGATCAGCGTATTAAAGGATGTGTTAGCCGAGCCCTATCGCGCCGCCGCGATCCCGGGTTACGACAAGGCCAGAGCCGCTTTAGCCGATTTAGGCATGTTGACTACGGGGATTTCGGGCAGCGGCCCAACGCTGTTTTCGATTACCGATGATTTAGCCACGGCAAATACCGCTAAAGCTTGGTTAGAACAGCATTATCTTACCGAGGTGGGTGGCTTTGCCCACGTGTGTCGCCTCGATGAGCAAGGCACGCG
The DNA here is from genome assembly GCF_025653595.1 of Shewanella sp. SM95. Lineage (NCBI taxonomy): Bacteria > Pseudomonadati > Pseudomonadota > Gammaproteobacteria > Alteromonadales > Shewanellaceae > Shewanella > Shewanella sp. SM95. The sequence goes on from NZ_JAKKSE010000004.1 coordinate 205,882, forward strand.
TAGAGTCGATTAATAGTTAATTTAGCTAAGACTAAGTACCCCAAATTAGCATTTAAGGTTTAGCATCAAAAGGTTGAGTTGAGCATGGAACTATATAATTTAAAACACCCTTCGCAGAAAGTGAGCTTTAAAGAAGCGGTACAGCTGGGGTTAGGTAAAGACAGAGGTTTGTTCTTTCCTAGTCAAATACCCGTATTAGACGATATTGAAGGGCTGCTGGCGTTGCCATTCGTTGAGCGCAGTAAAAAAGTACTCGGCGCATGGCTTGCCTCTGAGTTAGGCCAAGATGCGGTCGATAAATTAGTTGAGCGTGCCTTTAACTTCGATTTACCTTTGGTTGCCGTCGATGAGCAGCGCGCTTGCCTCGAATTATTCCACGGTCCAACACTGGCGTTTAAAGATTTTGGGGCGCGTTTTATGGCGCAATGCGTTAATGCTTTTGTGGGCGACACGCGCTTAACCATTTTGACTGCGACCTCGGGCGACACTGGCGCCGCGGTTGCCGATGCTTTTTATGGGCTTGAGAAAGTCAATGTGGTGGTGCTCTATCCTAAGGGCAAGATCAGTGAACTACAGGAAAAGATGTTCACGACTTTGGGCAAAAATATCCATACAGTTGCCGTCTCGTCCGATTTTGATGCCTGCCAAGATCTGGTTAAGCGCGCCTTTGATGATCCCGAAGTCCGCGATGGGTTGAGCTTAAACTCGGCAAATTCTATCAACATCAGCCGCTTACTCGCGCAAATTTGCTATTACTTTGAAGCGGTTGCCCAGTCTAAACAACGCCATGAAGCCGATCCTGTGATTTCAGTGCCAAGTGGTAACTTTGGCAACCTCACCGCAGGTTTATTCGCTAAAGCGATGGGATTACCAGTTAAACGCTTTATTGCCGCGACCAATGCCAACGATACAGTGCCGCGTTATTTAGACAATGGTCAATGGCAGCCCAATCCGACTCAAGCGACTATGTCCAATGCCATGGATGTGAGTGAACCCAGTAACTGGCCGCGTGTGGAAGCCATTTGTGAGAAATTAGGCTGGCCACTGAGTAGCTTAGTGGGTATTCGCTTATCGGAGGAACAAACGTCACAGGCATTAGCTGAGTTACACGCTCAAGGTTATGTGTCTGAGCCCCACGCGGCGATTGCGGCTAAGGCCTTATCTTTAACCTTAGTGCCCGATGAAGTGGGCATATTCTTGGGGACGGCGCATCCCGCTAAATTTAAGGATGTTGTGGATAGAGAATTAACGCTTAACTTACCCTTGCCGCCTGAGCTTGAAGCTGTTGCGAGTAAGCCCATCTTATCCGCGGAATTAGCGGCAGATTTTGCTGCATTAAAAGTGCATTTATTCAAAATATTAGCTTAAGGGCTTTAGCCCTACTGATGTCTGCCTAGCAGTGGAATAACATGGCGTAAAAGCAGGAAGGGAGCTTGGCTCCCTTTTTTTACAAGTGTGAGTTTTATGGCGAGGAATTGATGAGCTTGTGTTACCAGTGAACATAAAACAACCCTTAGTTAACTACATGATATTTAATTAATATTTGTAACTTTCTGTATTATCCTTGGTTTCTTATATGTGACATTGTTCACAATTTTATCTATTGCAATTAGTTATGTTCACCCGCGTGTTTAATCTGTGGGTTAATTGATTTGTCTAAATTTTTTCTGTTAAGTACATGTTTTTGCGTTTTAATATCTGGATGTGCGACCAAGCAGCATGAACTATATCGTCGCATTAACGTGGCCTACGATTTTGAAGTCACCCACTGCGATAGTTTTGCTTTAGTTACTGGGGTGAGCCGCCATGAAAACCGGCTTGATGAAGCTAAAGAGTCCGCCACGGCTCAGGGTGAGGAATTGGGGGGGACACACATAGTTTGGTTACAAGTCGATATGGGGGATCCCACTAAAGTTGTTGCTATTATTTATAAGTGTCTGATTTAAATTTATAAAACTTTATTTTATTTCCTGCGTTCAGGCTTAGCCTTTATCGCAGCATAGTGAGTCGTTTAGATCTCACTCTTGGCTGTTGTGCTTTTTTGTTATAATTCCTCGCCCTTTTTTAGGCTAATTACTGTGATCTCGCCGGTGTTTATGGCGCGCTATCTAAGTGACAACTACGCTTACTGAGGTAGAACTCCCTCGCGGAAGTCTGACGCTGAATCGTTATACTTCATCTTAATCAAGAGAGGATCATCAACTTAAGAGGCAAGTAACTTAGCCTATGCCATGGTTTAAATACGTTCCTGTCTTATTTATGTTTTTTTTAGTCTTGCCCGCTGTAAGTGCGTCGCAGGTCAATAGCCCTTTACCTTGTAAGAACACGATTAAAGTCGGTTACAACGATTGGCCTCCCTATGCTTGGCAAGATCCTCAAGGAGAAGCCCAAGGTTTAGATGTGGATCTGATGCGGGCATTTGCAGTGTATCTTGGTTGTGAAGTTCATTTTATTAATGTGCCCGCTAAGCGCTCGCATCAGATGTTGCGAGCAGGACAGTTAGATGTGTTGATGGGAGCGACTATGACGGATGAACGTCAAAACTATGCTCTTTTTTCAACCTATTACCGGGATGAAGAGCTGCGCTTATTTGTACTTTATGAGCAAAAAGATCAGATTAATATCGATAAATGGGAGGACATTTTTACCCAAAAATTGCGTCTACTTGTCCCTTCTAGCGGTTGGTATGGTGCAGATTATCAAGAATCTCAATATCGATTAGAGCAGGAGCACTTGTTAGTATTAAGTCCCGACTCAGATAAGTCTGTGCAAATGCTTATCTACGGTAGGGGAGATATGATCGTCGGAGATACCTTAGCTATGCCCTATATCGCCAGCCAGCATCAACGCATCAAGCTAGTGCCACTTAAGTTAGTGTTAGATCAAAACCATATTCATTTAATGTTCAGTAAAGCGAGTATCAAGACAAGCCAGTTAGAGCAGTTTAATCATGCGATTAAGGCATTGATGGATAACGGTGAAATTGCACGAGTGATCAATAAATGGCAACAAATGACACTGGCGAAACAGTCTAATATGAGCCGCCTAAACAGTCCGCTAAAGACGCTGTATGTCAGCCCTTAACATTAGCCCTTCACGTTAGCCACTCATGTCCGACTCTGGTATATTTTTACCCTAGTGCAATATGGTAACGCTATGATCTTTGATGTTTTCCTCTAAAGAATCTTGTCTTTTATTCAGTTGCTCCTCCGCGATTTAAGATGTGACACATTTGCTAAAACTTCTCTGACTTGAAGTTACTGAACTCTCTATCAAATTCTGCTAGCTTGTTGGGCTCAATTGTCATGCTTTGGACTTGATTGTGGTTTTTTACAAAAGCCCATGGCAAGAATTTCTTCGCTAAATCTGCTAGCAAAATCTCGTAGTAAAGAGTCTATTGCTAAAAAATAACAATAGGATAGAGGTCATACATGAAACTTCGCCATTCTGTCGCCTGCTGTATGCTTGCCCTAGGCACATTAACAGCGTTCCAAACCATCGCTGCCGATGCGGTGAGCAATCAAGGGTATTACCGTGCGCCCGCGTTGCACGATCAAACCTTAGTCTTTACTGCAGAAGGGGATTTATGGACTCAGACCTTAGGTCAAAAAGCGGCGACTCGCTTAACGAGTTTACCTGCGGAAGAGCTAGGGGCGACTATTTCGGCCGACGGTAAGTGGGTTGCTTATGTTGCCAACTATGAAGGCGCGAGCGAAGTGTATGTGATCCCTATTACGGGCGGTGTGGCTAAACGGGTGAGTTTTGAGAATAGCCGTGTACGAGTTCAGGGCTGGACTGCCAAAGGCGAGATTTTATATTCCACCGACACGGGCTTTGGTCCTGCTAATAATTGGATGCTGCGCAGCGTCGATCCTCAAACTCTCACCACCACAGATTTACCCTTAGCCGATGCAGTTGAAGGTGTGATTGATGATCGCAACGAATACGTGTACTTCACCCGCTTTGGTCTGCAAGTGACTGGCGATAACGCCAAAGTGTACCGTGGCGGTGCAAAAGGTGAATTATGGCGCTTTAAACTCGGCAGCAAAACCGAAGCACAGTTGCTCAGCGGCCAACACGACGGCTCAGTGCGCCAACCTATGCTATGGCAGGACAGACTCTATTTTATTAGCGACAGCGATGGCAACGACAACCTCTGGTCGAGTGCGCTCGATGGTTCAGGTGCAAAACAGTTGACCCAATTTAAAGATTGGCAAGTCCGCGGTGCGCGGATGGACCAAGGCAAAGTGGTATTCCAGTTAGGTGCGGATATCCATGTGTTTGATATTGCGGCCGCTAAAGACTCGTTACTCAATATTGAACTCACTTCCGATTTTGCCGAGCGCCGTGAGCATTGGGTAAAAGATCCTATGGATTACGCTTCTTCGACTAATTTGGCCCCCGCTGGCGATAAAGTGGTGATCACCGCCCGCAGCCACGTGGCGATCGCGGGTATTGATGGCTCGCGTTTAGTTCAAGTTGCACTGCCGGGAACTTATCGCGTAAGGGAAGCGGTGTTGAGCCAAGATAGCAAGTCGGTTTATGCGATTAGCGACATGACAGGTCAGCAGGAAATTTGGCAATTCCCTGCTGATGGCAGCAGTGGCGCTAAACAGTTAACCAAAGACGGTCATACTTTAAGAATGAGTCTTAATTTGTCCAGTGACGGTCGATTTATCGCCCATGACGATAACGATGGTAACGTTTGGCTGCTCGACTTAAAGAAAAATACAAATCAAAAAATCATCACTAACGGTGAGGGACTTGGGCCTTACGCCGATATCCGCTGGTCCGGTGACAGCCGTTTTATTGCATTAACTAAGTCGGAAATCGGTAAACAACGTCCGCAAATCGTCCTGTATTCTGTGGATGAAAATAAGGTAGAGACGCTCACCAGCGACAAATACGAGTCCTATTCGCCAACCTTTAGCAGTGACGGCCAGTGGCTATATTTCCTGTCAAACCGCCAATTCAGCGCAACACCAAGTTCACCTTGGGGCGATAGAAACATGGGCCCTGTGTTTGATAAACGCAGCCAAATTTTTGCCATCGCACTGGTCAAAAATGCCAAATTCCCCTTTAGTAAACCCAATGAACTCGAATCGAATCAAGTTGAAAAAACCGATGCTAAGGATAAACCGAGTCCAGTGAAAATCGATTGGGCAGGGATCTCCCAGCGTTTATGGCAAGTGCCTGTCGATTCAGGCAATTACAGTAAGCTGCGCGTCATCGATGATAGACTTTATCTGTTAGATCAAGCTATTGGTGACGATGTTGCCCCTAATTTAATGACCATCAAATTTGACCGATTAAGCCCCAAAGCCGAGGTTTTTGCCGAGGACATTGGCCAATATGAGGTTTCTGCCGATGGTAAAAAGCTGATGCTACGTAAGCACAGTAATGAGAAATCACTCCTGATTGTTGATGGCGGCGATAAATTAGGCGATACGGATAATGCCAAAGTGCAAACGGAACAATGGCAGTTAGCGATTTCTCCGCAGCTTGAATGGCAGCAAATGTTTGAAGATGCGTGGTTGATGCACCGAGAATCTTTCTTCGACAAAAAAATGCGCGGCCTCGATTGGCAAGCGACCAAAGTTAAGTATCAGCCTTTGCTCGACCGCCTGACCGATCGTAACGAACTGAATGACATCTTCATGCAAATGATGGGCGAGTTAGATTCTTTGCACTCACAGGTGCGCGGTGGTGACATACCTCAAGATCCCGATGCGGCTAAAGCGGCAAGCCTTGGCGCGCGCCTACAACAAACTGCAGATGGCGTGAAAATCGCGCACATTTACAGTAACGATCCTGAGTTACCTGCTAATGCTTCACCGTTAAATCGTATCGAAGTCGATGCTAAAGAAGGCGATATGCTGCTGGCTATCAATGGCACGCCAGTGGCGAATGTGGCTGACGTCACGCGTCTTTTACGCAATCAACAGGATAAGCAAGTATTACTACAGCTTAAGCGTGGTAGCCAAACCCATAAAACCATCGTCATGCCCGTTAGTGCTGTGGTGGACAGTCAATTACGTTACTTAGATTGGGTGAGCCATAATGCGGCTGTGGTCGAGGATGCAAGTCAGGGCAAGATGGGTTATTTGCACTTATATGCCATGGGCGGTGGTGATATTGAAAGTTTCGCCCGTGAGTTTTATGCCAACTACGATAAAGAGGGTTTGATTATCGATGTTCGCCGTAACCGCGGTGGCAATATTGACAGTTGGATTATCGAGAAGTTACTACGCCGCGCTTGGGCGTTTTGGCAACCGACCCACGGCACGCCAAACACCAATATGCAACAAACCTTCCGCGGTCATTTAGTGGTGTTAACCGATGAACTGACCTATTCCGACGGCGAAACCTTCTCCGCAGGGATTAAAGCACTTGGTATTGCGCCCTTAATTGGTAAGCAAACGGCAGGGGCGGGCGTGTGGTTATCTGGGCGAAATGCGTTGACCGATAAAGGGATGGCGCGGGTGGCCGAGTATCCACAGTATGCAATGGATGGCCGCTGGGTGCTTGAAGGCCATGGCGTAACGCCGGATATTGAAGTCGATAACTTACCTTTTGCTACCTTTAATGGAAAAGATGCGCAGCTTGAAACTGCAATAAGTTATTTAAAGGATGAGTTGGTTAAACAGCCAATCCCAGCCTTAAAAGTGCAACCTTTGCCTGTAAAAGGTATGGCACAGGATATTAAAGCTAAGTAATTGATATTTAAATTCAGTATTTAACCGAAATTTAAGGTATCTCGGCTAGCATGTCCGCGTACAAAGTTAGGGTGTTGTCTCTTGGTTCCCGAGACAACACCCATTTTTATGCCCATTCATTAATACTTCTATTCCCATTTTTACTTGTTTCCGCATAGGTTTGCATAGTGTTCACTTGCTGTTGTTGGGCAAGGTGATTAACTGTCATTGCTCTCGCGTCTTCGTTATGGCTTAGATAATAGGCCGTTGGCGCTGAAATCCCTTGGCTCGTTCCTGTCGCTAAATTGGTCATGTCGGCGATCACTTGATACTTCATCTTCGCGTGTTTCAATTCGACTAAGGTTTCTATGTTATCCCTCAGTGCTGGCATTTCTGCTGGTTTTTGCGCATTCGCCGCCAATTGTTTTGCATCGCTAGAAAGCGTTACTGTATCAGTTGACGCTGGTGCGCTGGTTTGAACGGCATTGTTAACTTGTGCAAATTCAGCAGTGGAGACATTTTTTTGTGGGCTTACAGACAGGGAATTTCGCAGTGGTTGAATGTGCATCTTTTAATTCCAACAGATGATACCAAGCTAAGATTGGCTTCTATCGTACTTTTTAAAAGCTGGACCTGAGCTGAATAATGGTGAAAAGTTAGACTCTGTGGATGATTAGGTGGCGCGGATAATTCGATGATAGCAATGATTCAGACAGCTATTGAGTTACGGTGCGGCAATAAAAAAGCCCGCTTAGGAAAACCATCAGCGGGCCATAAAGATCTGCTCAAATCCTAAAACTTGATTTGAATATCTGTTGCTAAACTATTAGCGATAAAGCAATTTGCATGTGCTTTCTCGTGAATTTTCTCAAGGGTTTCTTGGCTAACTTCGACCCCTTCAGCGAAAATGACCTTAGGATTAAGCACCATCTTTGTCACGGCCAACTTGCCCGCATCGTTTTTACCTAGCTCTGCAGTGGCATTATCCACATAAGAGGTTACAGGTAAGCGCTTAAGATGCGCAATTGCTAGAAAGGTCAACATATGGCATGAGGATAATGCAGCCAACAGGCTTTCCTCTGGATTGACATTTTGCCCATTGCCTTTGTATTCCGGTGCCGACGAGGCTTGAATCGTCTGGCCGCTGCCAAAGGTAATACTGTGGTCTCGACAAAATTCGCCTTCTTCGGCGGGCGAGGTTTGCCAGTTAACCGTTAAGTTAAAGCCCATTATTTTCTCCTATCTGAAGGACATCAGGGCACTATAGCCTAGCGGTGCTCACTTAGCCATGATCGCCATGCCAGTGTTAGCTGGACATTAGATCCCAGCACTCAGTAATAGAGTGCCAGTGAGCACGCTGCCAGTGACGATTCCTATCGGTAAATGGCGCGGGCTGTAGCTTAACGTTAGGATGACCAGCATTGCCGCGAGGGAAATTATTCCCATAAACAAAATGCTCCCGTAGGCCCAGCCCTGATCGCTCGCGCAGGCACTTAAGCTAAATGCTAGTAGTAACCAAGCAAACAAGGTTAGCAAACGACTTTGCCATTGTGCTGGTGGACGATTGAACACATCCTTGAAGTGACCAAATTTAGCTAAGGCAAACAGGGCGAGGGAAAGATAACTCAAACCTAAGATCCCAAGTAGGGGAATAAATTCTGGCATCATGATTTGGCTTCCTCCAATGAAGATGACGAACTAAGGTCGCTGGCAAGGGATGTTTGGGATTCGCTTCTACGTGCATTTTTTGCTTTTGCTGGGCGTTTAGCGGGGGCCTTAGCAATCAAAGTCACTCTTTTACTGGCAAATAGCATAGCGCAACCAAGTAGCACTGCGAGCACGTCAAATCCGACTAAAGCCCATTGATGGGATTGGATATTGTCGATGATATTGCTTGGTGATGTGAAGGCATTGAGCACAGGCAGCGCACAGCACAAAATCCCTGTGAGTCGTAATGCGGTTTGCCACTGGCGACGTGAACGCCCCAAGAAAGCCCAAACTCCCATTGCCGCTAACGCGATAAAGAAACTGTGAACTTCCCATTCAGAGCGGCTTGCAAAACTTGTCGATAAGAGACGATTGGCGTAAAAGAAGGCTACAGTGCCTAAGGGTAATCCTAAGATAAACATGAAGTTTAACCCTTCAACTAAACGTAATCCAAAGCTTGGTTTCTCGCCTTTATCGATCAATTTTTGCTGTTTTTGACGTAGACGAATGGCCCACATCAAAGTGCCTGTCGCGATCATAGCGCAGCCTAATAAACCGCAGAAAAAGAATAAAAATCTTAGCAGCGGTGCGGCAAAACGTGCCGTGTGCAGCGACATCATAGTATCGTAAGTCGCGGATGCTCCTGAGGCTTCGTGCGGGCTGGCATATTTAAGCTCACCATTTACCCCGTTGAATATCAAAATATTGGCTTCATCGGTCACATCTTTACCTGTGTTTTGGTAAAAGGTCACTTGGCTATTTTGATCTTTAGGGTATGACACTATCACTTGCTTAATTGGCGCATCGCCCCATGCGGCTTTCACTTGAGGTAGTAATTGGCTCAGTTGTACCTGTGGCGCACTAATCCCAGCGGCTTTCTCGGTTTGTCTGGCGGGATTAAGTTCTTTTAAAAAAGCTTGGTTATCACCCGAATAGGCGGTATTAACCGTCCATGGGATATAGATAAGCATTAGGGTAATAAGCCCTGTATAAGTGATCATCAAATGATAGGGCAGGGCGATGACAGAGCTCACATTGTGCGCGTCTAGCCAAGAGCGAGCGCCTTTATCCCGTCTAAAACTGAACAAATCTTTGAAGATCCGTTTGTGGATCACTATGCCACTGATAAGGGCGATCAGCATAAACATAGTGCAAACGCCGACGATATAACGCGCTGTAATAGCGGACATATAGTGCAAGTCAAAGTGCAGACGATAGAAGAAATCACCGCCGCGACTCTCACGCACTTCAGAGATCATGCCGCTGCCATCTGCTAAGGCTACATGTTCTTCAGTCTTGCCACGACGCTGACCTTTTTCTGGTGGCAGTTGCCAGCTAACGCTTTGAAAGGGGGTTCGTTCAGTTGGAAAACCTATCATCCAGCGCTGCGCTGTTGCTGGTGAATGCGCTTCTATGTAACTTTGACCTTTATCTAATTGGTTTTCGAGGGTATCGGCTCGGTAGTCTTGATAAACCCCTTTATGTAATTCGGGTTCATTCCAAAGGCTGATCTCATGGCGAAAATAGCTCAAGCTACCCGCAAAAAAGATCAACAATAATACCCAACATACGAGCAAGCCTGCCCAGGTATGTAGCCAAGATAAAGTTCTAAAAAATGTCTCTTTCATCTTATTGCCCACATACCTTGATCAATCCAAAACATAACAAACTCACTAAGCCTAAATCTCGCCACGCATGCCAGGTTTTACGCACACAAAAGGCATAAATAATAGCGATGGCATAAAACAGGAAAGCTAACATATTGGCCGTTATCGTGCTTTCAAAGCGCGGCATAGGTAGCACTAATGTCAGCAGGCAAGCCAAGGTTGCTGCCGCAACATAACCCGCCAGTAGAGCGGCACTCGCACGGGCAAAGACTTTGAAGGCAAACTGCGATTGTTCTTGCTTAAACCATTGCACAATTCCCCGCGAAATCAGCGAGAACGAGCGCATTTGAGTTGTAGAAGATTGCGTTGAGGTTTCAAACGCGGGTGTATTAGACATAAGTGCCACTTCTCATTTCGAGCCAATATGGGTCTGTTATGGCTATCCGTTACTGTTGATTCTGCAAAGTGTGCTTGAGCTTTTTGGCTTAACGACAAATGCATTTCTATAGCAGTAGATAGCTAACCGCGAGAAGTATAACTTAGTTAATTCAAATGATAAACGATATCATTTAGATTCGAATGTGAATTTGTGATCTTAAGCTGATCTGCTTTAGCGAGTGTAGGGTGACGAGTTTAACGTATGTAGCGTAACGAGCGCCCTGTCACAATTGTTTGTTTTTATTTGTTGATATGTGTTTAGTGGTTACTGCTTGTTTAGCGTTAGGTTAATTTTTATGCTGCCAATGTGAGCTTTATCAATTTTGATAGACGACGGTTTTGGCAGAATGCGTTATCTTTTTTACCGAGACCTAGCCTGATAACCCTATGCATAAAAATTCTACAAATGGTGAAACACACCTGTCAGATAATGCGATTTTACTATCAACGACGGATCTGAAGGGAAACATTAAATATGTGAATCAGACCTTTTCGCAGATCAGTGGGTTTAGTGTTGCTGAGTTGCAAGGGAATCCACATAACATAGTGCGCCATCAAGATATGCCTGCGGCTGCATTTAAGATCCTCTGGGAGCGAATTAAGCAGGGCAAGCCTTGGATGGGGATAGTTAAAAATCGCACCAAAACGGGCGGCTATTATTGGGTGAATGCCTATGTCGCGCCTGTGTATGAAGATGGTAAAGTTCATGAGTATCAATCTGTTCGTCGCCAAGCTACCCCTGAGCAGATTAAAGCCGCTGAGAGTATTTACAGTGATATTAATCAAGGCAAGCAACCTAAAGTATTGCGTAAAGATAGGTTAGGTTTCAGTGGTAAAATACTGCTGGCCATGTTGGTTTCGATTACGGCTACGGCGATGATTGCCAGTTATTCCCCCATAGTTGCCGCGATGGTGGGAATGAGTCTCGCGTGCCTAGCATGGTATTACCTGATGCAGCCGCTGCAAAAGCTTGTGTCTATGGCAACCAACATTATTGACGATCCCGTCGCTACGGGCGTGTACACTGGCCGCCAAGATGAGATCGGTAAATTAGACCTCGCCCTACGTTTTTTGATCACTGAAATTGGTGGCGTTGTTGGCCGTATGGCTGATTCTGCCAGTGAGATCCAAGCACAAAGTGTCAGCCTTAAACAAACCATTACAAACACTTGGGAGCATGCCGATAGTCAGAGTGAACAAACCACGCAAGCTGCGACTGCGATGGAGCAGATGAGTGCCAGTTTTGCTGAAGTAACGGGAAACATTCATCGCACTGCCTCGGAAATGGTGTCGAGCCATGAGGCGGCTCAACGCGGTCATTCACGTTTAGAAACGGTTATTGATGCGATACACCAGTTAAGTGTGCAAGTGAGCCACTTTTCCGATGTTGTACAAGCTATTGAACAAGATAGCAGTGCGATTCACCAAGTGCTCGAAGTCATACGTGCCATTGCCGACCAAACTAACTTATTAGCCTTAAATGCAGCAATTGAAGCGGCACGGGCAGGGGAGAGTGGTCGTGGTTTTGCCGTGGTGGCCGATGAGGTCAGACAATTATCGAGCCGTACTAGCCAATCAACCTCACAAATTGAGTTAATTGTTAGTCGTTTTAGGGAAAGCACTCAAAGGGCAACCTCGACCATGATGGCAGGGCAGGAACAGGTAAAACGTTCGGTAAGCTTAGCGCAAGATGCGAGTGTGGCTTTTGGCGAGTTGCTTTCATCTATTTCGCGAATTAATTCTTTGAGTGATGATAATGCGGCGGCGATGACGCAGCAGACTTCGGTGGCCGCAGAAATTAGCCGAGCCATCCATGTGATCAGCGACTTGGCTCAGCAGAGTTTAGAGCAGACGCTCGATGCGGCAGCGCGGGGTGATCAAGTGTCGCGTTTATCGACCAAGACGCATCATTTGTCCCAACAGTTTTGGCAGCAGAGTGTGCAACGTAAATATTAAGCGTATTTACCTTATGTCGTATTGCATTTTGTGATTGATTTATTATTAATGCCTGTTTATAAATCAATCACTTAATCATGTTTTTCTTGCTGTTTTATTTTTGACTTCTTGATGGAGGTCACATTTAGGAGATGCTAATACCTGAGTTGACCGAAATATTTGCCAATAACCCTTGTGTTTTATCCTGCATGCCCCAAGCTCTATTAGTGAAGCAAAAATAAAAGTAATGACACTAAAAGGGACAACCTATGAAAATAAATATTTCTGGTCACCACGTCGATGTTACTGATTCTATTAGAGAAGATGTTAACGAAAAATTTGCAAAAATCGCCACCCATTTCCCCTCTCTGATCGCACTGGACATTATTATTGCGAAAGAGCATGGCGAGTATCAGGTTGAGCTTCGTACGAATTATGAAGGAAGCCGTATTTCTGCTTCAGGTACTGATGAGGTTATGTACCCAGCAATCAAAGCCGCATCGAAAAAATTAGATGCAGCACTTAAGCACCGTAAAGGTCAGCTAAAAGCGGATTTGCATGAAACCCCGAGCTGTACAACGCCAGCTATTGCCCATGAAATTATCCAAGAGATGGATCTTCGTTAGGTTTTAGTCATAACTCATCGCTTTAGATGAGCACAAAAAGGGCCTTAAATGGCCCTTTTTGTTGGCAATCGGGTTTGGTTTAATGCTAATGGGTTAAATCAATGCCAGTTGTAATCCCTTGAGCACAGCTTGGGTACGGTCTCGGCAATCGAGTTTAGTGAGTATGTTAGAGACATGATTCTTCACTGTGCCCTCGGCTAAAAATACCGCATTGGCGATTTCCTTGTTGGAGAAGCCGCCCGCCATAAAACTGAGAATTTCCCGCTCCCGTTCCGACAATAATTCATTTCTAGTTACCCCAACGCTAGATGCAGGTTTAGGCTCACTCATCTGTTTGAGCACCGAAGGCTCAATCAAGTAGCCGCCTTTAGCGACGGTTTCGATGGCGTGCAGTAACTTGTCGAGTGACACATCCTTGAGCAAAAAGCCATTGGCGCCCGCCTGCAAACTATTGAGGAATAACTCACTGTCATCGAAGGTGGTTAACATGATGACAGGTAAGCGATTAGCACTTTGCCGTATCTGTTTGAGCATGGCGATACCATCAAGATTTGGCATACGGATATCACTGAGCAGTACATCGACGGGATTGCTGGCAAGCTTTTTGAGTGCATCTTGGCCGTCTTCGGCCAGCCACAACACGTGAATGTTGTCGGAAATGGCGAGCAGACTGGCGATACCTTGGCGAACCAATTGTTGATCTTCTACTAAGCCGACATTGATGATGTTGTTTTGCGTATCCATAGAGATCCCAAAGCGTTTTTAATAAAAAGTTAAGCGAGTGCAGGGAGTGTAAGGGTGAGTTGGCAACCGGACGCCGAGTCATTTGCCCTTAACTCCAAGGTGCCATTAAAGGGTTGTAGCCTTTCCTGCATGCCGCCAAGCCCTGTACCGAACTGTCCTGTGCCGAGCTGTCCTGTACCGTTTAGCCCTGTGCCGCTTTTAACTGATGCGTTTCGCGCGGCTCCCCGTGTAAGCCCCATGCCGTTGTCGCTTAGTTGCAATACCAGCGCGCTTTGGGAGTCTTGCATGCTCAGTTGCAGTTGATTCGCCTTGCCGTGACGTGACGTACGGCGTTGCTGATGCCTTCCTGCAGCACTAACAGTAGTGCCTGAGTCAGTTCGGCTGATTGCAGTGGCTTCATCCCTTTGCAGTTAAGAGTCACGCTGGGTAAGCGGGTCATCAGTGCCTCTAAAGGTGGGACTAAATCCAATCCCACTTGCACTCTTTGAGCCCTGACGACGGCGCGAATACTTTCAAGTAGCTCTTTAGCTAAGGATTTACTTTGGTTAACTTGAGGTTTGAGCTCCTCGGGCGCTGTATGGCTCAGAACTTCTAATTGCAGAGAGAGTGCTGTGAGTTGGTGGCCGAGAATGTCGTGCAAATCGCGTGATATCCTTAATCTTTCTTGCTGTTCGCTGGCTTGGCTCAGTAGGGCGCGAGTGGCAATAAGCTGTTGGTTTAGCTGTTCTTGTATCAAACGTGATTTACGTTCAGAAAGCCTTGCTTGGCTACTGCTGTAGGCAAAGAGTTGAAAGCCAAGATAAATCAAAATATTGAACACATTGCTTTGTTCATGCAATTGCCATTGCAGCAGCGCGTAATAAACAAGGTTGGCTAGCAGCAGCTGTGAAATAGCTTGGCGGCGATTGAAAAACTCAGGCAACAGTGACGCCCAAATAACGAAGAGGATCGGCAGCAATGCATGGTTTGCCGTGAGTAATAAGCTCAGTACGATCAAGGGCATTGCTAATGTGGCAAGGCGGCGAAGTTGAATATTATTATGTGGAGCTATGTCCGTTGCTATTAGTATAAATTGCACTAAAAACAGCCCATACAGTACGGCATTTAGCATGCCTTGCCATGTATGCAATGCGGCTTGGGTTATCCCGATCCAAGCGACTAATGCCCAAGTGAGCACTCCAGCGGCAATCAACATGTTTTCTTCTTTCGCTAATCGATTTTCTAGCACGAATGTCTATCCCTTAATTCAATTCTGCCGACCATTCTAGGGTATCACCGCCAGATGTCACTATGCCAAAAGTCATATTGTTATCATTTTGTTTCATGACTTTTGGCACCTGTTTTTCGTCCTACGATTTTTTAAGCTAACTCCATCGCAGTTACTAATCAGCGCAAATAACAGGAGTAAGACATGAAACACATGAACTTAATTATGACACCAACACAGGTTCGCCAAGCTAATAAGACGAAAAGGACGTTATCAGCGATTTGGGGCGCAGGCTTAGCTTGCTTACTCTTGTCTGCAGGAAGTATGTCGGCAGGCTCCATGTCCACAGGCAGCCAGACACATACCCTGACTGTGGATATCGATAATATTCAAGTACAAACTGGCGCCTTGATGGTGGAGCTTTACGCCAATGCCGAGGATTACGCCGCAGGCCACAATCCTAGCGCGTCTATGATAAAGCCCGTAACTAAAACAGAGCATAGGCTGGTATTTAGCGATCTCGCCGATGGCCAATATGCGGTCAAGGTCTTTCACGATGAAAACGGCAACCACAGCTTGGATACCAATATGTTAAGCGTGCCGAGTGAAGGCTATGGCTTTAGCAATAACGCCGGCAGTTTTGGACCAGCGAGCTTTAAAGACGCCAGTTTTAGTCTGCAGGCCGATGCGCAAATCACCATACATATTCGCTAAGGGGGGCTGCACCATGGATAGACGTCAATTTTTAGCAGGTTCAGCCGCCCTCATGACGAGTGCTGTTTGGGCAAGTTCGGTTGATAAATTATTGGCGCTGGATAGCGCACAAACGGTCGCACGTGAGCCATGGGCCATAGGTTTTAATGGGGCGCAAGGCGACTATCAGCCACTCACTATGCAGGTTTCGGGCGAGTGGCCAGCGCAGTTGAGTGGCAATCTATATCGTAATGGGCCAGCGAAAATGTCTCGGGCAGGTAAGGCATATCAGCATTGGTTCGATGGCGATGGCATGGTGCAACAGTTTAGTGTGAGCAATGGGCAAATTCAGCATCAGGCCAAGTTCATCCAAACAAAGAAGTTTAAAGTGGAAGAGGCCGCTGGCGCGTTTAAGTACACCACTGCAGGCACAGTGATCCCCAATGCTTTACCTATTCGAAATAACGATGACTTGAATGTGGCCAATACCAGTTTATTGCCGCGCCACGGCGAGTTGCTTGCCTTGTGGGAAGCGGGTTCACCCTATCGACTCGATGCCCAGACCTTAACCACGCTCGGCGTGAAAAGCTTTGGCGACAAGTTTAAGGGCTTACCCTTTTCCGCCCATCCACTCGATGATGGCCAAGGTGGACTATGGAATTTTGGCGTCTGGTATGTCGGTGGTGATAAGCAATTACTTGTGTATCAAGTGGCAGCCGATGACAGCGTTGCCAGAATGGAAGTGATTGAATTACCACAGGCGAGTTACTTGCATGCCTTCGCGCAGAGTGAGAATAAGCTGGTGTTTTACATTTCATCTTGCGTGTATGAAGAGGGCGAAACCTATATTAATGCTTTTAAATGGCGCCCCGAATTGCCATCGCAATTACTGGTTATCGACAAAGCCGACTTTAAAACGCGGCAGTTACACCAGCTACCTGCGGGATTTGTGTTTCACTTTGGTCAAGCCATTGAGAAGAATGACGAACTTTCTGTGCAGCTTTGCCTCTATCCCAATTCAGCTATTTTAACCCAAGGGATGAAGGGGTTACTGACGGGGGAGCGTAAAACTAAGACACCCCATGCAGAGTTAGTGACGATCACAGTACCGCTCACAGTAGCATTTACAGCAGCTAGCAAAGCGCAGTTTGCGGAGACCTTGTCTTTCTCTGCACGTATTAAGCGCAGCGGCGTGATGATGGAGTTCCCCCAGTTTTCGCAGCACATTATGAGTAAGAAACAAACTAGCGGTGAAAAAGCGTTTGCAGAGAAAACAGGTGGGGCTTCGGAGTTTGTTCCGTTATTTGGCGTTGGAGCAAGATCAGATTCAGCTGTTAACTCTGGCTCCAGCTCTAACTTTAAATATGAAGCAGAATCTGACTCTGAATCAGGGCTAAGTAACACTCTGTATTGTATTCATAATGCAAAAGACAGCAGCAAGCACAGTGCGGAAACACTTGGCGACGCGAGCTATAGCGCGTTTTATCTTGGCAAAGGCAAGATTGCCGAAGAGCCGCTCTATATCCCCGCCACTGAGCAGCACGAAGCTTATTTACTGATGACTTGGCTCGATTACCATAATGCACAGTCTGGTTTGTCTTTGTTTCGTGCCAGTGACATCAGTGCGGGCCCCATCGCTTCGGCTCAAATGAACAGGGTATTGCCACTAGGGTTTCATGGCTGCTTTATTGAAGCTTAATATTTTGATCTATAAATAAAAAACGCAGCTTTTAGCTGCGTTCTTGTTTCAGGCGAAAGAAACGTTTAGTCATCAATTTCCGCATTGTGATAGACGTTTTGTACGTCGTCACAATCTTCAAGTGCGGCAATAAACTTTTCAAACATAACGACATCTTCACCTTCAACTTTAGTCATGTCCTGCGGTACGAAGGTGATATTGTCAAATTCAAAGTTAACCTCTGGCATCGCTTCGGTCAGCGCAGTTTTGACTTTAAAGTACTCAGTGTGCGGCGCGTAAACTGTGATTAAGCCATCTTCCAGCTCAACATCGCTTACATCAACGTCAGCCATCATCAGCAGTTCTAAAATCGCATCTTCGTCATCACCCGCAAACACGAACACGGCTTGATGATCAAACATGTGGCCAACTGTACCAGGGCCGCCGAGTTTGGCATCGTTTTTCACGAAGGCTTGACGCACTTCGGTGAAGGTACGTTTTACGTTATCGGTTAAGCAGTCAACAATGACCATGCAGTTGCCAGGACCAAAACCTTCGTAACGGGCGGTATCGTAATCTTCACCACCGCCGCCTTTGGCTTTTTCAATTGCGCGTTCAATAACATGCGCAGGCACTTGGTCTTTCTTAGCGCGTTCAATTAAGCGACGCAGTGATAAGTTTCCATCGGGCTCAACGCCGCCTTGCTTAGCGACAACGTAAATCTCTTTACCGTAGCGTGAATAAATGCGGGTTTTTTGACCGGCTGTTTTCGCCATGGATTCTTTCTTGTTTTGATATGCTCTGCCCATCTTGATCTCGTTAGCTCAAAAAAATTGCGCCGATATTAGCAGTTTTCTTGGCATAAGTGCAGTCGTCCCTATGTGATTTATTACCTAGAAGGCGACGGGGCACGCATTTCAGGGCAAAGTTGGTTTTATCAAGGAAGATCCGCTTTTAGATAGGCTAGGACTATATCGCGATAGATTAATACTAATGTCTAATGCCATACGCTCGTGAGACTGTTGATGATAGCTAACTTCTACTTTGTTTATTTAGCGAGATAAATTATCTAGCTTATTCAGAGAAATAGACTAAAACTATAAATCTTGAGCGCTATCATAGTTAGCCCTCCCTCGTCAGTTGTAAGCAATAGCCGCTGTAATTGATAGCAGCTGAACGAAGGCTAATGATTCGACTCTTAGCATTTCCCTTTCATTTTTACCTTGCGCAGTTACGGGAAGTATATGGAAATACAGCACAAAATTTTAATTTTCATCAGTTTCACGCTGGTCACTCTGGGGAGTTTATTACTTGAGGGACTGCATCTTCCGAGTATTGTGCAGGCGTTGATCTTGGGCGTTCTTGCCTGTGGCTTAGTAGTGTGGGTGTGTTTGCGCGCATCTAAGGCTAAGCTCGACACCGATGAGGCAAACATTAAGGCATTACAAGAGCAAAGCATCCCCGCCCACGACATTAGTGTGCAAACCAGCAAAATGGCTATCGGTTCGGCTGAGGTGTCGCATTTTATTGATTTATTGAATAAATCAATTGAATCAAATGGCGAGCATGCCAGCGCCATTGCGGTTGCTGCAGGGCAATTGAGCCACACTACGGCCCAACTTGGTGATAATGCAGCCGATATTTTAGGTCAAGCTCAAGAGGCTGAGCGCGTTAGCGTGCAGGGACGAAGTCAAGCTCAGAAAGGTGTTGCAGCCATTCGTTCACTGAGTACGGATATTGATACCGCCGCTGAGCAAGTGCAGGCGCTTAAATCAAGAGCCGAAGAAATCCAAAAAATTACCGAGGTGATTAACTCTGTTGCCGAGCAAACGAATCTGCTGGCCTTAAATGCGGCTATCGAAGCGGCTCGTGCGGGGGAGCAGGGTCGAGGTTTTGCGGTAGTGGCTGACGAAGTACGCAGCCTTGCGGGGAAAACGGCGGGTGCAACCCAAGATATTGGCAAAATGCTATTAGAAATCCGCAGTGAAACGGATAAAACTTCTGGGCTGATGGAGCGAGTCGTAATGCAAACCGCCGATGTGGTCGCCGCCATGGGCGAGTTAGACGCGCACTTCACTGAGATTTCGGCTTCTGTGACCCAATCGGCCCATGCCTTAGGTGATATGGAAGATTCACTCAAACAATATAACAACACTACTAACGACATTAGCCGCTCGGTGACTCAAATACGTGACTCATTAAATTCGACGGGTAAACAGAGTCATAGCGTATCCGAGCAGGCCTTTACTTTATCCTTGACCACTGAGGGTATTTTTAAAGCGCTGTCTAAATGGGATACACAAACCTTCGATCAGCAGGTTCTGCAATTGGCGAATGTTGCCGCTAAAGCGTGCGGTGACAAGTTAGCACAAGGTTTAGCCAGTGGCAGTTTTAGCGAGGCTGATTTGTTTAATCCTAAATACCAACCTATTACCAATACTCAGCCGCAGAAATACAGCACGGCTTTCGATCGTTATACCGATCAGCATTTTCCAACAATTCAAGAGCCCATTCTGGCAAAACACAGCGAAATTATTTATGCGGGAGCCGTTGATAGGAAAGGTTATTTTCCGACCCATAATAAACGCTTTAGCCAAGCACTGACAGGCAAAGTTGAGGTTGATATGGTGCACAATCGAACCAAACGCTTGTTTAATGATCCGACAGGGATCCGTTGCGGCGCCCATACTGAACCTGTGCTATTGCAAACTTATAAACGCGATACGGGCGAAGTGATGCACGACTTGTCGGTGCCCATTTTTGTAAACGGTAAACATTGGGGCGGATTTCGAGTGGGATTTAAAGCTAAGTAGATTACTGATAACTCAAATTTAGGTTGTTTACTCTAAAAAATGCATAAAAACGCATCTTTATTTGTGTCTTATATGTGATCGATGGTGGGTAATTGGTTAACATAATAGAAATAGATTGGCATCTTTTTGCCGAAGTGCTTAAATAGCCCAAGGTGTACAGTATAAGACAGTATTGTATCCAATAAAAAATCATAAAATTTGAATGAGACCTTAAGTAATTGATTTAAAATGTTTAAAATATCTTTCTGGATATTTTAAAATGTTGAGGACAGGGAGCTCTCTTGCGACGTAAATATAACGCAGTAGATGCTGCTTAATGTGAGTTAAATGTGATGCAAGCAAATCAAGCGACTGTAACTGTTTTATATTATGATGCACCCGTAGGGTTAATTATGCACAACGCCGTATTAGGTAATTTACCAGTGAGTGAAGCTGGGCGTGTGATGATACCTGCAAGTTTCCGCAAGGGAAAATCTATCATTGCTGTACTTGAAGGTGAGTGTAAGATATTGAATTCATTAGGAGAGCGAGTGTTTGCTCAAGCTAATATAGGTTAACATTTTAAACTAATCGTCATTCTTGGGACGAATAATTCGCTTTGCTAAATTATCGTCCCGACATCTTCTGCAAAAATTCTATTCAATCCATCTATTTCTATTAATGTTAGCGCTTGTTCGCCTAATCATATTCGGTTAGTCATTCAGATATTTACTGTCCCACAAATTAACGCACTTTAATGGCAGACTTCTGCCAATAATTGGTCTGCAAGGTACTGTAAGGTTTCGGCATTAGGATGGGTATGGGCGAAGGTTCTTAAACCATAAATTCCCATCATTAAATATTGGGCTCTTTGCTCGCTGCTGCGATTGCCTTGGAGGAGTCCTTGCAACGTTGCAGTGGCAAATTGTAGCGTGAGTGCTTGCTGCCAAGATTGTAGATACTGATTGATGATGTCCCGGATCTCAACATCTTGCTCTGCAATTTCATTTAACGCTTTTGTCAGTAAGCAAGCTTGGGTGCTATCGCAACTCAGACATTCAATAACGAGATGATCTAAGTAGGTTTTCAAATTAGTCAGCACATTCTCGCCATTGCCGAATAGATTGTTGAATTGCTCGTTTCTGTCGAGTTGATATTGCTCTATGGCCGCGATTAATAACCCGCGTTTATTGGTGAAGGCACAGTAAATCGACCCCGGATGTAATCCCGTGGCTTGAGTAAGATCTTGCATGCTCGTTTTGGTGTAACCCTTGTGCATGAAGGCGGCCATAGCGCCGCGAAGTACCTGTTCTCGGTCGAACTCTGCATTACGCATCGAATTTAATTCACTTGTATAGAAACACTTAGGCCAGATTCTACCTAAATTTGAACAAACATTCAAAAATGAACTTGAATGATCGTTCAAATAATAATATCTTGAATGCATATTCAAGAATGGGACTGAGAAAATGACCACACAAACCACGCCAAATTCATTGGTAAATCTGTTCGATACCTACTCACTTAATGACACTATTACCTTAAATAATCGTATCTTAATGGCACCTTTAACCCGTTGTATGGCGGATGCCGATTTAGTGCCGACCGATGATATGGTCGCCTATTATGCACGCCGCGCCGAAGCGGGTTTGATCATCACAGAGGCGACGATTATTCGTCCCGATGCTCAAGGTTATCCAAATACCCCTGGTATTTTTACTCAAGCGCAAATTGCTGGCTGGCGTAAAGTGACCGATGCTGTACATGCCAATGGCGGTAAGATTTTTGTGCAGTTATGGCATACGGGCCGTGTTGCTCATCCACACTTTTTCGGTGGTGGTGATGTGCTTGCTGCATCAGCACAGAAGATTGAAGGCAGCGTGCCAAGAATGCGCGAACTGACATATGTCACGCCAAAACCTGCCACACTTGAGGATATTCAAGGCCTAGTGCGTGATTACGCCAAAGCGGCGGAAAATGCCATTGAAGCTGGGTTCGATGGCATCGAAATCCACGGTGCAAATGGTTATTTGATTGACACTTTCTTACACCATGACAGCAATCGCCGCACCGATGAATACGGTGGAACACCTGCCAATATGTCCCGTTTTGCGCTTGAGGTTGTCGATGCTGTTGTGGCTCGTATCGGCAAAGACAGAACCGGTTTACGGATTTCTCCAGGGGCTTATTTCAATATGGCGGCAGATAGTCGTGACCGCGAAGTGTTCGATTACTTCTTGCCTGAGCTGGAATCCCGCGATATCGCTTTTGTGCATATTGGGATTTTCGATGACAGCATGGAATTCGACTATCTTGGTGGCAAAGCTTCAAGCTATGTGCGCGCACACTATGGCAAAACTTTAGTGGGAGTTGGAAGCTACAGCGCTGAAACCGCCAGTGAAGCGATTGCGGCGAATAAGTTTGATTTGATTGCTATCGGTCGTCCATTTATTGCCAATCCTGACTATGTTGCTCGCGTGCGTGATGGCGTTGAACTTGTTCCTTACAGCGATGAAATGCTTACAAGCTTAGTGTAATTTCGCTTAATAGCTTTATAAAGAAAGGGTTAGCATGTGCTAACCCTTTTCGTTTGTCTCGTGCCTTTTATTTAATCCGCTTTAACTAAGGATCTGAGTGCGGTGAGTTTTTGCTGAGCTATGCCGAAAATGCTCTCGGGAGAATATTGCCCTTGGCTAGGTGCGGCCGTTTGCGGCAAACTTCCTGCGGTTTTACCGAGCAGTAACTCCATTGCTTGAGTCACATGGGTAATAGCCCAAATATGGAATTCTCCCTGTGCCACTGCATCGACAATGTCTTTGCGCAGCATAAGGTTGGCCATGTTCGAGGCAGGAATAATCACCCCTTGCTCCGGCGTACGGCCTTTTATTTTGCAGACATCGAAGAAGCCTTCAATTTTTTCATTCACGCCGCCAATGGGCTGAGCCTCACCAAATTGGTTCATCGAACCTGTGATGGCAATATCTTGCCTAATTGCTTGCTCGCTAATAGCCGAGATAATGGCGCAGCATTCGGCCATCGATGCGCTATCACCGTCCACGCCGCTGTAAGATTGCTCGAAGGTGAGGTAAGTGGTGAGCGGGATTTGCGCCGTCTTACCTAACACTGAGGCTAAATAAGCGGTTAAGATCAACACGCCCTTAGAATGGATCCGGCCTCCAAGTTTGACTCTGTGCTCGATATCCATCACTTCACCCTTACCAAACGCTGTGGTTGCTGTGATGCGATTGGGCATACCAAACTGATGATCTGAGGTCGAGATGACGGATAAGGCATTGATTTGCCCAACCACTTTGCCCTGAGTGCTAATCAAGGTCGTGCCGTTGGTAAAGCTTTGCATTATGTTGTCGTGCAGACGCGAGACTCTTTGCTCTTGATTTCGCAGTGCTTGCTCAACGTGCGGCACTAAAATTTGCTGACTACCCGAAGATTTAGCGCAGTAGTTTGATTCCCGCAGCAGGTTGGCAATATTGGCCGAGTGTAGCGACAGTTTTTGTTGATCTTCGGCCTCCCGCGAGCTGTATTCGATGATGCGTGCTATAGCCGCACGGTCGCAATGTAGCATGTTGTTGTCGTGAACTATGCTCGAAATAAAGCGGGCATAGTGCGCCTCAGAAGTTGAGGTTCTGTCCATCACATCTTCAAAATCGGCGGTAACGCGGAATAACTCACTGAAGTCAGGATCATAGTGCTGTAACAGCTGATAGGTTTCGTGATCGCCAAACAGAATAATTTTCACATCTAAGGGGATAGGCTCAGGCGCCAATGAAATAGTGCCCGACAGTGACACTTCACGCTCCAGCGAACTTAAATCGAGTTTGCGTGAACGCAGGGCGCGTTTTAACCCGTCCCACACGTAAGGGCGTTCTAACACTTTTACCGCATCCATCAATAACACGCCGCCGTTAGCTTTGTGCAGACTGCCGGAGCGGATAAGTGAGAAGTCGGTGAACACTGTCCCCCTGAAGGTAGCATTTTCCACATAGCCAAATAGGCTGTGATAACTTGGGCTTTCTTCTACGACAATAGGGAATTTTTGAGTCCCTTGAGCGACCAAAACGTTAACTTGGTAGCGGCGGGGCATTTTCTTTTCAAGGGAAGCGTAGGCTAGGCCCAGTTG
Source organism: Shewanella sp. SM95 (assembly GCF_025653595.1). Taxonomy (NCBI): domain Bacteria; kingdom Pseudomonadati; phylum Pseudomonadota; class Gammaproteobacteria; order Alteromonadales; family Shewanellaceae; genus Shewanella; species Shewanella sp. SM95. The sequence continues at coordinate 230,142 of NZ_JAKKSE010000004.1, forward strand.
TTCTTCACTTTCTTCTAAAAAGATATCTAAATTGTCTAAGATATCCGCCTGCATACCGGTTAAGAAAGTCCGCGCTTCGGGCTGGTGCTTGAACTTATCTTTGAGTGGCTTAATAAAATGAATTAACACTTCTTTGGCGACTTGTTCGTCATGTTCTTGCTGCTTGTCGCTGAATTCTTCTTCCCATTCAGTGATTTGGCGAATAATACCGCGCAGTTTAACTTCTAGGCCATTGATATTACTTTCAAATTGACTACGTTCAGTCTCTGTCAATGCTTCGAATGAAGCTTCGTCATGGGGTTCTTCACCATTGAGCGCTACCATTTGATAGTCGCCCTGCATGGTTAAACTGAGGCTGATGCCTTTTTGTTTTGCTTCTTCGGTTAATTCAGTGAGTGCGACTTCTTGTTTCTGTGATAATTGGCTTTTGAGCTTTTCAGTGCGGGCATAATACATTTCATTATCAAAGGCTAAAGGCATAGCTTTGACAAGTTTAAGCATCAACTTTTCGACGGCTTTTTTAAATTCAAGCCCAGTCCCTGCGCTCAGTTTGAGCACTTTAGGGCAACGGGTATCATCGAAATTAACCACATAGCACCAATCGTACAGGGTATGGTCGTTTGGCTCGTGACGGCTTAGGTAACGCAGCATCATAGTTCGTTTGCCGAGGCCGTTCTGACCTATGGCGTAGATGTTGTAACCCTTTTCTTTAATTCCCATTGCAAACTCTACTGCTTGCTGGGCGCGTTCTTGGCCGACAATATCATTGAGAGGTGTGAGTTCTGCTGTCGATTGGCAATCTGTGCTTAATTGGTCGAGTTCGCAAATGCGATATAATTGTTTACTGTTGAGCAGGGTAGCTTGGCTTGATACGACGTCAGTGGGCATAAATATCCTTGGTTTTTCAGCCTTATTATTTCCATTGTAGACAATAAGATAGCATTTTTGTCAATCAAAACTCTGTTATTGCTGATATATGTCTTTAGGGATGGTTTTCTCTCGCTAAGAAAGTGCTGAATTATCGGGGGAAGACTTAATTGATTAAGTCTAACTAATTGTTACTCAATAAACTTATCGCGATACTGACACTAAAATTTTGTGCTAAAGTAGCAAATGCAATGTTAGTTGGATTTACCCGTGCAAGCAGTCTGCTGAGTGTGAGTAAGTTAGTGTGAATTTTGATGGTTTGACCTCTACCACCCTAAAAGGTGGATATGATGGAGTAAGTTTTAGATCCAACCTTAGTGCCAATTGAGATGTATTGATTTGATGTTAAACGTAAAATTTTATGAGATTTTACTGCTTGGTTAACGTTTTCCCTCTGTAGCAATATTGGGCATGTGTTTAAGGTCTTACGGTATTCTCGCCGTAGGCCAATTGAGCAGTAACGAGATCTGAGTTGGCAAGATGATGATAGATGTACCTATTACGCAGCAACAGCTGGATAACTGGTTGAGTGACTTAAATTTAGTCGCTGAGATATCAAGCAGTAAAGCAATGTTATTAGCATGGAATGCTGCGGGTGAACTTAGCAGCATGTTAAGTTCAGACTCTGCGGCTGAAAGTGAAATACAGGCAATACTCAGCCACCTAAGTGGCAATCATTTGGCTAACACCCAGCCTGTTATAAGCCAGTCCGTTGTGATGCCCTCAATGGTCACACCATCTAAAATCGTTCCTAATCCCTTTGATGTTATTGATAAACCTACTATTCCTCCTCTAAGTAATGCTAAGTTGTCCTGCCTGAGTGAGCCAATTTCAGCATTGCCCCGATTAGGCAGTCATCAAATCACGGCTGCATTATCTGTATCACAGCTAACTGAGCAGGTACGTGAGCCTCTGTTAATTATGGATACTCGGCAGCACTCAGATTGGCACACTTGCAACTTAGTCGGCAGCGTGATTTGTTTGTCTCTCGCTTGGCCATCTGGGGCTAATTTTGGCTTTTTATGTTTCTATCATAACGAGGCTCACGGCGTAGATTCAAAAACGCTACAACTCACTAAGCTTATCAGCGATAGCATTCAACACCAGTTAGGCGAGATATTGAGCCAACATAATGCGGCTGAAACATTAAGCCGAGGTTCATCGAGTCGTGTCGATACGGTCGATTTACAAACTTTTATCGATAGTTTTGACGAACATATTTGGATGAAAAATGCCGCTGGCATTTACACTCTTTGCAATCGTAGTGTTGAGAATGCGTGGGAAATGCCCCGTAGTGAGATTGTTGGTAAATCCGATGTTGAACTCTTTGGTGCTGATATTGCAGAGATTTTTCTAGAGGGTGATAGGCTCGCTATCGAGTCTGGTACACCTATCATTGTCGCTGAGTGTTTAGATGGCAGTGAAGCTAAAAATCATCTTTGGCTAGAAACGCTAAAACTCCCAACACTCAATGCCCTGGGTGAGCTCGTGGGCGTTATCGGTATGACTCGCAACATCTCCAAGCATAAAGCAGTTGAAGAACAACTGACACTGGCGACCAATGTGTTTAAAAACTCGGTTGAAGGTGTGGTTGTGACCGACCGGCATGGCAATATTACCGACGTTAACGGTGCATTTTTTGAGATCACAGGTTATGTGAGGGAAGAGTTACTCGGCCAGAATCCTCGGATTTTTAGTTCGGGTCGGCATGATAAAGATTTTTTCGATAAACTCTGGAATGCCTTGCTTACTCAAGGTAAATGGAATGGCGAAATTTGGAATCGGCGTAAAAATGGCACGATTTTTCCGCAAAATATCACCATAAGCACTATTTATGATGACGTTGGAGATGTGCGTTATTTTGTCGCTGTATTTGCCGATATTTCAGCCCAGAAAGAGAATGAAGCGCAACTCACGCACTTAGCGTATTTTGACCCGCTAACGCATTTGCCCAATCGCATGAAGTTCATGATGCAGCTTAAGCAAGAAGTGCGACAAGCTAAGCGGCTGAATTTGCAATTAGCGACTGTGATGATTGATGTCGATCTGTTCAAGCATATCAACGACAGTTTTGGCCACAGTATAGGCGATGAGATGTTGGTCGAGCTTGCCAAGCGTTTACGCAGTCAAGTGGGTGATCAGGATGTGTTATCACGGATTGGTGGCGATGAGTTTGTGGCATTGATTTCAGGGATCGACAATAGTGCAGATGCCGCAGTTGCCATAAATCAATTGCGCCAAGTGTTTGAGCAACCTTTTATTGTGAGCACGGGCGACCACTTACGTTTAACGGCGAGTATGGGCGTTTCTTTGTATCCGAATGATGGAACCGATGCGGACACTTTACTGCGTAACGCCGATGCAGCCATGTATCGCGCCAAAAATGATGGCCGCAATAATTATGCTTTCTATACTGAGTCCTTAACTCAACAGTCTTTTGAACATCTTAAGCTGCAAAGTGCCCTCTATGGCGCGATTGAGCAAAATGCTTTGTACTTAATGTACCAGCCAAAACTTGATTTAGTGACTCGACAAACCGTGGGATTTGAAGCATTACTGCGTTGGCACGATCCTCTACTGGGGTTGATTTCTCCCGCGATATTTATTCCTGTGGCAGAAAAAATAGGTCTTATCCATGAAATTGGCTTATGGGTTTTAGAAACCGCTTGCCGTCAAGGCATGCGCTGGCTTAGTGAAGGCAAACATTTTGGCCGTATTGCCGTGAACGTGGCAGGACAACAGTTACAGCGCAGTTCCTTTGTGGATGATGTGAAACGTGTCTTAGCTGAAACGGGTTTGCCCGCCAAGCATTTAGAGCTTGAAGTGACCGAAAGTGTGATGATGCAGAACCCTGATCTTGCTATCCGTGACTTAAAGCGACTTGGCGATCTGGGTATCGAATTATCGGTTGATGATTTTGGTACTGGCTATTCATCGCTCAACTATTTGAAAAAACTGCCTATTCATAAATTGAAAATTGATCAATCTTTTGTGCGAGACATTCCCTTCGATACCAACAATACCGCTATCGCTAAGGCTGTGATTGCGCTTGGACATGCGTTGAAGCTGGAAATTATCGCCGAAGGGGTTGAAACTAAAGAGCAAGCTGATTTCCTACAACAAAACCAGTGCGATCAAGCCCAAGGTTACCTTTTTAGTCGTCCGCAACTAGCTGCAGATCTCGACGCATTTTTATCGTAAAACAAGTTTGCATATAACAATAGGACTAGCGCTATGCCGCTAGTCGCTTGGGTTTGTGTCTGCTAAAATTCTAGCCATTATTTTCAGTGGTTAACCGCAATGTCTTTTAGTGCCTTATCCTTAAACTCCACGTTAGTGAATACCCTAGCGGCTCTTGGCTATGAATCGCCAACGCCTATCCAGTTAGAAGCGATCCCTGCCATCTTAGCTAAACGGGATGTGATGGCTGGCGCCCAAACGGGTACAGGCAAAACCGCTGCGTTCGCCTTGCCTATCTTGCATCATTTGATGACACTCAGCCCTTCGCAAGAGTTAACGGCTGTGAGACCCGTACGCGCATTAGTCTTAGTGCCGACACGTGAACTGGCAGTGCAGGTACAGCAGAGTTTTGTTAAGTACGCTAAAGGGACTGATATTCGTATCGGCATCGCCTACGGCGGCGTGAGTATCGATGCGCAGGTCGCCGTGTTTAATGCAGGGATTGATGTGTTAATCGCAACTCCGGGTCGCTTACTTGATCACCTTAGACAAGGTGCATTAAATCTTAAGCAATTGAGTGTGCTTGTTTTCGATGAAGCTGACCGTATGCTCGACATGGGGTTTATGGATGAGATCCAAGCCGTGCTCAAGCAAGTACCGAGTGATAGGCAAACCCTGTTATTTTCTGCCACTTTAGATGCCGCTATTTTCAGCTTAAGTAAAACCTTACTGCGCGATCCCAAGTTGATTGAAGTTGCCAAGCGCAACACGACCGCTGCCGAAATTGAACAAGTGGTTTATGCCGTCGACGCCGACCGTAAAACCGAACTCGTTAGCCATCTGGTACGCAGTAAAAACTGGCATCAAGTGTTGATTTTTAGCCGCACTAAGCAAGGCGTCGATAAACTGGTTCAGCAACTCAATAAAGCCGATATTATCACTCAGGCGTTTCACGGTGACTTGTCCCAAGGCGCGCGCGAGAAAGTTTTACAGGAATTTAAACAAGGTAAGATCCAAGTGCTAGTGGCAACGGATGTCGCCGCCAGAGGCCTAGATATCGTCGAGCTTAAATATGTGATCAACTTTGAGCTACCCTTTATCGCTGAAGATTATATTCATCGTATCGGTCGCACAGGTCGAGCGGGCAGTGCAGGGCTTGCCATCACTCTCTTTAGTCAAGAGGACGCCCTATTATTGGAAGAAGTTGAAGTTGTGCTCGACAAGCGTCTACCACAACAATGGTTACTAGGCTTCGAACCCGACTTTAATAAGATGGATACCGAACCTAGACGTAACGGCAAAGCGGCGCAAAAACAACGTGCTAAAAAGCGCGCTTTGGGTGGAAAGGGAAAAAGGTAGTTTTTTAGGTGCGGCGTCTGAATGGCTGAATCTAATAGAGATTAGATCAAGTGGTGACATGATTCATTTATCGACGCCAGTTCAGTTCCCGCCGCCGCATTTGAATTGATAGCTCAAAATAGCCTGAAAGTTCAAACAAAAAGGGCTTAACCTTGCGGTTAAGCCCTTCTGGTAAAATTGGTGGAGGCGGCGGGACTTGAACCCGCGTCCAGAACACCTACATCCAAGGCACTACATGCTTAGTCTCTCTTTTAATTAACCCGAATAAACTCCGAAAGACAGGATTTCATCGGGCGAGTCCGGTACTATTTCGCGGTTCACCCCCGGACGGAGTTCCCTCGCTATCAAATGTAAGATGACCATCTGTATACACCGCCCATTTGAGAGACCTGTGTCAGATGGCTAGCTAGCCTAAGCTGCTAGAGCGTAGTTATCGTCGTTTGCAACTATAACTGTGCGGCTTTTTACGAGGCCAACCGCCCCTCGGCATGCTCCCAGGGTTTCGTGAATCCTGTCGAATCCAGAATCGCCCCCAAGAATTTGATTGTAACCCGTAGCACTATGATCACCTAGCATCATTTGCTTCAAGTTCAATCGTTTGTTCATTATCCGTGCGTTTTTTCTTTTTTCATCACGCGGGCTTTTTCAACTTCCCATTCACGCGCTTTAGTATCTTCGCGCTTATCGTGATCTTTCTTACCTTTACCTAGACCAATTTCCACTTTCACCCATGCACCTTTACGCCAGTACATTGAGATAGGAATAATAGAGTAGCCTTGGCGCTCAACTAAGCCCGCTAGTTTATCTAGCTCTTTACGGCTGAGTAGCAGCTTTTTCAAACGTAGGGGATCGCAGACAACGTGTGTCGATGCCGTATTCAAGGGAATAATGGTGCAGCCATGCATAAAGGCTTCGCCATTTTTCAGGAATACGTAACAGTCGGACAAGTTGACCTTACCCATACGGATAGATTTCACTTCCCATCCCATGAGGGATAGGCCGGCTTCCATTTTCTCTTCGAAACGGTATTCGAAGGTTGCGCGCTTATTACGTGCGATAGTCGCAGGCGCGGCTTTGCTTGAATTTTTCTTTACCATAGTGGCGCCATTATACGCACGGTGAATCAATTTGGTATTGATATAAGGGTTTATTTAGTTAATTTCAAGCCTCTATCGTGTTGTTGCTGTTTTTTTGAACGTGATTAGGGTGTTGAGTATCAGCTTAAGTGCACAAGGGGTGCGTTTTTTACGTATCGTGATAAAATCCGTGCAAATTTTGATTGCTGGCCTAAGTTGTTTATTGCACGTGCGTTCTTTTCGTGCGTTTGAGTTTGCTTAGGTCGCTGTGAATACGTTAGTGAAGAGTACTAAGTCCTATGCCGCAAATTTCTCGAAGTGTGTTAGTCCGTTTTAGTGCGATGCAAATGTATGACTTAGTGAATGATGTCGAGTCGTATAAGGAGTTTTTACCCGGTTGTGTGGGTGGCAAAGTCTTAGAATTTGATGGCAAGACTATGCTGGCATCTGTTGATGTGAGTAAAGCGGGGATCCGTAAGACATTTACGACTCGCAACCAAGTGGTTCCTGGTAAGAGTATTGATTTAACATTGGAAAATGGGCCCTTTAAGCATTTATTGGGGCAGTGGCGTTTTACTGAGCTGACTGAAGAGGCCTGCAAGGTAGAGTTCGAGCTGAGTTTTGAGTTTTCAAGTTCGTTAGCCGATATGGCCTTTGGTAAAGTGTTTAATGATCTTATGGTATCAATGGTGACGGCATTTACGAGTCGCGCTAAGGTGATTTACAGTGACAAATGAGACAGATAAGTTTGTAGTTGATGTGGTTTACGCCTTGCCTACACAGCAAAAAGTGATTTCGGTGAATGTGAATCCCGGCACGTCAGCGATTGAGGTTGTGCGTTTAAGTAACATTGTAAGCTTTTTTCCTGAGATCGATTTAGACACGGTTAAGCTCGGTGTGTTTAGTAATGTGATTAAGCATGACCAAGTGATTTTACCGGGGCAAAGGGTTGAGATTTATCGTCCTTTGATTGCTGATCCTAAGGATGTGCGTCGTCGCCGAGCAGATAAAGCTAAAGATGAAGGCCGCGCGAATAAAGTGACGGGCGGACGGGCTTAAATACTGACATCATTGCTCCATAAAAAAGCGCCCTTGGGCGCTTTTTTGTATTTGATTGACTGAGAAGAGCATAAGCAAAGTTTAGGATATTACTTAATTGGTTTTTGAACTTGCGCTTCAGCTTGATTTTCTTTCACTAATGGCTTTTCATCGGCGCGCTGTGCTGGAATTTGTGGCACTAGCTCAGTTTTATTACCTGTTGGCAAGCTGCTTTGTTCTAGCGGCGTACTAAATTCTTTGCTCAGTTCATAATCGCCTTTCACTGAGGTAAGTTTATCGCCCGTAAAGTGCAGTATGAGTTCTTTATGCGTAATGCTGGCATCACGCCCACTCTTGTAGTGATACACGTAGTACCAAGTATCGTCAGCAAAACTATCTCGTAATACCGGACGGCCGAGAATGTATTCGGCTTGTTCTTTGGTCATGTCAATGCGCAACTTTTCAACTTGTTGCGGTTCCATGTAGTTGCCCTGTGGAATGTCAGGCTTATAAATCAACCAATCGAACACGCTACAGGCACTGAGCGAAACAGAGAGCGCCACAGCGCCCAGTAGGGTAAGACTTTGCTTTTTATTGATCATTGTATGCGCTACTTCTGAAAATCTGGCGGCCATAATACCCAAGCATTCCCCCTCATGACAAGGGCAATCGGGCTTTGCTACCGTCATAGATCGAATTGTGTGACTTTTCGACCCAGTATGTTGGCTTTAGTTCTCAATCTTTAAGGATATTTATTCGCTGAAGTCATATGGGGCTAAGAGTATGATTTTCTGCTTCAGAGCCGTACAGGTTTACTGTTGGCTGGATTGGGAAAGAGTAAATGTGAGCGATTTCTTCTTTAAAGCCAAGCAATTAGTTAGTAAGTCGATAGACAGTATGTGTGGCGATAAACATAGTAATCTCGTTAAAATCAGATTAAAGTTACCGATATGTTTTTATTGTGTTCTTGTACTGTGGCTTTTTGTCGTGAGTTTGCAGTCTTCGAAATAAAATAGTGGGATAGATGCATTGGGTTCTTTAGTTTGTGTAGGTACGGGTTTACAACTGGCCGGACAGATCAGTGTGATGAGTCGTAGTTATATTGAGCACGCTGATGTCGTGTTTTCACTCTTGCCCGATGGTTTTTCGCAGCGTTGGATCCAGAACATTAATCCCAATGTCATCAATTTACAGCCGTTTTATGCACAAAATGGTGAAGTTAAAAATCGCCGAGAAACCTACGAACAAATGGTTAATTCTATATTGGAGGCCGTAAGGGCTGGCAAAAAAACCGTTTGTGCGCTCTATGGTCATCCTGGAGTCTTTGCCTGTGTTTCCCATATGGCGATTACACGGGCGAGGGCAGAAGGGTTTTCAGCGAAGATGGAGCCGGGGATTTCGGCCGAGGCGTGTTTATGGGCTGATCTGGGTATTGACCCCGGCAGCTCTGGCCATCAAAGCTTTGAAGCTAGCCAGTTTATGTTTTTTAATCATGTGCCCGATCCGACAACCCATTTATTGTTATGGCAAATTGCGATTGCTGGTGAACATACCTTAACTCAGTTTCATACTACGAGTGACAGGCTGCTGATTTTGGTTGAACAACTGAATCAATGGTATCCGCGAGATCATCAAGTGGTGATCTACGAAGCTGCTAATCTGCCAGTTCAAGCCCCTAGAATTGAGTATTTGCCGTTGAGTAAGCTGCCCGAGGCAAACTTGTCTCCGATCAGTACTTTACTGATCCCGCCAGCAAAAAAACTCGAATACAACTATGCTATTTTAACTAAATTAGGCATTAGACCTGAAGATTTAGGCTAATTGTGAGTGCTGTACTTCTGAGCTGAATTCGGGAGTCATCATATAAATAAGGAAAGGTATGTCTGCATTATCGGATTTTTTTACCCAGTTAGGTCAAGATGCACAACTGATGGAAGCGTATCAACAGGACCCGGAGGCCGTAATGCGCGCCCATGGGTTAACTGATGAAGAAATTAGCGCTGTAATAACAGGGGATATGACAAAACTAAAAGTTTTGAGTGGCGACCAAAATTATCAAACATTTGTTTTAGTCAATCATGGTAATAATTAACTCATCTTGAAACGGTTACGTTGTGCCCTATTAGCCATCTTCGCCTTGTGTTCGACAGCTTTGATGGCTAACTCTCTCTATTTTGATCAGGCACTCAATGAGCTTGATGTATTACTGCAATCTGATCTTAGTGCTGCGCAGAAAAAACTTGCCGAATATGAGAAAGAATTCAGTCGTTTAACTACAATACAACAAGGACGACTGAGGATAGATAGAGCGATAGGTTATTTTTTCACTGGTGAATACACTAAAGCGTTAGATGATCTACACCAAGCCGAAACCTTAGTGCCAAATACTGATTTATTGGCGTCAGTTTATAGTTACAAAGCCACGGTATATATAGGTCTGCGTGACTATGACAAAGCCTTGGCTGCAGTCGCTCAAGCATTAGCCCTAGTGGTGAATATTGATGATGTCACGATTAAACGGCACTCATATCTAAGAATTGCCAATATTTATTCCGAAATGGACGCTTATAGTGATATGGGCCTTTATGCCTATAAGGTGTTACAACTCGCAAAGGAAACCGATGTCCGCGATATTTGCCATGCCAAATTGCTGCGCGCTATTTATTTACTCGGCGTGAAAAATCCCGACGCCTTCGATGCCTTCGAAGATAGCCGTCAATACTGTGATGCGAAGCAATTCCCCCTTCTGGCGACTATGTCGATAAAAGGCAAAGCTATGGTTTGGCAGGAGCGGGGCGACTTTTTAGGTGCGAGAGCGATTCTACTATTAGCTTTAAAAGGGTATGAAGCTTTTCAATTTCAGTTAGAAATCAGCCATGTGCATGCACTACTTGCCGAGAATTACTTTGCCATGGATGAGCAGGTTCAAGCGAAAAGTCACGCCGTTAAAGTGCTTTCATTCCCCGATGATAATAGCTACATCGAACATAAGCATATTGCATATAAGGTATTTGCCGAACTGATGGTGGCGGATAAACAATTTGAGCAAGCCTATGAATACACAAGAAAAGAACAATATTATAATCAATTGATTTTTGACCAATCTAGAATGAAAACCCTCGCTTATCAGGCGGCTAAGTTTAATGCTGATGAACAGGCGCGTGAAATCAATTTACTCAATAAAGAGCGTGAACTTTACATCGCTCAGCAAATGGTAAAAGAGCGGGAATACACCAATATGCTGATGTTTATCACTATTCTAGTGGGTGGGCTGTTCTTCCTTGGGATTTTGTTAGCCGTAGGTCAGATGCAGAAACGTAAGTTTATGCGTATGGCGAGAATGGATGCCTTAACAGGCATATTGAATCGTGGTGCAGGGCAAGAGTTGGGAGAAAACCTTTTTGTGCAAGCCATGGCTCGTAGCGGGGATTTCTGTGTCATTTTATTCGATTTAGATTTCTTCAAACGTATCAACGATTCTTTTGGTCATGGAACTGGCGATTGGGCGCTTAAAAAGGTGGTTGACTCCCTTAAATCCCATATCCGAAATGGTGATGTTTTTGCTCGTATCGGCGGTGAGGAGTTTGCAATTTTATTACCTTATGCCGATGAAGAGAAAGGCATGGAAGTGGCGGAGCAATGTCGAGCTCGTATCGAGGCCATTGATACCCAACATTCAGGGCATAAGTTCGTCATAACGGCAAGTTTTGGTGTGAGCGGTTTAATGGCTGATGATCTGAGTTTAGATCCATTATTCCACCGAGCCGACATGGCACTCTATGCCGCTAAGGCCAATGGCCGCAACACCGTAGTTCGCTATTCTGACATATTAAAATGTGACAAGCAGGCAACTGATTTACGGCGTCATATTGCATCGCCCTCTGTGTAATGTAAGTCGAGTGAGCATTTAGTCTCATCCAGAGTTGGCAAGCCCTTACTGGTTTTATCCTTCCTTAGTTTATTGCTCGTTTTTTATTTTGCAGTCACTCACAAAATGCGATAACAGTTTAAGGTGTCTCTAAGTGCTCTTTTACTCAGCTTTGTTGCTCCAGTTGATTTCCTCTACGCTTAAGTGTTTTTCGTATCAAAATTTCTCATTTTTAATGAATTGCCTTGACCTTGTTAATAAATAAATGGGATATCATAGCTGATAATTGCCTAGCTATTGCTGGGTCCTTACATAGAACAATGCGCATTCCTTTTTCCGTTGGAGCCTTCATGGAACAGTCGAGTTTACTCACGTCGGTGCTGCTATTTTTATTGGCGGCGGTTATTTTTGTTCCTTTAGGTAAACGTTTTGGCGCTGGCCCGATCCTTTCCTATCTAGCTGCTGGCATCATTTTAGGCCCTGGTGGCATGGCCTTAGTTTCTGATCCTGCTGCTGTGTTGCATTTTGCCGAGTTAGGTGTGGTGCTCATGTTGTTTGTGCTGGGTCTCGAATTGAATCCAAGTAAATTATGGGAACTTCGCAGTGCTATCTTTGGTTTAGGTAGTGGTCAGCTGTTGTTGTCATGGGCTGCGATTGGAGGATTGGCTTGGGGCTTTGGCTTGTCTATTGAGGCGGCTTTAGTGGTTGGTGCCGCGCTATCTTTATCATCGACAGCCTTTGCCGTGCAGTTAATGAGTGAGCATAGGTTGCTTACAACCCCACTTGGACGTGATGCTTTTGGGGTCTTGTTAATGCAAGATCTTGCGGTTATCCCTATGTTGCTGCTGACAGCATATTTGGCGCCCAATTCTGCTCAGATTGAACATCATGCGGTGCCTTGGTACTGGACGTGTCTTGCGCTCGTTGGTTTTGTGTTAGTGGGGAAATATTTACTGCCTAAATTCCTTAAACTAGTGGCAAGCAGTGGGGTGCGTGAAGTGCTCACCGCTTTTGCATTATTGCTGGTCATGGGTAGCGCTGAGTTAATGGAGTGGTTGGGACTTTCTGCGGGCATGGGGGCATTTTTGGCGGGTATTATGCTCGCTAACTCAAGTTATCGGCACCAGCTCGAAACTGACATAGAACCTTTTAAAGGCTTATTGCTTGGGCTGTTTTTTATGGCTGTCGGTATGAGTATGGATTTGAAATTATTGATATCTGATCCGTTACTTATTCTGGGCATTTTAATGGCTATGTTGCTGATTAAAACCTTTGTGCTTATGGTGTTGGGGCGTATTCGGCACCACAAATGGCGGCCTAGTATTGCACTAGGTTTGATCCTTGCTGAAGGGGGCGAATTTGCCTTTGTGCTTTTATCTCAGGCGCAGCTATCTGGTATTGTCGGCGATAAAATTGCGCAAGTCCTTGTGCTTGCTATTGGTTTGTCTATGGCAGTAACGCCTCTATTATTTACTTTGTTCCGAGCAACTAAAGCCAAAGTGGTGGATACTCGTTTGCCAGATACGATTAATGTCACCGAATCTGAAGTGGTGATTGCTGGATTTGGTCGAGTAGGCCAGATCACGGGGCGTATTTTGGCCTCATCAGGTATCCCTTTTGTCGCATTGGATAAGGATGCGAGTCATGTGGATGTTATTCGTAAATACGGTGGTGAAGTGTATTTTGGGGATGCCAGACGCTTAGACATGTTGATGTCGGCGGGGATTGCTCGGTCTAGATTACTATTGCTTGCCGTGGATAGTGTTGAGGATTCCATTGAAATTGCTCAGCAAGTGAAAACGCATTTTCCCCATATCAACATAGTCGCGCGGGCGAGGGACCGTAACCATGCTTATCGTTTGATGAGCCTTGGGGTGACGGATGTGTTTCGTGAGACCTTTGGTTCGGCGCTATCGGCCAGTGAGAAGATTCTCCAAGGCCTAGGTTTATCGCAGGTACAAGCCAACGAGCGGGTAAAAATCTTTGCTGAACATGATAAGAAACTGGTGATTGCTAGCGCAGCCCATCAAAATGATTTAGCGACGTTAATCAATCTATCGAATAAGGGTAAGGCAGAGTTGGAATCCCTTATGCGTGGAGATAGGGAGAATGTGAGCTAATGTTGTCACTCTGATTTGGATATAAAAAGAGAGCATAAATGCTCTCTTTTTTATTGGTTTACAACATCAAATTTAACGCTGATGTTTAAGTGTTAAAAGCTATAGCTGTATTGCAGTTTGACGTTGCGTTCTTCACCCGGCATACCACCGAGGAACATGGCTTTACTGTAATAGTCTTTATTGAAAAGGTTATTGATGTTCAGCTGGATTTTCCAAGAATCCGCGTTGTAGCTTACTGCCGAGTCAACGACGGTATAGCTAGGCACGTAACCGTCTGGAATACCAAATGAGCTTGAGTGCGTACTGCGATCATCGACAAATTTTGCACCAAGGCTCAGCTCGATTGGGCTTGATAATCTAAACCAATCCGCGCCATAGGTAATCCAAGCACTGGCAGTGACATAAGGTACGCCTTTTTGTCGGCTATTGTAGGTTAAAGTATTTGGATTTTGTTTATCCCTTGCATCTTGGTACATGCCGTTGAGGTTAATGCGCCATTGATCATTAAGATGGGCATTGAGATCGAGTTCAACTCCCTGAGTATCTTCGCTACCATCGTAAAAATACACGGGAATATTAGGGGTTAATATGCCATTGGTATAATCAGGGTTGTTATAGGCGACATTAGTACGCGAGCTTTTAAAGAATACCAGTGAGCCAAGTAATTGATCCTCAAATGCTTTAAAGCGCATGCCTAAATCATTACTAATCGATTCTGAATCATCTCGGTCGGTAGCATTATCTTTTACTGCATCAAGTACACTGTAAGCGGTGCGCCCTTTAGAATGGTTGATGAAAAATGATAAATCCTCAATCGGCATGTAGGTTAACCCTAGGTTATAGGTCATACCGTTATCTGTGGTATCGGCTTCTGGTGTCGCTTGGGATTGGCTAGTGCTATAGCGTGGATCAACACCAAAGTGCTCATAGGCTTGTTTAATCTCATTAAAGGCAACACCAATACGCGTGGTAAAGCCGTATGGCAGATAACTGACATGTTGTAAGCCTACGCCCCAAGCGCTGACTTTTTTGTCATAGTTAGCGGTTTTGAGTGGGTCATAGTCCTCGAATTTACCTGTGCCCCAATTAGGATTGCGGATGTCGTATATATAAGGCAGAGATCCTTGGTAAATGATTTTGCCATCTTTGTTTTTAAAGATTTGATCCGCATCGTAGATAGAATATTGCTGGAAGCGAATATTACGGTCTTCATAGTTGGCATTGAGCAATAATTCATTGTCTATATTGCCAATTTGGAAGTCATAACGTAAATCGGCAAAGTACTGCCACGAAGTCTCGTCGGCATCCACTTTACGGTATTCCTGACGTCTTGCAGCAAAAGGATAAAGTTCGCCGTTTTCAACTAAAGGCGATCTAGGCTCTTCGTTAATCACGTCGGTAGGTACGTTTTTAATCTTGATGTTACGCTTCCAATAGACATAGTTATAGGCACCAGTTTGGCGGGCGAAACCTGACGTATAGTCGCGATACTGCAATTGTTGATTGAGGAACAAATTGTCGCTGAAATAGATATTATGGGTCAGTTTAAATCTTAACTCTTCACCCTCATTGTCCTTCGCCATTGGCGAAATCAGCCCTGCATCTCCAAACGAATAAGGGGTTAAGCCGTCAGCGCCAGATAAAGAGGCCGCTAACTGCTGACGCTGTGCATCGGTGAGTTGTAGACCATTACCGTTGGGATCATTAACCAGATCTTGCCACGTGACCTCGCCCGCGCTCTTACCGCCGACTGAATCGGCATTGTAAATTCGAATCGGGTGGCCAATAGAGTCAACGGCGATAGCATCTTTAATGTAAGCACCTGAAAGCATTACATCTTGGCTATCACTTAATACCCATTTTAAGGCGCTATAGATTTCGTCTCTGTCTGTACCTATATCGCGATAGCCATCACTGCGGCCGGATTTTGCCACTAAACGGTAGGCGACATCATCGCTCAGACCGCCCGTGCTATCCAGAGCAAGGGAGTAGGTATCCCATTGTCCAACTTCGGCGGTAAATTTGTTTTTTGACTCGAATTGCGGTTTTTTCTCAATTAAATTGATGACGCCACCAGCACTCCCCATGCCATAGAGTCCAGTCGCTGGGCCTTTTAATACTTCTACGGATTCAACGTTGGTTAAAGAGCGCGTGGGGTTGAAAGTGTTACCAAGGCCAGCACCGCCATACATACCGTCATAGGTGTAATTTGCGCCTAAACCACGGATGACTATGTTGTCACCGATGCCATAGTTATTACCCGCTTGAGTCACACCACTAATGTTACGGATCAAGTCTTGCAGATTATCTGTACCTTGGGTTTCGATCAGTTCTTGGTCAACAATTACAACTGCAGCGGGTGTTTCCATGAGAGACATATCGGATTTAGTCGCCAGCCCTGAATTCTTCACTACTGAGTTTTGTCTGCCATAAACCGTGATGCGCTCAACGTTGGCTTCAGCATTTGCTGATACCGAGTTAGCTTCGGCGGATGCAGTTTGCGATAAAACGGAAAGGCAGGCGAGTGCAGTTAGTGACAAACGAAATGATTTCATTAATGGTTCCCCCAAATAAATAGGTCGCGAATAGTAATGATTTGCATTTAAGTTGGCAACATATGTTTCAGATGTCGTGGTTGAAATGTGCAGTGCTGCGAATAAGTGTTACGAAAAGGCATGTATTTGAGGAAGTAAGATATGGGTTCTCGCAGGAGAAAAGCTTCATAAAAAGTCGCGTCTAAGCTCCATCCCGCTGTAATGTCAAATTTGTTTCATTTTTTTTATAAAAAAGTGATTTATTTTTTGAGTTAACCATCACATCCCACCTTGTTGATCGGGAAACGCAACCTGGCACTTAGTTTGAATCGCACACGACACTTATTTCGTTTACGTAAACGTCAAAATGAAACGGTCGTTTTAATTTGCAGCAATAGCAACAGTCTTTATCATTATGATTTATATGATTTTATCTGACTTACCTCTAGGTTAGTTCAAAACGTTGAGCATTTTCTACTTAGGTCTAATAGAGTAAAAATGCTGTATTTATAAACTTACTATTGGTTATTTAATTACGTAATTAATTACTTTGCGTATTGATTGGTAAAGTTGTCTGACAAGTTTCATTTAACTGCAATTGTCATATGTGATTAAAATGTTTAATTGAATATTTATCAGTTATTTGTCGTTAATTTTCTTGCTTGGTCAGACCAATTTTAGCATGGTTTTTACCTAGGTTAATGCATGTTTTTGTCAATCTTGGACTGTTGCAAATACAAACGTTTGTCGGTAAGTTTTAGTTCGAAACAAACATTTGATGGTTTTTTGGTGAGTTTATAAGCTGTGGTGATTGGGGATGCTACTGCTTTATATGTCAGCGTTAAGCCTGTGATAGTGGAGCCTCTTGGGAGGGCATCAAGATGACGGAACACACTTTGAGTGAACAGCAATTGAATTCGACACTGGGTAAAGCTACAGCAAACGCCACGCTTAATATTGTGGGCCGTGACATTCCAGGCCAAGAAGTCATCTTTACCGAAGGGGCTGTCGCCTTACTCGAATCCCTTTGTCGTGAATTTGCCGACGAAGTACCCGCCTTACTCGCTAAACGTAAAGATAAGCAAGCGCGTATCGATAAAGGCTCATTACCCGACTTTCTGCCTGAAACCCGCGCTATTCGTGATGGTGCATGGCAAATTCGCGGTATTCCTGATGACTTACTTGACCGCCGCGTAGAAATCACAGGTCCCGTTGAACGTAAAATGGTGATTAACGCACTCAACGCCAATGCCAAAGTGTTTATGGCCGATTTCGAAGATTCTTTAGCACCAAGCTGGGAAAAAGTCGTCGAAGGTCAAATCAATCTACGTGATGCAGTGCGTGGCGATATTGAGTACACAGCACCGGACACGGGTAAGCACTATAAATTAGGGCCAAATCCTGCAGTGCTTATTTGCCGCGTTCGTGGTCTGCACCTTAAAGAAAAACACGTGCAGTTTAATGGCAAAGCGATTCCTGGCTCACTGTTTGATTTCGCACTGTATTTCTACCACAACTATCGCCAACTTTTGGCCAAGGGCAGTGGTCCATATTTTTATATTCCTAAGTTAGAAAGTCATATTGAAGCGCGCTGGTGGGCAAAAGTGTTTGCTTTTGTTGAGGAAAGGTTTTGTCTGCAAGCGGGCACGATTAAATGTACTTGCTTGATTGAGACTTTGCCTGCCGTGTTCGAAATGGACGAAATTCTCTATGAACTACGTTCCAATATCGTCGCACTGAACTGTGGTCGTTGGGATTACATCTTCAGCTATATCAAAACATTAAAACGTCATAGCGACCGAGTCTTACCGGATCGCCAAGCCGTCACTATGGATACGCCTTTCTTAAGCGCTTATTCAAGACTCTTGATTAAGACCTGCCACAAACGCGGTGCCTTAGCGATGGGCGGCATGGCAGCCTTTATTCCTGCTAAAGATCCTGCTCAGAACGAAGCGGTATTGCAGCGAGTTCGTCGAGATAAAGAGCTTGAGGCGCGTAACGGTCACGATGGCACTTGGGTCGCGCACCCTGGCCTTGCCGACACCGCTATGGGGATTTTCAACGAATACATAGGCCAAGATCACTGTAATCAATTACATATTACCCGTGATGTAGACGCACCGATCCTTGCCAGCGAGTTACTTAAAACCTGCGACGGTGAGCGCACCGAACAGGGGATGCGTCTGAACATTCGTATCGCACTGCAGTATTTAGAGGCGTGGATCAGCGGCAACGGTTGCGTACCTATTTACGGCTTAATGGAAGATGCGGCTACGGCTGAGATCTCTAGAGCCTCAATTTGGCAATGGATCCAACACGGTAAGTCGCTGTCAAACGGCAAACTCGTGACCAAGCAACTCTTTAAAGACATGTTGGTTGAAGAGCTGTCGAACGTGAAAAAAGAAGTGGGTAGCGACAGATTCACCCATGGCAAATTCACCCAAGCAGCCGTGTTGCTTGAAGACATTACCACTTCCGACGAGCTGGTCGATTTCTTAACCTTACCCGGTTACGAAATGCTGACAGCTTAGAATGAACTCATTTGCTTGAACCGTTTTAGGTAAACCAGATTTAGCTGTGGCGGGGCTACCGCCAACCAAACAATTTAGCAGAGTGAAACTGGGGGGCAGTTTCATGATAGCTACAACATCAAAGAGAAAGGAGCGACACTATGACTAAGGCAACGACTCAGACTTCACGTCAAGAGCAGATTGATGCAATCAAGCGAGATTGGGCAGAAAACCCACGTTGGAAACACGTGCGTCGTCCTTATACCGCAGAAGAAGTGGTTGCGCTTCGCGGTTCAATCGTGCCTGAGAATACTATCGCTAAGCGCGGTGCTACTAAGTTATGGGAATTGGTTAACGGTGGCGCTAAAAAAGGCTATGTGAATTCATTGGGTGCGTTAACGGGTGGTCAAGCGGTACAACAGGCGAAAGCGGGTATCGAAGCGATTTACCTTTCAGGTTGGCAAGTGGCAGCCGATGCTAACTTAGCCGGCACTATGTACCCAGATCAATCTTTATACCCAGCCAACTCTGTGCCCGCTGTGGTATCACGTATCAATAACTCTTTCCGTCGTGCTGATCAAATTCAGTGGGGCAATGGCGTTAATTCAGAAGATGAAAAATTTGTTGATTACTTTCTGCCAATCATTGCTGACGCAGAAGCGGGTTTTGGCGGCGTATTAAATGCCTTCGAACTGATGAAGTCGATGATCGACGCGGGCGCTGCCGGTGTTCACTTTGAAGATCAGTTAGCTTCAGTGAAAAAATGTGGCCACATGGGTGGCAAAGTATTAGTGCCAACCCAAGAAGCGGTACAAAAGCTGGTTGCTGCACGTTTAGCGGCGGATGTGAGCGGTGTCGATACACTGGTTATCGCACGTACCGATGCTAACGCGGCCGATTTGTTAACTTCAGATTGCGACCCATACGATCGTGATTTCGTGACTGGCGAGCGCACCAATGAAGGTTTCTACCGTGTTAAAGCTGGTCTTGACCAAGCGATTTCTCGTGGTCTGGCTTATGCTCCGTATGCGGATTTGATTTGGTGTGAAACCGCTAAACCGGATCTTGAAGAAGCGCGTATTTTTGCTGAAGCGATTCATGCTCAGTACCCAGATCAACTGCTTGCTTATAACTGTTCGCCTTCGTTCAACTGGAAGAAAAATCTGGACGACGCCACTATCGCGCGCTTCCAACAAGCATTGTCAGATATGGGCTACAAGTACCAGTTCATCACTTTAGCTGGCATCCACAACATGTGGTACAACATGTTCGACCTCGCTTACGACTATGCTCGTGGCGAAGGTATGAAGCATTATGTTGAAAAAGTTCAAGAAGTTGAGTTTGCAGCAGCGAAGAAAGGTTACACCTTCGTGGCGCACCAACAGGAAGTGGGCACAGGTTATTTCGACCAAGTGACTACGGTTATTCAAGGTGGCCATTCTTCAGTGACTGCACTGACTGGGTCTACCGAAGAAGAACAGTTTTAAGCAGTAGAAGCGCTTAGGATGATCCATTGTGATTGTGGATTAATCCTTAGCACGCCTTATGCTGATGTATCTGGTGAGGCGTGGTTAAAAACTCGAAATAGAGGGCAAGAGCGGACTGTGATGAGTTACCGAGCTTGCAGCTTAAATCTCGAGTTGAGTATGAAAGAGTGTTACCCGTAAGCCTGTGTTTAGCTGCTTTGCAGCTGTTGTCCCCGTGCAGTTCGCCTACATGTGCTGCGCGGGTTTTTAAGTCAAACCTTGTGACTTAACTTCCTACCCAGTAAGTTTTTTGCTTGCCTTAGCTTGGCGACTCTATGAGTCGCTATTTTTTTGCTTATTGGTTCACTATTGTGCTGATTAATATGGTGCAACTCTGATGCGACTTGGTGCAATAATCGGATTATTTTACAGCAGCTTATTGCTATCTCATTGTTATTTAATAGCTATCAAATGTGGCCTGAATAATGCTCTTAATATCACGGGAAGTTACAGCTCATTAAAGCTGATTATTGGCATTCACATTGAGGTCACCGCCATGAAATATTACAGTCGCCGTTTAGTTAAACCTGAACATTTAAATCCAGCAAATACCCTGTTTGGCGGTCAGTTGCTCAGTTGGATAGACGAGGAGGCCGCTATCTTTGCTGCCTGCCAGATGAAGAGCACCAGCCATGTGACTAAGCTGATTTCTGAAATCAACTTTATGACGCCAGCGCATCAAGGGGATGTGATTGAGTTTGGTCTGGAGCTAGTGAGTCTCGGCCACAGTTCTATTACCGTGAGCTGTCAAGTACGCAATAAAATGACGCAGGCGCCAGTGGTGAGTATAGATAAGATGGTGTTTGTGCATGTGAATGCCCAAGGATTGCCTGTGCCCCATGGTATTCGGGCGAATGCGGCTTAAGGGGGCGTGGCGCTTAAAATGCGTGATGCTTAAATGTATAAGATGCTTAAAATGTGCAGTGACGCCTAGGCGTCACTGTCATTAGTCTTTGGTTAAATCTTCTTTTACCGATTTGACCGCATCCCGTGAAGCATGACCTATGGCTTTTGTCGTGTCTCTAGTCGCGTGGCCTATCTCAGTGGTGACTTCTTTAGTCGTTGTGCCGATGGCACGGCCTGCGTCCTTTAAATCCGCACAGGCGGATGTAGCGAGTAATAAAGGAATAATAATGAGCGTCGCTTTATTCATTGTGATGCCAATCCTCAATTTAAGTTCGTAACTCAATTTACTGGGCCTTGCCATTTTTACTGTGCAAAATGACATTCGGGACAATATAACAGATCTTGAGCTGAATCACGCTATGGCGACATTATCTGCTGAGCCGCTGTTGCAATGTTTCTGTTCGAGTATCAACCGAGTGAGTGAAACTAAGAGCATTAAATGACGTCGTGGGTTGAGTTATCGAACTCGACAAATAAAAACGCCAGTGGCGTTTTGCGCACTGGCGTCTAAGGTCGCTAAATAATACTGCAAAGATTATTCGAGTTTGGCTAAGCGTTGTTGATAGTCTTCAATCAGGTGCTGCATGATTTCTTCTGGCGCCGCATCGTCACAGCAATCGTCTAAAAAGATTTTAAAGGTGACTAAGGCATGGCCGTCATTTTTGAGTCTGTCACTCTGCATTGAGAAGTAAGCATCTTCATTTTCGGCTTTACGAACCACAAACTTATTCGTTTCGAAGGTTTTTTCCCCAGAAAGCTCGTGCCATTTAGTGATGCGATTTAACGCGATCTCACAGGACTGGTTCATTTCAATATGATTTAACCAAGTAACGGGATGTTCAGGATCTTTGTAATGTGGACATCTAACTGTGTAGTTATATACATGGGTGATTGCAGTCATAGCGTACCTACCTGTTCGAGGATATTGTTGCCATCATAGGCATCGTTTTTGAATTCGGTCAATCATTAATTAAGTCTATATAGCCTTGATGTTTTTTGACGGAGAAGGATAGTTACTGCATGAAAATTAACCATTTACTTAATCTGTCATGTCTCTATTTAGCATGAGTTTTATGCCAATAACTTTGTGCTAGATCTCAGTTTTGGGTGAAGTTTCGCTTTTGCTGAATTACTGATTAATAAAGCAACAACTTGGTCGTCAGTAAGTCTTATTGATAAAAAGAGTTAACAGCGGAGTAAATAGGTTAATTAAACTTTGATGGGAGCTATACGGGTAACTGGCAGCATAAGTTGTCGCAGAGGAAACGCAGAAGGCAGAATGGACAGAGGCCCATTCGTTAAAACGGGCCTCTCAGCTGGCTTCATCTTTTGCAGGGAAAAAGCGAACTGGGGCCATCTTATCGGATCTGTAACAGTCTGTAACCCACAGAGATCACGTTTTTTATATCATTTTGCTATGAATATTTTAGGTTCAGATCCTTTCTTCTTGAATATGCTGATTTGTGAGTGTTTTGTCAGTGCAAAGGTGCATAGACACTGAGTTTTATGTTGGTTTTTGTTACTCAATTTTTAAGATAGTAACTTACCTCACCATCTTGTTGATACAGGTGTAAAAAAGGCCCCAATAGTGCAGCAATAATCTGTGCACTATTGGAGCCTAAAACGAATTCATTGGAGGATGAAGTCGTGTTTACGCACTAGCAGGACAATAAGTCGTTATCCAGCAAGTTAGCGCACGATTACAGTGCGATAACTTGCGATTGGTAAGGTATGGCGATTACAGCGCACAATTACAGCGCATTAGTGAAGATCTGACAGATCTCCGCATGGGTTGCTTGCTTTGGATTCGTGAATCCACAGGCATCTTTTAACGCGTTATCCGCAAGTGTTGGAATATCTTCCGCTTTCACGCCTAATAAGGTCAGGTTTTCAGGGATCTTAACCGCAACAGACAGTTTTTTGATTGCCGCTATCGCCGCACTAGCACCTTGCTCATCTGTCATCGCAGACACATCGACACCCATAGCCTTGGCAATGTCTTTTAAGCGAGCAGGGACGACCTGGGCGTTGTATTCCTGCACATGGGGCAGCAGCAGGGCGTTGCACACACCGTGGGGCAGATCGTAGAAACCGCCTAATTGGTGCGCCATCGCATGCACATAACCTAAGCTGGCATTGTTAAACGCCATACCCGCTAAGAACTGGGCGTAGGCCATTTGTTCACGGGCGTTGATGTCTTGACCGTTTTCAACTGCGTTGACTAAGTTAGCTTGAATCAATTCCATGGCCTTGATCGCACAGGCGTCGGTGATCGGGTTAGCAGCAATAGACACATAGGCTTCAACCGCGTGAGTCAGTGCATCCATACCGGTTGCGGCAGTTAGGCTCGCAGGCTTTTTCAGCATTAACTCAGGGTCGTTGACCGACAGCAAAGGCGTGGTGTGTTTATCGACAATCGCCATTTTAATGTGGCGGGCTTCGTCGGTAATGATACAGAAGCGCGTCATTTCACTGGCTGTGCCTGCCGTCGTATTAATGGCTACTAACGGCAACTGTGGTTTTGCGGATTGATCTAACCCTTCATAGTCTTTAATACTGCCGCCATTGGTGGCAACAAGGGCGATACCCTTGGCGCAATCATGGGGTGATCCGCCGCCGAGTGAAATCACAAAGTCACACTTGTTGGCTTTTAACAGGGCTAAACCCGCTTCGACGTTCGTCACTGTTGGGTTAGGTTGTACGCCATCATAGATGGTGGCGGTAATGCCATTTTGACCGAGTTTTTCGGCCACTTCACCCACTAAGCCAATCTTGACTAAGGGTTTATCTGTCACTATGAGTGCGTGTTTAAAGCCTAAGGTTTTGATGTCACCGATAGCATCATCCACTGCGCCTTGGCCTAATACGTTGACAGAAGGAATAAAAAATTTAGCAGCCATAAAATCCACCTATTTGCTTGTAAAGATTAAGTTGTGTTCTTTTCTGGTGATCAAGCTACCAATTTGGAGGTAGTGAAAGTGTGAGCTTGATCGAGTTCGGCGCTTATCTGAGGGTAATTTCCCACTAAAGTTGGAACTGGGTAACTAAATTTCGGACTTTTATGACGGGTATTAGTGTTGGCGTACGATATGGTTTTTTTAGCGTTGTTAGCGCCCCTGGTGATGCATCATTTCTGTGCATTTTTCGTTTACTTTTTATCCCACTTTCTTATCCAGAGTTTGACGGCTCAATTGTTAAATCTAACAGAGGTTAAACCTCATTAATACTCTCATTCGTAGCATTAACTCCAGTTAATTAGTTTGATATCTAATATTAATTTATGCGTGCTGCTGTGGTTGTGGTAGGGCCTCAAGTCAAAGAAATCTATACATTTATCTTGTTTTTACAGATTAATTCTTTTTTACATAACTAACTTGTGAGCTTTGTCACTGTGCTATTTTAGGTTGATAGTTACATCACTAATCATTATCATGATTGTTAATTGAACGTTCAATTAACGTCGTTCAGAGTATTGAGAGAGTGGTTATTCCTTGAGTATTTATGCCTAAAACCGCCATGAAATTGATACGCAGACAGCAGCTTATCGATGCGACATTAGCATCGGTTGCCTTGCATGGATTGCAGCACACGACCATCAACAGCATTAGTCAGTTGGCGGGGATGTCGTCGGGGATCATCAGTCATTATTTCAGTGGTAAGCAGGGCTTAATCCAAGCGACGCTGCGCCACTTGCTCGAGCAGTTAAAGCAAGCATTGCTCAATCGAATCCAAGGACAAGTGTTGGCGCCAACAGAGCGCTTAATGATGATAGTTGAAGCGAATTTTACCGAGTTACAGCGCTCACGAAATGTCACTCACACTTGGCTGAGTTTTTGGGCACAGGCCGTCCACGATCCTCAGTTAGCCCGTTTGCAGAATATCAATAGTCGCCGCTTATACAGCAACTTACATTTTTCCTTTCGGCACGTGTTGCCCAAAGAGTTTGCCCTGATGGCTGCTGAGCAAACGGCGGCGATGATCGATGGATTCTGGTTACGCAGTGCCTTAAGTGAAACCCCTGAGCAGGATTTTGTTCAGGCCGAAAAATTATGCAAAACCTTTATCCATAACGTGATAAAGCAGCATGGAGTTAATACATGTCAGTATCAGTAGAAGTTCAGTACAACTTTATTGCGGGTCAGTTGCTCGCTAACGACAGCGGCGAAACCTTCGACGTCGTCAATCCTGCCACGGGGCAATTGGCGTATCGAGTGCAAGTGGCCGATGAAAAAATTCAGCAAGCGGCCATCGAGAGCGCCAAAAAAGGCTTTGCTATTTGGTCTGCCATGAGTGCCACCGAACGCAGCCGTATTCTGTTAAACGCGGTCGCATTATTGCGGGCTCGTAATGATGAACTCGCGGCAATCGAAGTGTGCGATACAGGTAAACCTTGGCAAGAAGCCTCAGTGGTTGATGTGGTCACAGGCGCAGATGCTATCGAGTTTTTCGCCCATATTGCCCCAGGGCTTGAAGGCGCGCAGCAGCAAGTCGGTGGGGATTTTTATTACACCCGCCGTGAGCCTTTAGGCATTTGTGCTGGCATTGGCGCGTGGAATTATCCATTGCAAATCGCCTGTTGGAAGGCGGCGCCTGCCTTAGCTAGCGGCAATGTGATGATTTTTAAACCTTCGGAAGAAACGCCGCTTGGCGCACTGAAATTAGCGCAACTCTTAAGTGAGGCGGGTTTACCTGATGGCGTATTTAACGTTGTAATGGGCGATGGCAAGGTTGGCGCTTGGTTAACGGGGCATCCGGATATTGCCAAAGTGTCCTTCACGGGCGAAGTCGGTACTGGCAAGAAAGTCATGGCCGCGGCGGCAAGTTCATTAAAAGACGTCACTATGGAACTCGGCGGTAAATCACCGCTTATCGTGTTTGACGATACCGATATCGACAATGCCGTTTCAGGTGCCATGCTCGGTAACTTCTATACCCAAGGTGAAGTCTGTACCAATGGGACGCGGGTGTTTGTCCATGAGTCGGTTTATCCACGCTTTATCGAAAAACTGCTTATGCGTACTCAAACTAATATTGTGGTGGGCGATCCTATGGCGCCAGAGACTAACTTTGGCGCCTTGATCTCCAAAGACCACCAGCAAAAAGTGCTCGATTATATTCAGCAAGGTATCGATGACGGCGCAACGCTGCTCACCGGTGGCACAGCATTAACGCCGGAAAATGCTCCCAATGGTTACTTTGTCGCCCCAACCATTTTTACCGATTGCACCGACGAGATGCGCATCTGCCAAGAGGAAATCTTTGGTCCTGTGATGTCGGTACTCACCTTTAAAGATGAAGCCGAAGTGATTGCTCGGGCAAACAATACCGCCATGGGCTTAGCCGCTGGGGTGTTCACTCAAGATATCAGCCGTGCCCATCGGGTTATTCATCAGTTACAAGCGGGTATTTGTTGGATCAATGCCTATGGTGCATCGCCAGCCGAAATGCCGGTAGGTGGATATAAGTTGTCGGGTATTGGCCGTGAAAACGGTAGCGAGACACTCAAGCATTACACCCAAGTTAAAGCCGTTTACGTGGGTCTACAGCCCTTAGAAAGCCCATTTTAAGGAGGCATTTTGGCCCAGTCATTAGAGCAAAAATATTATAACTACATCATAGTTGGCGCAGGCTCAGCGGGTTGTGTGCTCGCCAATCGCTTGTCAAAGGATCCTAAAAACGAAGTGCTGTTATTAGAAACCGGAGGCAGTGATAAGAGTATCTTTATTCAAATGCCGACGGCGTTATCAATTCCGATGAACAGCCCTAAATATGCTTGGCAGTTTGAGACGCAGCCTGAGCCGTATTTAGATAATCGCAAAATGCATTGTCCTCGGGGCAAGGTGCTTGGCGGTTCATCGTCGATCAATGGCATGGTATACGTTCGTGGTCATGCTAGGGACTTTGATGAGTGGCAGGCGCAAGGGGCGACCAACTGGAATTACAGCCATTGCTTACCGTACTTTAAAAAGGCGGAAACCTGGGCCTTTGGTGGCGATGAGTATCGCGGCGAGTCTGGACCGTTAGGCGTGAATAACGGTAATCAGATGCAGAATCCCCTGTACCAAGCCTTTGTGGATGCGGGCATTGCGGCGGGGTATTTATCGACCGCCGATTATAATGCCGCGCAGCAAGAAGGCTTTGGCCCTATGCACATGACGGTCAAAAAAGGCGTGCGTTGGTCTACCGCTAATGCCTATTTACGCCCAGCGATGGCTAGACGTAACCTCACGGTTGTGACCCACGCTTTAGTGCATAAAGTGTTATTGGAAGGACAAACAGCCGTTGGCGTTCGCATTGAGCACAAAGGCAAAGTTGAAGATATTCGCTGCAATAAAGAAGTGATTTTAGCTGCTGGTTCAATAGGTTCGCCGCATTTGTTGCAATTATCAGGTATTGGCGATCCCCAAGTATTGGCTGATGCAGGGGTCGAGTTACAACATGAGTTGCCCGGTGTTGGTCAGAATTTACAGGATCATTTAGAGTTTTATTTCCAATTCAAATGCCTTAAACCGATTTCACTCAATGGCAAGCTAGATCCTTTCAGCAAGTTCTTAATCGGTGCACGGTGGATCTTAGATAAGTCTGGCCTAGGGGCCACAAATCACTTTGAATCCTGTGGTTTTATTCGCTCAAAAGCGGGTCTGGAGTGGCCGGATTTGCAGTACCACTTTTTACCTGCGGCCATGCGTTACGATGGCAAAGAAGCCTTTGCGGGTCATGGGTTTCAGGTGCATGTGGGCCATAACAAGCCTAAAAGTCGTGGTGCCGTGACCTTAGTGTCGGCAGATCCAAAAGTGCCGCCCAAAATTCAGTTCAATTATTTACAGCATCCCGATGATATTGAAGGCTTTAGGGCCTGCGTGCGTTTGACCCGTGAGATCATCAATCAAGCGCCATTCGATGAGTATCGCGGTGAGGAAATTCAACCCGGCATACAAGTGCAAACCGATGCGCAAATCGATGCCTTTGTGCGTCAATCGGTTGAGAGTGCTTACCATCCTTCTTGTTCGTGCAAGATGGGCATGGATGCGATGGCGGTGGTGGATCCCGAAACCCGCGTGCATGGATTGCAGAATTTACGGGTGGTGGATTCTTCTATTTTCCCGACTATCCCGAACGGCAATTTGAACGCGCCGACCATAATGTTGGCTGAGCGCGCCGCGGATCTGATTTTAGAGGCTGAGATGTTAGTGCCAGCAGATTCCGCCGTTGTGGTTGCCGACGCTTGGCAAACCACACAAAGAAGTACTGCGACAAGTTAAAGCCATAAGTTAACAACACGCCTGCTCAGTCCGTCGTATCGACGGACTGGCGGCTTCAATTTTGAAGTGACTCATTAATTGATGGCTCAAAACTCATTAATTGATGACTCAAAAGGGTCATGATTTATTTTATCTAAAGGGTCGGTCAGCCCGCAGTGAGTGTGCAAATGACCGCTTTCACGACTGATCATCTATCAGGGTTTAACTATCGCGGAGTGTTTTTAAGTAGCGATATTTAAGGCTTGAGGGCAGAACGTTGCCTTTAAAAATGGTTCAGTTTTTATTATTAAATAAAAACATGGAGTTACATTTTATGGGTTTATATCCAGATGCCGACTTACACCCAGTATCGACTGGGACTGAGTGCTCATTATGACTTGGTTATTATCCGCAGGGATACTGTTCACTTTTACCGCGATTGCGTTTGTGATTTATCGCTGGGGCAATATTCGCTGTATCGGGGTGACGCCTGTGCGTACTTTTACCTTTATCGCGATTCTGTTTACCTCAGGACTTGATGTCGGCTTGATCATGTTTCCGCTCACCGAGTTTGCGGGTTACGCCAATGTGGCGGCGAGTCCTGAATACGGCTTTAGTAATCCACTGGCGATTGAGTTTGGCTTCTGGGCCTTCTTGATTTGGAGCTTCTACTTTTTAACCTGTTTCTATTTTTGTGTCATCGAGCCTAGGGTGAAGTTTTTTGATATTCCTTGGGTTAAGTTCATTAATAATATCGTAATTATTGGCACCTGCGCCTTTACCGCCTATTTGCTATTGAGCAATTTACCTTGGTATTTACCCGAATTAGGTGATGGCGAAACTATAGTCGGTAGCTTCTATTTAATCGTATTTATGGTGATCGCCGCGGCTGTGTATTCCAGCACTAGCATACGTTATGTGCGTATCTTGAGTCTGGCTAGCACTTGGTTGTTTTTAGGCTTGATTGCCATGATGTGGGCCAGTGCATTTTTATCGGCTGACTCGAGTGTGGGCGAGTTCTTTACGACCTTTGCCATGCTGGGTGACTACTTCGGCAATATTCAACATTTTATGTTACCCATCAACGACTACCATGAGTTTTATCTGTTCTGGTGGTTTGCGTGGAGCATTATGATCGGTCAATTTACCTCGCGCTTTGTCGGCGGCATGAAAACATATCAAGTGCTGTTGGCCATGATGGTGTTTCCGTCTATCCCCATCGCTATCTGGTTCACCGTACTTTATTACTACAGCGCCAATGGCTTAGATACTTCGGGCTTCTATAATCTGGCGATGGTGATTGTGGGAATTACTTTTGTAATCAACTCACTCGACTCACTGGTGCGCCTGTATACCGATAATCTTAATTTGACCATTGAGCGGTTAGGCAAGCCTAAATATGTCAGCTTTAACTTAGTCTTGCTCTGCAGTCTGACATTACTCTTTCAATTAGACTTTCTTCAAATTCAATGGGTTGGTGCAATCGCACTGGGCCTGATCTTTAGCTGTTTTGGTTACATCATGATGACGCAATTGCAAACTGTTCGTGCCATTGAGCGCTCGCCAAAAGAGAACAAAATCGACTTTACTAAAATTGAGCTAGCCAACTAATGGAAAAATTAATAATGAAATCAAAATGTTTTTATCTTGTCGCTGGAGGGTTGTTATTGATGTCAACAGCGGCCAATGCCGGATTATCGGCCACTGTAACGGCGACGTCGGATTACACTTTTAATGGTGTCAGCCAAACGGACAGCGGCCCAGCACTGCAAGGCAGTTTGGATTACGGTTTTGATTCGGGATGGTACGTGGGCGGCTTTACCTCGAACGTCGACTTTGGGGGGAACGACAGCACTTGGTTGGAGCTCGATGCCTATGCGGGTAAGTTTTATCAGCTCAATGAGCAACTGAGTTTCGATGTCGGACTGGCTTATTACACTTACCACGGCGAGTCGTTTTCCGATGAGTACAACTATCCTGAGCTGTATAGCAAGTTAGGATATGATAGTTCACTGGGTCACTCTGAGGCTAAGTTGACCTATACATGGGATTACTTTGGTTTGGGTGGTGAGCATTACACTATGTTGCTTGGCCATACTGTCAGTCTCGCTGAAGGACATGATATTCGCTTTAGTGTCGATCGCTCGACATCACTTGATGAGGATAAATGGTCATGGGATGGTGGCAAATCTTTTAATCATTTCCGTATCGCCTATCTGACCAGCTGGAGTGGCTTTGATTTCAGTCTTGCCGCTGAAGATACTAGCATGAACTTAGATACCAGTGACGAGCGCTTAGTGTTGTCGGTATCGCGTCAATTCATGTTGTAATCTAAGGGACTTTTACCATAAAAGTGCCTCCTCTTGGTGAGTTCAGTCGCGCTTTCTGGTAAGGTGCACTCGTTGCTTAGAATGGGGAGAATGAAAAGAACGATGGAAAAGTACGAACAACTGCTCATTTCGCTGCGCCGAGTGATACGCGCTATCGACATTCATTCTCGCCAGCTGAACAAACACTCAGGTTTAACTGGGCCGCAATTGATGGTGATGCAGAAAATCGCCCAATTGGATGCGCCATTGGCTAAAACCGTGGCGGAAGAAATTACGCTGAGCCCTGCGACGGTGACGACCATTATCGATCGACTCGAGGGCCGTGGTTTAGTGATCCGTCTGCGCAGTGAGACTGACAAACGTAAGGTGCATTTATACCTTAGTGATGCGGGCCGAGCGCTGTTACAGGACTCACCTAAACCGCTACAGGATCATTTTATTAAGCGTTATCAAAATCTTGAAGAATGGGAGCAGAGCCAATTGCTCTCAGCCGTTGAGCGTATTGCGACTATGATGGACGCCGATAAAATTGATGCGGCGCCTATGCTCTTGGTAGGGAAGATCCAAGGGGATGAGTAATCGTTTAGCTCATGCTTTAAATTGATTAGATTTTAAAATGAAAAAGCACTGAAGATTCAGTGCTTTTTTGCTTTTAACTCGATGTCGTTTAGCTGTGCGTCTTTTTAGATGTTTAAGCAGCAGGGCAGCTTGTTTTAGCCACAGAGTTAATCAGGATTTCTTGTACTGGCGTGTTGGCAAAACCACCGCTACTTTTTGTTGGAACTATGCTTATCTGATCCGCCACATCCATGCCGTCAACCACTTTGCCAAACACGGCATAACCATAATTGCTCGCAGACGCATCCAAATGTGGATTATCTAACACATTGATAAAGAACTGTGATGTTGCAGAATTAGGGTCATCCGTGCGAGCCATGGAGATAGTGCCACGTTTGTTGCTAATACCGACTGCGGCTTCATTCTTGATGGGGGCATCGCCTGGTTTGCTTTTGAGTCCAGTGGTAAAACCGCCGCCTTGGATCATAAAATTATTAACGGTTCTATGGAATAAGGTGCCGTTATAGAAAGACTTATCAACATACTGCTTAAAGTTTTTACCTGTGATTGGCATGTTCGTTAAGTCAATGGCGAGTGTGATATCGCCTTTTGTGGTTTTCATTAAATAACATACATCCGCAGCTAAGGCTGGCGGAGTGGGATCGGGCGTCGGTGGCGTCGGCGTTAGATCACCATCTGTACTTCCTTCACAACCGGTTAAGGCTATGCAGCCGACAAACAGTAATCCTGATAACTTCTTCATTTCATATCCTTATTCTCAATCATCATTGGGGAGTTTCTGCTTTAGCGTTCCATCGAGCGAGCCTCTGGCGGATAAGCGAGGGCATATCAGGCTCCATGAATGTAATGTTGTTATTATGTTTCTACGCTGTAGCGAGATGAGATGTTGACAGAGGAGAGATAGGCTGTTCAAGTTATAAAGTGCAATTGATACAAAGTGTTGCACCGAACTCACTAGTTGATATGTTTTGGGTCTTATTCATTGGGTTTTAGTTCGAATGCTATGACATATAAATGTCTTACGCCTGTCATGTTATTTTTATGCCTTAGTTCCCTGCTTAGTGCTTGTCTTTTTTAACTGCCTCTCGTCAAGGTCTTGGGAAGCATGCTTGCCCTCTTGCTGAACGCATGCCCCAATTTAGTGCATTCCACTCTTTATATCCTGATAGCTACTGAGCGCCAACTTAACTGAGTGCTTCTAGTAAGTTACTGATTTTTTGAAAAAGTTTTTTGTTATTTCTCTGAAATATTTATGTCATCTTCTTGTTACTTTTCGTTGGCATGGTTACTGTATATCTAAAGCTATGGATGAGCGGTCGCGGGGGCGACAAAATATGGGGCTGGAAAAGTTGCTGTATTTGCGGGGAGTTGGAGCAGAATTTACTGATTGTTTTGGCCAAAATATCCATATTTCCGAGGTAGACAGGCAAGGTATCTTGACCTGTATGTTACAGGAAAAAAACAGCGTGGCAGGGACTGCCATTGATGCTCCTGCTACAGAAGCGTTATCGAGTGATGCTGGGCTGACCTGTGTCGATGCGGTATTGACCGAAGCATTGATCGCGTCGCAAATTGACTTGCTGGATGCCCGTCCTTGGACTCAGGTTCTACCTGAATTCCATTGGTGTTTTGTGGATGAACCTTGGATAAGCCTTTGTTTACCAGAAACCTACACCTCAGATCTGAGTGTGGCGATTGAATGCGAACAGGGTGAGTCCATCGTATTCGATGTGCCTTTCTCGGCGCTTAAGTCCATTGGCGATTACCGCATTGAACAAACGCTTTATCTACACTATCGCCTTGATCTTACGCAACTGGGATTCGCACGCCTCGATCTAGCTGAGGCCAAGACCCAAGCTTTCCCTGACAACTTAATGCCCGCCGAGACTGAAGCGGTGAATTTAGCGTCCTATTTCCTGAGCAGCCAAGAGTTCACTAACAACCCTGCATTCACAAAAAACCAAGACTCATTTGCGCATGCAGCCGACAAAAATGCGAGTGATTTCTTTGTGTTAGGTTTGGGCTTTCATCGCATAGCCTTAAGCTTAAAACATGCCCTATCGACAAGTACACAAGCGCCAAGCTTGGCGCTAGAGAGCTGTGTGACGGCTGAAGCTGATACCAGCACTTTGTTTTCTGGCACCTTAATGGTGGCGCCGCGGGCCGCCTACCAAGGCGTACTCACGGCTGTCGCCCAAGGTAAACGCCATAAACCTTGGGGGATCAGCGTTCAACTTTACAGTTTGCGCAGCGAGAGCCAATGGGGCATTGGTGACTTTGGTGATTTAGAACAACTGATCGGGCTGGTGGCGGCGCAGGGCGCGGATTTTATTCAACTCAATCCCTTGCATGCCCTCGATATCGCGGCGCCAGAGCATCCGAGTCCCTACAGTCCGTGCGATCGCCGCAGACTTAATCCTCTTTATATTCAATTACAAAGCGTTCCTGAATACCAAGCTCTTGCCACTGAATTTTCAAGCGCTACTTGGGTAGAGGCTATCGCCTTACTGAATCGTGATAATTGGCTCGATTATCCTAAAGTGAGCGAGCTGAAATACCGTGCCTTTGAGCAGTTATATCGCGTTTTTTGTGACACGCATCTGGCGAACGACACGCCCAGAGCGCAAAGATTCCATGAGTTTGTGCGTGAGCAGGGCAGTGCGCTACAAGAGTTTGCTCAAGCGGAATATTTGCGTAGTCCTAAAGCGTTTGTGCAAGAGGAAGGTTTCTATCTTTACCTGCAATTTGTGGCTGAAAAGCAGTTACACCTCTGTCAGCTAAAAGCTAAAGAGGTTGGGATGGGGCTGGGATTGATCCGTGATTTGGCCGTCGGTGCAGCGCTGCAGGGCAGTGAAGTACAGGCTAATGCCGAGCAGTTTTGTTTGAATGCCAGCATAGGTGCACCGCCCGATCCCTTTGCACCCCAAGGACAAAATTGGGGCTTAACGCCACTCGATCCTGTGAAGTTAAAACAACATAATTTCAGCCATTTTATCGCCTTGATCCGCGCCAATATGGAAAGCTGTGGCGCCTTGCGTATCGATCATGTGATGGGCTTACTGCGACTCTGGTGGTGGCCGCTGGATAAGCAACTCGGTCACGGTGCCTATGTGTATTATCCCGTCGAAACCTTGCTTGCCATCGTTTGCCTTGAGAGCCAACGTGCTCGCTGTGTGGTGATTGGCGAAGATTTAGGACTGGTGCCACCTGACATTATTCATCGTCTCTACACTTCTGGCATTTATTCCAACGAGTTGTTCTATTTCTGCAAAGACCATCAAGGCTTTAAATCACCGGATCAATATAAGTCTCAAAGCTTAATGATGCTGGCGAATCACGATGTGCCGACTTTAGTCGCTTGGTGGTGTGGCAGCGATTTACACCTGCGTCGGCAGTTATCCCTGTTTGAAACTGACGAGCAGCTAGGCGAGGCGCTCGCGGGGCGTGAACATGAAAAGCAGCAACTCATTTCACTGTTAGTCGCTCAAGGTCTGTTAGCCGATGTGACGATAGCCGAACTCGATATTCAAACCTTGCTCACGGCTTGGATGACCTTAGGAGCTCGCGGTAATAGTGCGCTATACAGCGTGCAACTGTGCGATTTATTAGCCGATCGCCATGCGGTGAATATTCCCGGTACTTGGCTCGAATATCCAAATTGGCAGCGTCGCCTGCCGCTGAATTTAACGCAAGTGTCGACTTCGCCAGAGATACTGCAGCGATTACAAAATATCGCTGTGGCGAGACAGCTACCGAGCTAAATCTAGCACCAGCGAAAGGCTGCCTAAGTCGCACCACATTATGCCATCCCTAAAGATTAGATTATTAGGGGGTGTTATGTGGGTAAAGAGTGCCAATTTGCAAGTTTAATTGACTGATAAACGGAAGAAAAATGATGACTCAAGCCAATGCCTATTTCTACGATGGTGCCGACGTCGCCCTACTTAATGGTCAATACACTGATGTTTTTTCGCTCTTGGGTATGCACAGTGCCAACGAGGGTAAGGCATTAATTGTTCGTTGTTTTTTTCGCAATGCCCTCAGTGTGGATGTGATCAGCATTAAAGATGGCCGCAAAGTGGCGAGTCTGGACAAGGTCAACGAGCAGGGACTGTTCGCCGGCACTTTGGGACGACGCGTCAAGCCGTTTCTCTACTTGCTACGGGTGGAATATCCCCTGTGTCAGTTAGATATAGTCGACCCTTATCAGTTTAATTCACTGCTCAATAGTGATGATATTTACCTGTTTGGTGAAGGCAGCGCCGAGCGCGCCTATGAATTTTTAGGTGCCAACTGGCGTCAAACCCAAGGCGTCGAAGGTGTGCATTTTTGTGTGTGGGCACCCAATGCTAAGCGGGTGTCTGTGGTGGGAGATTTTAACCATTGGGATGATACTCGCCATGTGATGCGCCAACATATTGCCAATGGTTTATGGGAGCTATTTTTACCCAATGTGGCTGAAGGTGCACACTATAAGTTTGATTTGGTTTATCAAAATGGTGAGCGCCATACTAAATCCGATCCTATGGCAACCCAAATGGAATGCGCGCCCCACAATGCTTCTATCGTGCCCCCAAAAGCCCACCATAGCTGGAATGATACCGCTTGGATGAGTAAGCGAGCGGCGACTGCTTGGCATAAAGCGCCCATGTCGGCCTACGAAGTGCACTTAGGTTCGTGGCGTCGTAAGGGAGAGCAAGGCGAGCAATATCTTGATTATCAAGACTTGATTGAACAGCTTATTCCCTATGTGAAGGAGCAAGGCTTTACCCACATCGAACTGATGCCGATCAGCGAGTTTCCCTTTGATGGTTCGTGGGGATATCAGCCAGTGGGTCTCTATGCGCCGACCCACAGATTTGGCTATGCCAATGGGTTAAAGGCCTTTGTGAATGCCTGCCATCAGGCGGGAATTGGTATTATCCTCGATTGGGTGTCGGCGCATTTCCCTAAGGATCCCCACGGCTTAGTGCGTTTCGATGGCACATGTCTGTATGAGCATGAAGATCCTCGCAAGGGCACACATCCCGATTGGGATACCCTGATTTATAACTATGATCGCGGTGAAGTGCGCAGCTTCTTGTTGAGTAATGCTTGTTACTGGCTGCGGGAATTTCACTTTGATGGTCTGCGTCTCGATGCCGTGTCTTCTATGTTGTATCTCGATTACAGCCGCGAGCCGGGCCAATGGCTGCCTAATGCCTATGGTGGACGGGAGAATCTCGAGGCCATCAGTTTCTTACAAATTTTGAATCAACGCTTGTACCAAGCTTTCCCCGGCATTTGCATGATTGCCGAAGAGTCCACCGCCTTTGCTGGGGTGACTAAGCCGACGGATCAGCAAGGTCTCGGCTTTGGTTTTAAGTGGAATATGGGCTGGATGAACGACAGCTTAAGCTACTTAGGCCGTGATCCGCTTTACCGCCAGTTCCACCATCATCAATTGACCTTCAGTTTAATGTACGCCTATACCGAACAATTTATGTTGTCCGTGAGTCACGATGAAGTGGTCCACGGCAAGGGTTCGTTGCTGCATAAAATTCCCGGTGATGATTGGCAGAAATTTGCAACTCTGCGTGCCTATTACGGTTTTATGTGGGGGCATCCAGGTAAGAAATTACTCTTTATGGGCTGCGAGTTTGGTCAGCGAAATGAGTGGAACCATAACCAGAGTTTAGATTGGCACTTATTGGCTTACGAGCCGCACCAAGGCGTGCAGCGTTGGCTTAAAGATCTCAATCACTTATATCAAAAAATGCCAGCCTTATCGGTTCAGGATTACGAGGGCGCAGGATTTAGTTGGCTAGATTGTGAGAATAGCCGCGACAGCATTTTTACCTTTGTGCGTTACGGTTTAGCAGGTGATGCGCCGTTAGTGTTTGTCATCAACATGACGCCCCAATTGCACACTGGGTTCCGTATTGGTTTGCCCTTGGCAGGAGATTACCGCGAATACCTTAATAGCGATAGCCAGATTTATGGTGGCAGTAATCAAGGTAATGCGGGCACTGTGGTTGCTGAGTCGCTACCGTGGCAGGGAATGGCGCAGAGCGCGCTGATCACTGTGCCACCCTTGGGCTGCCTAGTCATAGGGCCTGCAACTGGATTGGCTGAGGCGAACTAGCATGCAAAAGCCCACGGCTGATGATATTAAGCTCAACCCAGACGCTAAAAATCACCCATTTCAAAGCGAAAAATGGGCGTTAGGGGTAGGTGAGCCTTTTCCGCTCGGTGCTAATGTTGAGGGCGATGGCGTCAACTTTGCGTTATTTTCAGCTAACGCCACAGCGGTTGAGTTATGTTTATTTGATGACAATGGCGAGCAAGAAGTCGCGCGTATTGTGTTAACTGAACAAACCCAGCAAATCTGGCATGTGTTTGTACAAGGGCTTAAGGCGGGGCAACTCTACGGTTATCGCGTTTATGGCTCCTATGAGCCTCAGCTTGGTCACAGATTTAACCCCAATAAATTATTGCTCGACCCCTATGCGCGCCAGCTCGTCGGTGAATATCGCGACCATGAGTCTAACTATGGTTACGAGCTGAACCACATGGATGAAGATTTATCTTTCAGTAAGT
This sequence comes from Shewanella sp. SM95, assembly GCF_025653595.1. Classification (NCBI taxonomy): domain Bacteria; kingdom Pseudomonadati; phylum Pseudomonadota; class Gammaproteobacteria; order Alteromonadales; family Shewanellaceae; genus Shewanella; species Shewanella sp. SM95. The sequence goes on from NZ_JAKKSE010000004.1 coordinate 267,915, forward strand.
TAGATAACGCTGCCCATGTGCCAAAATGCAAGGTCGTGGACATTCGTCCATTAATCGAGATAGCTGCCAAGCAGTCGATTCAGCCCCTTGCGTCGAGGTTTCAGCCCAAACCCCTAGAGCGTAGCATCATTTATGAGATGCACGTTAAAGGCTTTACGGCGGCGCATCCTGAGATTGAACCCCATAAACGTGCCACCTTTGCGGGTTTAGCGACTCAGCCGGCTATCGATTATTTGGCCGAACTTGGGGTGACGTGTGTCGAGTTACTTCCTGTACAGGCCTTTTTCACTGAGCCATTTTTGCTCGAGAAAAAGCTCACTAACTATTGGGGTTACAACAGTATCGGCTTTTTTGCCCCTGAGCCGAGTTATCTATCATCCGACGATATTGGTGAGTTTCGGGCCATGGTGGATGCACTTCACGGCGCAGGTATCGAAGTGATCCTCGATGTGGTCTATAACCACAGCGCCGAGGGGAGTCGACTTGGGCCGACCTTTAGTTTTCGTGGCATAGATAATCTCAGTTATTACCGCCTGCATCCGAATGATAAGCGTTTTTATATTAATGATACGGGTTGTGGAAACACCTTAAATATCAACCATCCACGCATGTTACAGCTCGTACTAGATTCGCTGCGTTATTGGGTAGAAATCATGGGCGTCGATGGGTTTCGCTTCGACTTGGCGGCTTGCTTAGGTCGCGAGGCCTATGGTTTTGATCCCGGCTCAGGTTTCTTCGATGCGCTGTTGCAAGACCCTGTTTTGTGCCGAGTGAAATTGATTGCTGAGCCTTGGGATATTGGCCCCGGTGGTTATCAATTGGGCAATTTCCCCGTGGCTTTTAGCGAATGGAACGACAGATATAGAGACACTATGCGCCGCTTTTGGCGCGGCGATCACAGCATGTTGCCCGAATTTGCTCGGCGTTTTCACGGCTCGGGGGATTTTTTTGAGCACAGTGGCCGTCCACCTGCGACTAGTCTTAATTTTTTAACCAGTCACGACGGTTTTACCCTTAAAGACTTGGTGAGTTATACCCAGCGCCATAACTTGGCAAATGGGGAGGATAACCGCGATGGTCATCAAGAAAACTTCAGCCATCATTATGGGATTGAAGGGGAAACCGAAGATAGCTCAATTCTGGCACTTCGCAGTCGTCAACAACGTAACTTATTGACTACGCTATTTTTATCTCAAGGTGTGCCTATGTTGTTGAGCGGTGATGAGACGGGCCGCACTCAGCAAGGCAACAATAATGCCTATTGCCAAGACAATGAACTGAACTGGTTTGATTGGTCGGCAAAGGGCATGGACACTGAGCTGTTGGCCTTTACTCAACAGCTTATTGCCCTGCGGAAACGTTTCCCGCTGTTATGTGCTAAGCGCTTCATTCACGAACAGTTATTGGCTGAATCCTTAGCCGATATTGGTACTCGATTAGATTGGTTTAGTCGCCAAGGTGAACAAATGACCAAGAGCTTGTGGACTGAATCTATGTGCCGCAGTTTGTCTGTGGTGCTTTCCGGTGATTTAGAAGATCAAGGCAAGCAGCAAGCTTTGCTGTTGATGGTTAATGCCGACGACAACCCTCTCGCTTTTACCCTGCCGACTTTCGAGCACTTGAGTCCGTGGCAATGCCTTATTCATACCCAAACTGAGCCGCTGGATGTTCAGATCTCTGCGACGCGATACTTACTGCAAGATCGTAGTCTCATGCTTTTTCATGCTGATTTGATTTTATAGGAAATGAAGGAATTAACTATGAGTGACAAAAGCGAGCTGAGCCCCAATACCAGCGAAAAACCAGTAACACTAGCTCAGTCAAAAGCCGCGAGCAAGAAGGCTCCCGCTAAGCGTCAGACTAAGTCTAAAGCCGCTGAGCCCTGTGAACCCTGCGATGCTTTGCCCGCTTCTTTTGAGCGCCATTTACGTTATGGACTCAGCCGTGGCGAAGGCGTGAGCTGCGAATTATTTCAAGCGTTAGCTTACAGCGTGAAAGAACAGATGCTAGATAATTGGCGTCAGACTCGAGTGGATGACAGCCATTTTAAGCGCAAGCAAGTGGCGTATTTATCCCTCGAATTTTTGATGGGCCGAGCACTAGGTAATGCACTACTGAGTTTAGATTTGCAACAAGATAGCCGTGATGCCTTGAGCAACTATGCGGTATCGTTAGAAGAGTTAGAAGAGGCCGAACATGATGCCGGTTTAGGCAACGGCGGCCTAGGTCGATTAGCCGCATGTTTCCTCGATAGCTGCGCCAGCATGGACTTATCAGTGACAGGCTATGGCATACGTTACGAATATGGCATGTTCGCCCAGAAGATCGTCGACGGTTACCAAGTTGAACGCCCTGACCGTTGGTTGCGCGAAGGCAATCCGTGGGAAGTGCGTGTCCCTACCCACAACGTGATTGTGCCATTTTTTGGTCATACCGAATCCTATGTCGATAAACAAGGCCGTCGGCACATTATTTGGGTTGAAACCCAAGATGTGCTCGCCGTCGCCTATGACATGCCTGTTCCTGGTTATCGCAATGGGCGGGTAAATACCCTGAGATTGTGGAAGGCTGAAGCGACCGATGATTTTGATTTAGCTGAGTTTAACCAAGGCGACTACACGGAAGCCGTGGCCCGTAAAAACTTGGCCGAGCAGATCACTATGGTGCTCTATCCTAATGATGCGAGCGAGAACGGCAAAGAGCTGCGATTACGTCAGCAATACTTTTTATCCTCCGCTAGTTTGCAGGATTTACTCAAACGTTGGGTGAGTCGTCATGGTCATGATTTTACGCAGTTTGCCGCTAAAAATGTCATGCAGTTGAATGACACTCACCCTAGCATTGCCGTGCCTGAGTTGATGCGGTTATTGATCGATGAATACGGTTTGGAATGGGACAGTGCATGGGCGATTACCAGTCAGACCATGGCTTACACTAACCATACCCTGTTGCCTGAAGCATTAGAGCGTTGGCCCGTGCGTATGATGGCGCAAATGTTGCCACGCATCTTAGAAATTATTTATGAAATCAACGCCCGTTACTTAGATATAGTCGCCCACCATTGGCCAGGAAATAGTGAGAAATTGGCGAGTATGTCAATTATTCAAGATGGCCCACATCCCCATGTGCGTATGGCGTATTTGGCGATTGTGGCGAGTTTCTCGGTCAACGGTGTCGCGGGTTTACACACGCAACTACTCAAATCTGGGTTGTTTAAGGATTTCTATGAGTTGTGGCCGCATAAGTTTAATAACCGTACCAATGGTGTGACGCCAAGGCGTTGGCTTGCCCATTGTAACCCTGCCTTAGCTAAGTTACTGACTGCCCATTTAGGTCAAGAATGGGTGACAGACTTAAGCCAGTTAACGGCGCTCAATGCTCTCACACAGGACAATGCGTTTATCCAAAAATGGCGTGATGTGAAGCAAGCCAACAAGGCTTTGCTGGCTAAGATGATTGTTAAGGAATGTGGGGTTGAGTTCGATCCGGCTATGCTGTTTGACGTGCAAGTGAAGCGTATTCACGAATATAAACGTCAGTTACTCAACATATTGCATGTGATTCATCTCTATCATCAGATCCAGCAAGGCCACACCGAAAACATGGTGCCACGTTGTGTATTGATCGGCGGTAAAGCGGCGCCCGGTTACTTTATGGCTAAGTTGATCATCAAACTCGCCAGCAATGTTGCTCATATGGTCAATTCCGATCCTATGGTGACGCCTTACCTACGCTTTGCTTTCTTACCAAACTACAACGTCAGCGCCATGGAAAAAATCTGTCCGGGGACTGACTTGTCCGAGCAAATTTCAACCGCGGGCAAAGAGGCATCGGGCACGGGCAATATGAAGTTCATGATGAACGGCGCCCTGACAATCGGCACTATGGATGGCGCCAATATCGAGATGTTAGAGGAAGTGGGCTCTGAGAACTTCTTCCTGTTTGGACTCAATGCGGAGCAGGTCTCGCAGGTACGTAGTCACTATCATCCGCGCAGTATTATTGATGATTCACCGGCGTTATCTGAGGTGATGAAGTTACTCAAAAGTGGTCACTTCAATCTGCTGGAGCCGGGGATTTTCGATCCCATTATTGCCGCCATCGAAAGTAGCGATGATCAATGGATGACGGCCGCCGACTTTGACAGTTACCGAGTCGTGCAAGAAGCCGTGGCGCGGGCCTATAAAGATCCGCAGGTGTGGACGCAGATGAGTATTCGCAATACCGCCGCCAGCGGACGTTTTTCGAGTGATGTGACGATCGCAGGTTATCGCGATGAAATTTGGAAACTGTAGGGTTGGAAACTGTAGGGGTTGGGCTCTGGGTTATAAGTCTTGTTATAGCGGATGAGTATAAATGTTTGAAAGGAATGCAGAATCAATGGAGGGAATGGGGAATGCAAGTGAGAAATACTCAGGGGAGTACGGCAGTGTCTGCCGTATCGATAAGCCATTTATGGGCAATCAGTTTGCCGATTTCGGAGTAAGAGCCTATGTCTAATGTTCGTTATATCAGTAATTTAACTCGTGAAACCTATGCGTTGATTTTAGCTGGTGGGCGCGGGTCTCGCTTGCATGAACTCACGGATTGGCGTGCTAAACCTGCACTGTATTTCGGTGGTAAGTTTCGTATTATCGATTTCCCGCTCTCAAATTGTATCAACTCAGGTATTCGTCGTGTCGGGGTTGTGACTCAGTACAAGTCGCATTCTTTGATCCGCCATGTGATGCGCGGTTGGGGTCATTTTAAGAAGGAGCTGGGCGAGTCGGTGGAGATTTTACCCGCTTCACAACGCTATTCGGAAAACTGGTACCAAGGCACGGCCGATGCGGTATTTCAAAATATCGATATCATTCGCCACGAGCTGCCTAAATACGTGATGGTGTTGTCTGGCGATCACGTGTATCGCATGGATTATGCTGGGTTATTAGCCGCCCATGCCGAGTCGGGCGCAGATATGACAGTCTCTTGCCTTGAAGTGCCGATTGCCGAAGCTGCGGGTTCGTTTGGGGTGATGGAAGTCGATGAAGAGATGCGCATTTTAGGCTTTGAAGAAAAGCCGCTGCAACCTAAGCATTCTCCGGGTAATCCTGAAATGTGTTTAGCATCTATGGGCAACTATGTGTTTAACACAGAGTTTTTGTTTGACCAGCTCAAGAAAGATGCCTTAAACGAAAGCTCAGATCGCGATTTTGGTAAGGATATTATTCCTGCGATCATCGAAAAACATAATGTGTTCGCCTATCCCTTTAAGAGTGCTTTCCCAAATGAGCAAGCCTATTGGCGCGATGTGGGTACGCTAGATTCTTTCTGGCAAGCGAATATGGAACTGTTATCGCCCACGCCAGCACTGAATTTGTACGATGCGAAATGGCCAATTTGGACTTTCCAAGAACAATTACCTCCCGCTAAATTTGTGTTTGATGACGATGACAGACGTGGTATGGCGTTGGACTCGATTGTTTCGGGCGGTTGTATTATTTCGGGGGCGACAGTGCGCCGTAGCGTATTGTTTAACGAAGTACGCGTTTGTTCTTATTCGTTGGTTGAAGATTCAGTAGTGCTACCCGATGTAGTCGTGCTGCGCCATTGCAAAATCAAGAATGCGATACTCGACCGTGGCTGCATTATTCCCGAAGGCATGGTAATAGGTTATAACCATGATCACGACAGAGCCAAAGGCTTTAGGGTGTCCGAAAAAGGCGTGACTTTAGTGACCCGTGACATGCTAGGTTTGCCTGTAGGCTATGAATAGTGCTTTGATCATTAAAGTAAATTGATCATTAAAGTAAAAATGACTTAGGTATAGGCAGCTTAATAAAAGCTGCACAGTTGAAGTAGCGGGAGTATCCAATTAATTGAAACAACGCATTTTGATGGTCGCGGCTGAAAACGGTGCCCTTGCGGGCGCCAAGGTTGGCGGTATGGCGGATGTCATCCGTGATTTACCCGCCGCTCTGGCGGGTGTTGATTTGTGCGCCGATGTGATCATGCCAAGCTATGGCTTTTTAACTGCGGTAGCGAATCACTCCCAAGATCTTGGCGAGTTAACTGTGGCCTTTGGCGGCCGATTGGAGCGAGTGCATTTGTTTGCCATGCCCCATCCCCATGTACCAGAGGCGATGATTTATTTGCTCGAACATGCATTATGGCAATCCGTACCTGGGCAGATTTATAGCCAAGGCAGTGCCGAGCGTCCTTTCGCCGACGATGCGACTAAGTTTGCCTTCCTTTGCGCGAGCGTCGCGACAGCATTAGTTACTGGCCGAGTGCCTATGCCGACTGTGCTGCATTTACATGACTGGCATGCGGGCTGCTTAGCCATGTTAAGAGCATTCGTGCCTGAGTTCAGTGTTCTCAAAGAAATTGAGTGTGTGTTCTCTATCCACAATCTTGCGCTGCAGGGGATACGTCCCTTAAGCCAAGACTCATCCTCCTTTGCGGCTTGGTTTCCCGAGCTGTTTGCCACTTTGACGCAGGGGCAAAAACAGTTAATTACTGATCCCCGTTATCCCTACTGTGTTAACCCTATGCGCATGGGCATAGTGCTGAGCGACAAAGTGCATTTAGTCTCACCCAGTTACGCCAAAGAAGTGTTGCAGCCCTCCAAACCCGAAGCGGGATTTTTTGGTGGCGAAGGGCTAGAGCAAGACTTACAGGTCAAGGCCAATGACGGCAAAGTGGTGGGGATTTTAAATGGCTGTGTATATTCGTCAGTATCGGATTTACCCGCTAAGCCACCTGCGCGTATTCAAGTACCCGAGTTTAAGCAATTGCTCAGTGCGGTTGAAGCTGCGTTAGTGCAATGGCAGGGGCATCAAACGCAAGTGAGTGGCGTGGACATGATTGCTTTTGCCCGCACCCAAGCCCATTGGCGTCAAGCAGTGGCGGAGCAAGTACCGAGTCTGTTATTGACTTCGGTGGGCCGCTTGACCGATCAAAAAGTCTTACTGCTGCGCCATCAATTGCCCTCGGGTTTATCTGTGCTTGAAACCTTACTTAAAGCATTGAAGCAAACAAAACCGACGGCGCTGCTGATTTTACTCGGCAGTGGCGATGCATCGATTGCTAAGTCTTTCCAAGCGTTAGGGGCTAAATACGATAACCTATTATTTTTGCAGGGATACAACGAGGCGTTATCCGAAGCGCTGTATCAGCATGGCGATCTATTTTTGATGCCAAGTTCCTTTGAGCCCTGTGGCATCAGTCAAATGTTGGCCATGCGCGCGGGGCAGCCATGTTTAGTGCATAGTGTAGGCGGTTTAAAGGATACTGTTGAGGATGGCGTTAATGGTTTTGCTTTTAACGGCAATAGCTTAAATGAGCAAGCCGAAGCGTTTCTGCAAAGGTTGACGCAAGCCATTGCTTGTTTCGAGGGGAAAACATGGTCACAAGTGCGTGCTGCGGCCATGGCACAGCGTTTTGACTGGCATTCTATTGCAGAGCAATATCGTCAACAACTCTATTGCAAAATGTAATGTGGTAAGTCCAAAGTGTGATGCGGCAAAGGGAATTAACGCATGATTTCTAAGTGATTCTGCTACACTTGTGGGGGAATGTTAAAATGGTATCAAGCCCCCTCATTTTTGGAGTCGCTCTCTGAGTTATGGATAAAGGTATTCTCTTTCCGTTAGTACAAAATGCGGCTTTATTGCTGGCGTTGGTCTTTTTGTACGACGTGATCCCTAAAAAACACCAGCGGCAGTATTTTTTACTGTGGCGCATCATTATTGGGATACTCATCGGTGGTATTGGTATCACTATTATGAGTACGCCTTGGGTATATTTGCCTGGCGTTTTCTTTGATACCCGTTCGGTTATTCTCTGTACTTCTGGTCTATTTTTCGGTGGTTTACCGACCTTAGTTGCTGTCGTGATGACGGCGCTGTATCGCATCAGTATCGGTGGCGCTGGTATATGGGTTGGCGTCGGCGTGATAGTGTCATCCGGTTTAATCGGGGTGATCTGGCGTCAATATCGTAAGTCTCTGTTAGCCAATATTTCAGGTGGAGAAATTTTTCTCTTTGCCTATACCGTTCATATCGTGATGTTGTTGTGGTTCTTATTTCTACCCGATGGCATAGCAATGCCATTACTCGCCAAAGTGACCCTCCCAGTATTGACCATTTTCCCGATTGCGACTTGGCTATTGAGCCGCTTGTTATCGCGACGTTTTGAATTAGAGCGTGATGAACAAATTCGTCTGCAGGATGATTTTCTTTTTAGGAGCCAATTCAACGCGGGCAATATTGGTATTGCAATAACGGGGATAGATCAAAAGTGGATAAAGGTGAATCCACGGTTATGTCAAATGCTCAAGTATTCAGAAGCTGAATTGCTACGGATGACGTGGGCACAAATTACTCATCCCGATGATTTAGAAGCGGATGCCCTGAAATTTGAGCTTATGCTGCGGGGGGATATCGATAATTACGAGATGGATAAACGTTTTATCGTTAAAGACGGTAGCGTGGTTTACACCCATATGACAGTCGCCTGTAAGCGTGGTGGTAATAATGCCGTGTTGCTTGTTATTGCTGGATATTTAGATATCACCTCACAGGCCATTGCTGACCAAGAGGTACTTGCTAGTCGTGAGCAACTCGAACTGGTGCTGAGCAGTAGCGATCTTGGGGTGTGGGATTGGGATATTCGCAATGATCGTATCGAACGTAACGCCCGCAGCGCCGATATTCTTGGCTGCGATGTTGATATGCTCAACGCTAATAGTCGCCAATGGATGGATGCGATAGTCGCCGAAGACAGGCCTAAAGTGCTGCATTCGATTGAGGCCCATATTCGTGGCGAAACGGCGCAACATAAGATGGAGTACCGCTTAAATACCGTAAATCGTAAGGTGCGGTGGATCCTTGATACAGGTAAAGTCGTGAGCCGCGACGCCAACGATAATGCCCTGCGTATGTGTGGAACCTATACCGATATTACCGACGCAAAACTTATCGAAGAATCCTTAAAGTTGTCGGCACTGGTTTACGATAACAGCTCTGAAGCCATGAGTGTCCTCGATGAAAAGGGCGTGATTATTACCGTCAACGCCGCCTTTAGTGTGATGACGGGTTATCGCGAATTTGAAGTGCGGGACCAACATATTCGGCTGCTTTATTGTGACCTTAATGGCCGTGATTTTTACACTCAAATGAACAATGAGATCCGTGAAAAGGGCCAATGGCAGGGGGAAATGTGGCAGCGGCGCAAAAATGGCGAGGAATATGTCATCTGGTTAACCATCAATACGATTAATGATAAAGAAGGCCATCCCTATCGACGTGTTGCCCTGTTCTCAGACATTACCGATAAGAAGCAAAATGAACATCTGATTTGGAAACAGGCTAACTACGATACGCTGACGGGGTTGCCTAATCGGCGCATGTTGTTGGAGTATTTAAGCAGTGAAGTGAAAAATGCCGACCGCAATCGCAACCACTTTGCCTTATTGTTCTTGGATTTAGATTTCTTTAAAGAAGTGAATGACACCTTAGGCCATGCTATGGGCGATTTACTGTTGATAGAAACCGCGAGTCGATTGAAATCCTGTGTGCGTGATGCCGACGTCGTGGCGCGTCTTGGCGGCGATGAATTTACTGTGGTGTTAAGTTCGATGGAAGACCATAAGGGGATTGAGCGCGTCGCCGAGAATATTTTGCGAAGAATTGCCGAACCCTATGTGTTAGGGGAAGAAACCGCTTATATCAGCGTCAGTATCGGGATTACTTTATATCCCGATGATTCGACCAGTATTGAAGGGCTTCTCAAGCATGCGGATCAGGCTATGTATGCGGCGAAAGATCAAGGGCGTAATCGCTTCAACTATTTCACCCCATCGATGCAGGAATACGCCAAATACCGCATGCGCTTGATCCAAGACTTACGTCAAGCGGTCGTGAATAAAGAATTTGAACTGCATTATCAGCCGATTGTTGCCTTAGCAACGGGTGAAGTGACTAAGGCTGAAGCCTTGATCCGCTGGCATCATGCGGAGCGTGGTGCTGTGTCGCCTGCTGAGTTTATTCCTGTGGCGGAGGATACTGGCTTGATTGTTGAAATCGGCAATTGGGTGTTCGAGCAAGCCGCTCGCCAGAGTGCGGCGTGGCGTCATGAATTAGGGATTGAAATCCAAATCAGCGTCAATAAATCCCCAATTCAATTTCGTGATGAAGGCACGCTGCTCAATGATTGGTTGAAGTTATTGCAAGATCTTAATATTACAGGCGCGGGAGTCTGTGTTGAAATTACCGAAGGCCTGTTATTGGACGCCAGTATGGGGGTAACCGAAAAACTACTGGCCTACCGCGATGCGGGTGTGCAAGTGTCGCTGGACGATTTTGGTACGGGCTATTCGTCACTCGCCTATTTGAAAAAGTTTGACATTGATTATCTTAAAATTGATCAATCTTTTACCCGCCATATCGATACCGATTCAAACGATCAAATTCTCTGCGAGGCGATTATCGTGATGGCCCACAAGTTGGGAATGAAGGTGATTGCCGAAGGTGTCGAAACCGATGCGCAGCGGCTAGTCTTGTTGGCTGCAGGCTGTGACTACGGCCAAGGTTACTTGTTCTCAAGACCTGTGCCTGCGGGTGAATTTAGCCAAAAATACTTACAGGATCCGCTTTTAGTCTCCCATGTCTGAGGAGATATTAACTTAGTGGCGATAATTGCCTATAAAAACGCCGCGAATTTTGCTAGACTCCGCGGCCCCGCGTTGGGGCATTGAGTATCACCTCGCATCAAAGTTTTACTACTTAGCTAAAGAGTCCCTATGAAATTTGAAACACTCGGTTTATCTTCTCCTATTTTGAATGCGATAACTGAGTGTGGCTATCAGCAACTCACTCAAGTGCAAGAGAAAGTGATCCCGCTTGCCTTTGAAGGCAAAGACATTATGGCCTGCGCCCAAACGGGGACAGGTAAGACGGCTTCCTTTGCTCTGCCTGTACTTGAAAAGTTGGCAGCCGAGTCTTTAATAAGCGACAGCAATGATAAACCGATTTTACGCGCGTTGGTGATGACACCAACCCGTGAACTTGCGATTCAAGTCTGCGAAAATATCCAAAAATACAGCCAGTTCCTACCACTGAAAACCTTAGCGGTTTACGGCGGCGCCAACATGAATCCCCAGCGTAAAGGGGTAGAGCAGGGCGTTGATATTTTGGTGGCGACACCAGGTCGTTTATTCGACATTATTGGCCAATTCCAGTTAGATTTATCGAGTGTCACGACCTTAGTGATCGACGAAGCCGACCGCATGTTAGACATGGGTTTTGTGCGCGACATTGAAAAAGTGAAACGCTTAATTGCGCCGCAGCATCAAACCATGTTGTTTTCAGCGACCTATAGCGATGCGGTGAAACAACTTGCCGAGAAAATGCTGAATGAACCTCAGTGGGTGAATGTTGCCGATACGACAACTGCATCCACAGTTGTGCAGGAAGTCTATCGCGTTGATAAACGTCGCAAAGCCGAGCTGTTGTCAGAACTCGTTGGCCGCAACAATTGGCGCCAAGTGCTGGTGTTTGCCAGCACGAAAGAAAGCGCCGAGCATTTGTTACAAGAATTAAAGCTGGATGGCATAGCCGCAGGTGTATTCCACGGCGATAAAACACAAGGCGCCCGTAATCGGGTGTTGGAAGAGTTTAAAGCCGGTAAATTGCGGGTGCTGGTGGCGACCGATGTGGCCGCTCGTGGTTTAGACATTCATGCCTTGCCTATGGTGATTAACCTTGAATTACCTTTCCTCGCCGAAGACTATATCCATCGTATTGGTCGTACTGGCCGAGCTGGATTAACGGGTCGCGCGATTTCGTTTGTTTCACCTTCTGACGATGAAATGCTCGCTGAAATTGAAGCCTTGATTGAGCAGAAACTGCCCGTGTCGGTACAACCAGGTTATGAAGAAGGCACGCCTTTGCCTGCTCGTTACCGTGATGCGCCCGCGGCACCGATTAAGCCGATTGGAAAGTGGAGCCATAAGGCGCCGCAGGATCGTACTATTGGTCAGTCTCGTCAGGGTAAGTACGCGAAAGGTAAAGCACAGGACAGCAAAGCAGGTGCAGATAAATCCTCTAGCCGTGCTAAGCCAGCTTCTGGCTCAGGTAAGCCGTTTAATGCAACTAAACCTAAGTCGAATTTGGTGAGCAATAAGTCAGGTTTTGGCTCTCGCACCAATAAGTCAAAATAGGCTAAGTCAAAATAAGTTAAGTCAAAATAAGTTAAGTCAAAATAAGCTAAGCCCAACAATCAAGGCTAATAAGTGCAAAGTGCCTATTAGTTTAGCCGTCTAACGGTTGCCTAGTTTGTTGATTTGACTGTTGAATAGTCAGTTGCATATTTTGCTACATAGCCTGTCGCTATTCTAAAAGCGCATCCTCACCGATGCGCTTTTTGTTGAGCTTCAAAGCCAATACTTCTACACTCGAGCGCCAAGCTTTCTATTCGAGCGAGTTTCCTTATGATTATCAAAGCGATTCCCACCAATATCATTACAGGTTTTTTAGGTGTAGGTAAAACCTCTCTGATTAAGCAATTGCTGGCGACTAAACCCGCGGATGAAATTTGGGCAGTACTGGTCAATGAATTTGGTGAGGTCGGCATTGATGCGGGGTTACTGAACTCCTCCGATAACGGCATACAAATTCGTGAGGTTGCGGGTGGCTGTATGTGCTGCGCCGCGGGCGTACCGACACAAGTGGCCATCAATCAGTTGATTGCGAAAGCGAAACCTGACCGCTTATTGATTGAACCGACTGGGCTTGGGCATCCTAATGAAATCATTAAAGTACTGAGTGCGCCCCATTATCAGAATGTGATTTCACTGCGTAGCACCCTATGTTTGGTCGACGCGCGTAAGATCCACGATCCTCGCTATCGCGAACATGCAAATTTTATTCAACAGTTGCAAGTGGCCGATGTGATCATCGCAACTAAGTCTGACTTGTATGATGCTGAAAATACTAAGTTACTCTATGAATTGCAGACTTATTTAAGCCATATTGAACGTACTGATATTCCTGTAGTGAGCCACTCTAATCAACAGCCTTTACCTAGCGCTTTGCTGGACTATCTTAACCAACCAAGGCGCGTGTCACTCAATATAAATGGGCATGCTAGCGCGGGCCTAAAGCTGGGCAGCCTACCGACGACGGCCCCAAGCTTGTTTCGTGCTGGTGGTTCTCGCTTGAGTGAGTTGAGCCTCTTTGCCGAAGGTGCAATCGAAGCCGCACTTGATTTTGATGATCGCGGTATAGTGCGAAAGCAGAATCAAGGTGAAGGTTGTTTTAGCTGCGGCTGGGTGTTTGAACCGAGCCAAGAATTTGATTTTGATAAATTAATGGATTTTATTCAGCTGCAAGCTCAATCATCCGACGTTGGGCAAGTGTTGCTTAGATTAAAGGCCGTGATGATCACTACTGATGGAATTGCAGGATTTAACTGGATTGACCATGAGTTTACTGTGGTTGAACTCGATGACATCCTAGATTCCAGACTAGAAATGATTACCATGGAGGAGGTTAATTGGGACGAGATTGAGCAGCAATTGATTGCTTGTCTTAGCTAACTGAGTTCCCCATCACTCTTTATTACAGGTGTGAGCATCGCCAAGAGGGTCAGATTTAACGGGAATAATAAGGTTGGATCAGTAAGGCAAGGTCACGCGGTATTTTTGGCCGAGTGTCGTGAGTGTGCCATTTTGGATCATCTCCTCGAAGAAGCTGTCAAAACGAGTTCTTAGCGGATCAAATTTAGCTTGTTTCGGAAAAGCCATAAAGCCATCTCGGACATCGATTATCGGCATGATTGGCGTAATTGCTTTAGGGATTTTGATTTGGGCGAGCACAGCATTTGTATTGCGACTATTGGTGGCGAGTAAATCTAAATCACCCCGCGAAAGCCGTTCTATGCCACTTTTAATATCGACAAATTCATTGATATTTAATGATTTAGTTTGTTCAGTAAACCTTGTGCCATAACTCCAGCCCTGCATTTTTCCAATCCGTTGTGTTTTAATACTGGCATAGTCGCCATTCCACACTATTTCATTGTCTGCCCGAGCATAAAACACCATATCATCGCGGTAAAATGCCTTCGCCGCAAAAACCAAGTTGGCATTACGCTCTGGGTTATCGTAGGGACCAATAAGAATATCCGCTTGGCCACGTTCAACCATAGAGATAGCGCGGCGCCATGGGGTAATTTGATAGTGAATGTTCACACTTTGCTGCTGGGCGAAGCGATTCAAAATATCGACACCTAAGCCGGTATATTCGCCATTGGCTTGTAGTTCAAAAATTTGGCTGAAACTCGAACCCACTGCGAGTAGGTCTTTGGCCTGTGCAGTCAAGCAAAGGCTACTGAGCGCCAAAAGGACGACCTGTGCAAAGCCTTTGCTGAGTATCATGGTATTCCTTGTGTGGTTTGAATGCGGGAGGTTAGAACACAGTCTCTCGTAAAAGCGGCGATATTATTATGCAATTCACTAGGGTTAAGGTTAGCAAATTTTACCCAGATTTGATTGAACGTTAACATTTTAATGTTTTGAAATAAATGGAAGATAAATCGTAAGGGCATTAAGCCGTTGATCTTCAATCAATACATCATCCTATCCCTCAGCCTGCTTAGTTACGCTTAAAGGTTTCAGTTTGTATCGCTCGCGGATAAGGGGGAGAAATGTATTTTCGTTATGCGTTTAAATCAGTTAAGGCCGAATAAAGGGGATTGCGGTATGCTCTGCCATTCATTGATTTATACGCCAATGCTGGGCGGTTTATTTGAGCGGGATGTTATGAAGCTGCAGGAAATAGATAAAACCTTGTATCGTAAAAACATGAATTTATTCATTGTTATTCTAGTTGTTAGCTTAGTCGTGTTATCACTGATTTTTGGTACTGGACTCATTGCGCTGTTTGGGGCAACGCCAGTGCCAGGTGAGCCAACAGGTAATTTTCACTTGAATCTCTTAGGCGTAATTTTCAGTCTGGGTCTGTGTAGCGCCGTGATTTACAACTTAAAAGACCGACCTTTTTTCAGTGAAATTTATTATGTGTGGCAATTAAAGCAACTCCATAATCGTATTTATCGTAAGTTGATAAAGATTAAAGGCGCTGCAGCGCAAAATGACGTGAATGCTTTGATTATACTGCTGTTTTATTACACCAGTTTAAGGCAAGTGTATGTACTCGATGACAATACGCTGACCTTGCCGACACTGACTCAAGATCTCAATCGTTTGAATGCACAAATCGAAAGCCTAGGCCTATTGCTGTCGCCCGAACAATTTACGCCTGAGTTGCTGACAAGATCTTTCTGATACTGATGAGGCAAGATGAGGATCGCTCCTCACCTTGCCATCATCTAGCCCTTATCTTGTCTTTGTCGTCCTTGCCCAAAATGAGGTCAGCGAGTTTCACTTAGGCGGCTTGCTGGGCTCTTTGTAGTGTGAGTAACCACTTACCATAGATGTAAATTCCTACCGCTGAGATAGTCCCTATGGCGGCGATGATGTACCACGCCATGCCAATGTTATGGCTGTGGTACAGCAATTGGGTGAGATCGTGTGCGTTTTCACCTGTGTAACTCACCAAGGTAGTAAAGGCTTCACCTTGAGGAATGGCGCTGACCTCAGTGCTGTTCATACCGCGCTCTAGCAATAAATCTCGCGAAAACAATTCCTTTGATGCATAAATCTCATAGAGTTTAGGGCCAAAATAGCCTTCTAATCCCCAGCCGATCCCTTGGGGCAACATCACAAATCCCAAGTACATGGCTTTTTTGCCTTCGGGAGCAATATTACCCATAAACTCGTTTTTCTTCGGGCTAATCATCATTTCGCCAATTGAGAACATGGCAATCGCGAATACGATAAACCATGCCGCATGGAAAGCACCGATAAACACAAAAGCTAAAATACTCAGCAAACAACCAATAAACATAGCGGTAGTAATACGGTATTTAGCCGTCAGCGCCGCAACGATAAAGCAGCAGGTCATAATCAGGCCCGCATTGAGGTTGAGCATGCCTTCTGGCATCACCTTAGTGCCTTCGTTATTGAGGCCAAGCCAAAATTGCAGAATGCCGTTGCTGGTGCCTTCGCTGCCAAAGAGGGAGGTGACGATTACGCTGGTATCGACCCATTCGGAAATATGGATAGGCAGCACATCGAATAGGGCATTGAACAAGAACCAAAATCCTGAAAAAACGAGCATATAGTAGATTACAATCGGCTTTTTCAACTCGCGCCAAGCATCACGCCACAGGGATTCTTGTTCGACTTCACCCGATTTTATTTGCTTATTGCGTTCCAGTCGCTCGGCTTTACCAGGCTCGGTATAGGTGAGTAAGAATAAGAAGTTGAGTGAGATAATTGCGGCGCAGGCGAAAAATACATTGTCCCACGACAATTGGCGCATATGCACAGCAACTAAAGGCCCGAGGAAACCGCCAATGTTTACAACTTGGTAAAAAATGCCCCAAGCCATTGAAGTGTTGTTGCGATTAGTGGACAGCACTAAGGTGCCTTGAATGCCCGGTTTAAATATCCCTGTGCCTATGGCAAGGAGTAATGCACCGACAAGGAAGCCCCAAAAGCTGGGGAAGAATGCCATGACGAGATAGCCAAAGATTTTAATGATGGTGGAGCCGAAGATGGTTTCTTTGTAGCCCACTCGGTCAGACATGCCACCGGTGAACACGGGCACAAAGGTTTGCATGATCGCCCAGAGGGAAATAATAATGCCGTAGTCACTCAGGCTGATCCCAAGGCCGCCCGCAGACTCTGGCGCTTTAGCGTACAGTCCAGCACTGGCTTTAACACCGTAGTAGGCGATACGCTCGACTAATTCCATACCGCCAACTAACCAAAACACATAACCTAAGCTAGTAATGGAGGCCCACATGCCGAGCTGTTTGACTTCTCGCAGATCGTTGCCTGCATTTGGACTATTTTGACTCATGTCCTTCCCTTATTATTGTTATTGAATTTATTTCTGTTTAACCCATTAATTATCAAAAGCTTAAATTTATAAATTTAATGATTTCATCTTGCTTAAATACGTTAATGGGCTTGCTTGAACGGATACTTTACCTAATTCGGCCTTAAACACCAAAAAAGTAGCAGAAAATGATGAATTAACCCACATCTGTTATTGAACTGTACTGAGTTTGTCATTTGGCTGAAATTGGACTGTTTCTGCTTAAGTCATTGTGATGATTAATCTTTATTGTTAATTATTCACAATGAACATGCTTTGAGTTCTCGCTATTTTTAGGTACAATCCATTGTCGCATTTTTGTTCACCCGATCATTTTTCTAGATAGATACGACTCTAGCCCCCCTTTTTGTGAGAAACGCTAATGACAGCAACAACATCTAATCATGCTCCTGCGGATATGAGCTTGCTCGAGGCGCCGATTGCGAAGCTTTTTTGGCGCTATACCATACCCACCATAGCCTCTATGTTGGTCACGGGCGTATATGTGACAATTGATGGCATCTTTGTTGGCCACTATTTAGGTGAAACAGGGCTGGCGGGGATGATGCTAGCTTACCCTGTGGGCGCGATTTTATACGCTATTGGCGCCATGATAGGTATGGGTAGCGCGGCATTAGTGTCAATCAATCTTGGCCAAGGTAATGTAGTCAAGGCCCGTAAACTACTGGGTAATGCCTTTACGTTATGTTTATTAACGGGATGCTTTTTTGCCCTTGTTGGTGGGATATTCTCGCGAGATATTTTGGTTGCCCTTGGGGCGCAAGGTGAGATGCTCGAAAATGCTAACGAATACTTATTCTGGTATTTTGCACTGTGTCATTTCCCCATAATTTCAATGACCTTCACCACACTGCTGCGTAATGATGGCAGGCCATCCATGGTGACTTGGGTGCTGATTTTGGGTGGTGTATTAAACACTTTCTTAGACTGGCTGTTTATTGTGGTTTTCCCCTTTGGTTTAGCAGGTGCAGCGATTGCGACTATGTTGTCGCAGGCGGTAACGGGGCTTTTGTGTTTACAGCATTTTTTCAGTCCGCGCACTCAGCTTAAAATCACTTTTGAGCAGATGAAGCTCAAGCTCGATAATTGCCTTAATATAGCCCGCGTTGGTTTCCCCAGCTTTTTGATGAATCTGTATTTGTCGATAGTGTTAACCTTGCATAATACGGCTTTTTTGTGGGTTGGCGGTCCATTACATGTGGCCGCCTATGGTGTGGTGAGTTACACCGAAGCGTTTTTCTATCTGATTTTTGAGGGCATTGCGCTTGGTACTCAACCCATTTATAGCTTCAACGCGGGAGCTGGGCGTTTCGACAGGGTTAAACAAGCGCGCAATATTGCCTTTGGTATGACGTTACTTACCGCAGCTTTAGGTTTAGCGCTGATTTATTCTCGCCCTGAATGGTTAGTGTATTTGTTTGCCGGTGATAATCCGAATTTAACACCAGTGGCGATTGAAGGTATGCGCTGGTATTTTTGGGGCTTGCCTATGGAAGGCTTAATCTTAGTTGGTGCGAGTTTCTTCCAAGCGATTAATTGTTCGAAACAAGCTTCTATGCTGACGGGCGCTAAGCTTATTCTTATCGCTGCGATTATCTACTGCTTTGCATGGGCGTTCGGCGTGATTGGTGTGTGGGTGTCGCTCGCGACCTGTAGCACTATCTTGACGATATGGATGTTTTACGCCATGAAGCGAGTCGAGGCACGTCTGCATTAATCCTTGCTTTGGTTTGTATTGGTTTCGCCTGATTTATTGACAAGACAAGGGGCGAGGCAAGTAACCTGTAGCTGTGGCATAAGTGTTTAGTTTTACGTAAATTTTACAATTGGGGTGATTAATGGCCCCGATTGTAATTGCCCACATATCTTTCGTCGTTAAACATGACTTAGGGCTAGCGTGGGATGATGGCCTCTGGTACATTTCGCTGGTTTAATCTGCAATCAAAAATGACTTATCCAAGCGTGCTGTTGAGCCGAGGCTATAGCCCTCAATTAACAGACTGAGTTCGCTTAGGCTTTTGGGTCGATTGATTGTTGATATGACTGGGTATTGAGCCGAATGACTCGCTCGTTGATTTTAGTAATTTATGTTTTATGAGGCCCTTATGCGCACCACTGCAGTCATTTCTATGCTGTTGCTTGGCGTGTTAACGACAGTTAATGCCAGTGCCAAAGAGAATGAGTTAGTGTTTGCCAGCGACTTCGAAGGCAATCGTTTATCTCAACCTTGGTCGTGGATCATGGGTTGTCAATTTGAAGGCGCTGAACCTCACACAGGTGAAAGTGCGCTGCTTTGCGTCGAAGGCAATAGCAGTATCGTCAGTAAGTACCCTATTTCTGAAGCGGGTCTATTAGAGTTTTGGGTCAAAACCCAGAATACTCAAACCCAATATCGAATCAATGTATTGACCTCTCCGGTATTAAAGCTCGATGCCCAGTGGCAGCATGTTGCTTTAATCGATATCACCCCTGGGGCTAACGAATATTTAGCACACCGAGTGTCTATTGATGATCCGAGTCGCCAATATATCCGTCTTGATATTGAGGCCATTAATGGCCCTATCAGTTTGGACGATTTGAGCTTAGGCAAAATTCGCCTTGATATGGCCCTGCAAAAAAATGAGCAGAAAATTATCGGCGGGATTTTAGATAAGCTGAAAGCTGACAAGAATTACGAAGTGCAGTCTGAGTCCTTTCGTACTTTAGGTAAAAATTATGCCGCCCAGCTCGAGAGCCAAAGACAATACCTCGAGTACTCGAATGCTATTTATTCAAGTATCACCTTTGTGTTGGCGACGTCTGAGCGCAATAAAATGTCTAACCCTATGGGATATAACACTTTTAGGTCGGTTTTAACTGACGCTAAACGTGTGGCATCGCCTCTCCAACAGGCGCGTTTAGGCTCTATGGTGAAACCCTTTGGTGACTTAGCTACTGCCACCTTAAACGTGGTCAGTGCCGGTGCGTATTCCGCCTTTGCCGAACCCTTTAAGTCATTCTTAGCGGCGACTTTTGATCGCTCTAATTATGACAACAGTGACTTAAGCCGTAGTGATAAAAAGTTTGCTGAAGAAAATGGCCTGAAAATTTATCAGCAGGCCGAACGGTTTATGTCTGAAATCGAAAAAGAACTGCAACAAGTCACTGCACTCGACAATGATTTAGTCAGTATGCAGAAGAACTTAGATAATTTCCGTAAGGATCTCGATAAGCATCTGCGCAGTTACTTACAGCATGCCAGTATTGCCCGCACACCTGAAAATTACAGCCGAGTGATGAGTAAAGACGAGCAGGCACGCGCGCTGGTGATTGCCGAGGCGAGTGCCAATATCAGTGCTAAAGCTGAGGCGCTATTGGCTTCGAACAGCAATGCAGAGTTAGTGCAGTACATGATTAAAACCACTGAGAAGATTGATGAATTTCAAGAGTTCAAGGAACGTTTTAATCAGATCACTTCGGCCATGCTGACCTTCTACGACAAATTTGAGCGCTCAATTGCCGCCGAGCAAAACCCCTTTACCGATCCTAGCGATCGCGCCGTGTGGGAGCAGCACGCCAAAAGCGCCCGTAACTACATTCGCCAGTCGAAGGAAGCGTTCACTAAAGCCTTTATGTAAAGGATTGTTGTAATTAAGTGGTAGTAACGGCCTAAAATTATGGCGATTTTTCTATTTTAGGTTTGGAGTTATCAAGGATAAAACAGGTAGTCAGAATCATTTCTGTTAGTGGGCAAGGATAATGGAATGGACCCATCCACTTTAAATCGGCCTCGCAATGGGCCACGATGTAGTCGCTAAAACTCATCAGAAAGAGGACGGGTCCACCTATGAAGATTACTACAATCGGTTTAGATATCGCAAAGTCTGTTTTTCATGCTGTTGGCGTCGATAAAGCGGGCAAGTTAATCAAAAAGAAAATGCTTAGACGCAAAGACTTGCTGCCCTTTGTCGCGAAAATTGAGCCTTGCCTTATCGTTATGGAG